>JAJZBG010000017.1:0-14383 GCA_021799035.1 Actinomycetes bacterium | reverse complement strand
TATAAGCAGGACATCTCGGGGAAATGCGCTGCCTACGGTCCTTTCGGTTATCTGGAAGAATCGCAGTATCGCATAGAAGCTGACAGACAGAAGAGATCCGGAGAGCAAGGCCGACACCGGAGTGGGCATCCGGGAGCCAGGTATGAACGGGAAAGAAGCCAACCTTGGTGCCGTAGCCAATGACCGCGAGAACGAAGGCCAAGCGCACAACTTGAGCTGGGAATTTGGTGGCGTTGGCAAGAAGGAGATTGAACGAAAGGCTATATGACGATCCAAGTGCATGAGATCCCGCTGCGTAGATGAAAATTGTGGCAATCAGCCCAATGCCCAGCCCGAGCGATGCGATAAGGAGATACTTCCAAGCGGCCTCGGCTGCCCCGTCATTGTTGTCAATTGCAACCAGAAGAACCGAAACCACCGTCGTTATTTCAATGGCGACCCAGACAAGCGCGAGACCGTTGACGATCAATGCCGCGATCATCGCCCAGCAGAACAGGTTTAGCCCGGCATAGAAGTGCCTCGCGTACCGGACTCCAGCCCTGCCTGCGAGTGGACGGACATAGCCCGCGCTGAATATGGCCGTGGCCAGGTAAAGAAAGCAGGTTGGAATCAAGAATACGAGGGAGAGTGGGTCGAGATAGAGGAGCGTTCCCACCGACGCGTGTCCGGCGTCAGACACTTTGGAGATAAGCGAGACAGCCAGAACCAAAGAGACTGCCCCTCCGCCAATTGTGACGAATTTCGATGGACGTTCCGGAAACAGCCAAGCGGCTATTGCCGCTACAAGTCCAGCCGTGGCAAGCCCTATCATCGCAATCTGCATCTGTTATCCTTTCAGCCGATCTAAAAGCTCAGTGGAGAGGGTCTTTGCACGCGCATGATGGACCCTCATCATCAGGCCAAATACGATTGCCGCCACCAGAAGGTCGAAGAGGAAGGCTATGTCGATGACCAAGGGAATTCCTGAGGCAACAACGAGGCTGGCCACTGAAACCCCATTTTCCATGGACAAGAAGCCGATGGCCTGGGAAACGACATCTGATCGGAATATTGCCAGCAAAAATGCAACCAGGACTGTCGCCACTGAAATTGCGAGAGCGGTTGTTGGCAGCGCTGTGGACTCAAAGTGTATTGAATCCATTGTGAAAAGGCCGACGACGGCCACTCCTATAGCAATGAGCGTCATTGATGCGATGCCCATGGAGGTGCTGCTCGAGAGGTTCGTCTCTGATCGGTCTAGAAACCTAATGATTACGCTGGGAACGATTACGACCTTCAGGATTATCGAGATGGCTCCAAAAACATACAACTCTGCAATATGGTGAGTGGCTGCAAGGAACCCGGTCAATATGCCTACGAGAACCGACTGGCCGGCATAGAGCCTCACTTGTGAGCGTAGGAGCTGGGCACGGAACATGGCGAATGCACTGAGGAGTACGAGAACGGCTATGAGGTCTGAAATTCCGGCAAACGAGGAAGGGGCTGGCGCCTGCATCATCCACCTCCGAGAAAGAAGACAAGTACGGATAGTGCAGCAAGGAGGAATGCCGCCGCGAGGAATTCTGTGATCTTAAAGAGGCGGAGCTTCGAGAAAGAGTTGTCGATGATTGCGAAAATTGTTCCGACTAAGGTTGCCTTAAGCACAAGAGCGAGAACAGCCCCCAGAACCGAAACTAATCCAGTGGTGCTGGCAAGTCCCCAAGGGGCTATGAAGACATCAATGAGAATCGTGTAAAGGATCATCTGCTTCATCGCCGATCCCCACTTGAGCAAGGCAAAGGGGGCTCCAGAGTGTTCAAGAGTGCGACCCTCATCGATCATCCCGAACTCTATGGTGCCTGAGTGGCTCTCAACCGGAATGCGGCCTGTATCCGTCAGCACTACCATGAAAAACGCAATTGCTGCAAGGACATGTGCCGGACGGACAATCTCGCTTGTCGAGGACCTGACAGTGGCGGCCATTGCATAAGGCAAGTCGGTTGAGGTGATAATCCCTGCCGCAAATACGACGAAGAGGACCGTGGGTTCGATGAGCGCTCCGAACGTCATTGCTCTGCTGCCTCCCAACTGCGCAAAGGGGGCATCGGATTCGATTCCAGCAAGTGCCACGGAAAAGCCCGCAAGGGAGAGTATGAAGCCGCCTCCAAGGATGTCGCCCATGTAGCCGAGGGGAAGTCCAAAGGTGGTGAGCACTGGGATCAAGAGCGGCACAGTCAGGTAACATGCGAAGGCGGCAATCGGTGCCATCAGGAATACCCAGCTTGAGTGTTCCGGGACCAGCGTCTCCTTTCGGAAGAGCTTTATGAGGTCATAGTATGGCTGAAGGATTCTGGGCCCTCTCCGTCCCTGAATCAGGGCAGCGATTTTGGAGATGACTCCGCTGATCAGCGGTGCAAAAAGAACGATTGTCAGTACCTGAATTGCCTGGACCGTGATTGGTGACAAGTTCAAGTTCCCCAAAATGAAACCTCCACATCGTTCCAACTGCATTTAGAACTATGTAGAGGCCATTAGCTCGATAAGAGCGGTTTAGGACGAACCTGTCGGAACCTCATCCGACGAATACGGCGAAGCAAGCGCGCTCCAAACCCGCATTTGTCACAGTGTATCCAACGAGAGCACATGTGTCCAGCACCCTCGATCCACTTGGGTCAGGAGCTTCTAGCTTCCGTCTTCGTGAGTCTGGGAGCTGAACCGCATGAAGACGGTTAGGGCCGCAATCACTAGCGCAACTCCAGTGCCGCGCTCAAGGATCTGCCTTCCATCATTCGTGCCGACTAGAACCTGTATGAAATCCACGGCTGCAATCAGAATTATCATGGCGATAACCCTTGCTTTGAGGTCGTTGAGATCGCGCATTTGCAGCCAGCCGGGCAGCTGGCCTGCCCCTTTAGTGTCTATGCGGTTGATGAAGAGTTCGTAGAATCCGACGCTGGCAATAATCAGCGTCGCCCCAATCAGGAAGAGGTCTACCACGATCAGCAGCTCTCCAATTTTGTGACTAGGGGGAAGTGGTCTGGAAACCACATCGTGGATCGTGGACACAAAGAGGCCGGTGCCGTAGACGAATGTGCCGAGCGCTGCGACAAGAAGCACCACTACAGGAATCAAGATCAGGATTCTAGAGGCCGCGAGCATCAACTCAAACTGTCGTTTGGCTTCCAGATTGTTTCGGGGAGCGCTCTCGCGCTTGTCAGCTGGACGGGCCATGTAACTCAGCCATCTCTTGACTCGTTCTTTGGCACAGCTACAGTTCGACGCACGTTGAAGCTGTAACGGCCACTTGGATAGACTGCCGTGCGAAATTCAATGGGCTGACCGCTAGGTAGCGCAAAGATGCTTGAAGCTTTAAGGGCGGCTGACCCGGTGGCAACCTGAAGCAGTTTTGCGGTGTCCTCATCCACCGTGATCGCCTGAAAAGTCTGTTCGACTTGCAGCTGATCGACCCCGAGAATCGTCGCGGCTAGCTCGTAGGTGCTGCGGGCTTCGTCATTGAGCATTGGTTGAATCTGTCGAGCGATGCTGGGAGATAGCAGCGAGCAGTACCCAGCCATGGGTCTTCCGCTTGCCATTCCAAGCGAGTCCACCTGGAGGACTCTCTCTCCAGCAGAAAGCCTCAAACGTTCTGCTACATCAGTCTGAGCCTTTATCCAGCTGGTTTTCAGTACTGTGTAGCTCGGATGCATATCTAGTGCAGCGATAACGCTTCGAAAGGTCTGCATATATGTGAGGTCCTGGGCCACCCTGCGCCTGGAGACGAAGTTGCCGAGACCGGGAACTTTCGTAACAATGCCGTCCTGCTCTGCCTTGGCAAGGGCCTGTCTGATGGTGACCCGGCTGACTCCGTAAATCGCTGCAAGCTCGCGCTCGCCAGGAAGCTGCGTGTCAAGCGGGTATTCGCCTGAGCGGATTCGCGTGCAGAGGTCCTCGTAGACCAATTCGTGACGCAGCGCTATTCCCGTCAGGGCCGGAGCCTTCGGGTGTGCGGGCAAGTTGGCCTTTTCGGTATTCTGAACCACCAGATCTCCTTGTCTCGCAGCGATCGGTTGAATAAACCCACTAGTCGAACTAATGGGATTCTACGGTCTATGCAGCTATATGTGAAGGGGGAAAGCAATAAGGAAGTTTTTCATTTTCCTGCCTTGACTATAAACATATCGCATGTTAGAGTCTGGTCTAGTGCGGTCTAGACCGATCTAGACCAGAAGTTTAGGGGCGGTTCTGTGCAGACGAATCCGAAAATTGTGGTGATCTGTCCATCTTTGAATTTTGCCCGGAGGGATGGATCTGATGAAGCTTCTATCTACTAACGGGCACCTTGGCTTTGCTCCCCTTCGGCCAGATAGCTTCCACAGAGGCTTGGCCGAGCTTCCTGATGTGATTGCTGCCGATTCGGGAAGCAGCGATGTAGGAGCGTCTCCGCTGGCCCTTGATTACTCGACCAGTCCTCTCGCCTGGCAGCGTTCCGATCTTGAGCAGATGCTGCTTGCGGCAAGGCAACTCGGAGTTCCAATGATCATAGGTTCGGCGGGGGATTCAGGAGCTAACAGCAGGGTCGATCTGTATGTCAAGTTGATCAAGGAGATTGCCGAGGAGCACCAGCTGCCCGAATTCACTGTCGGATACTTCTATTCCGAGGTGCCACAAGAGTTGCTAGCAGCTCGCCTGCGGGACGGAACAGTCATGCCAGGGCTCGATGGTCGCGCACCTCTCAGCGTAGAAGATTTGGATGTCACCGACAGGGTTGTTGCTGTGGCCGGCGTGCATCCATTCATCGAGCTTTTGGATATGGGGGCTGACGTGATAATTGGGGGGCGCTGCAGCGATTCGGCGATCTTTGCAGCACCGGCAATACGTGCCGGCTTCGAGGAAGCCTCCTCCTACCACCTGGGCAAGCTCCTCGAATGTGCGTCGTTTTGCGCCGAGCCTTATGGGGGAAAAGAGAGCGTATTGGGGACGATTACCAACGAGGATATCAAGGTCAAGGCTATGCATCCGGATCAGATGTGCACGGTGGCGTCAGTCTCGAGCCATGCGATGTACGAGCGTTCCAACCCTTATTATGAGAACGTTCTTGGGGGCCAGCTAGACATGAGCAACTGTCTCTATGAGCAGTTTGACGAGCGCACGACCCGGGTGACAGGGGCTGTTTTCACTCCGACAGATCCACTAATGGTCAAATTGGAGGGTGCTGGAAGGGTAGGCGCGAGGTACATCGGCTTCGCTGGCATCAGGGACCCTTATACGATCGAACATATCGACGCAGTGATTGCGTGGTCGAGAGCAGAGGTAGTCAAAGCCTTTGGCGAAGCTGGTTACTCTCTCAAGTTTCATCGATATGGAATCGACGGAGTCATGGGCCCGTGGGAGCCGCATCCTGTTCCCGGCCACGAGGTCGGCTTGGTAGTGGAAGCCGTGGCGCCGACTGATGATGCGGCAGAGGCGATCTGCATGACTGCCACACGCCAGTTGTTCTACGCCCGGTTGCCGGCGGTGAAGGGGACTGCTGGAAGTGTTGCGTTCCTGTTCGACGAGGTCCTGAGAGCCAAGCCTGCATGCAGCTGGACGTTGAACCATCTGATGCCTGTGGAAGACCCTCTCGAACTCTTCCCGATCCATACGACGCATGCGGGAGTCTCCCCACGAGGATTGGAAGGATCGAGATAGTGATGCAGCTGAGAAATGTTGCTAAGACAATCCGAAGCAAGAACGCTGGTGTAGACCTTGTTACCTTCGATATTATTTTTCCCGACCTCGACACATACAAGATGGTCTGCGAATCAATGGCGTTGACTCCTGAAGCAGTCGCGCGCTTATACAACGTAGACGAGTCTCAGATCGTCGAGTTTGTCAACTTCGATCCTGCACACGCGATCAAGTTCACACTTCGTAGAGCTTTTCCGAGTGGAAGCGCCGGCGACCCGGACATCTTCGGTTCTCAACAATATGCGCCTCTTCTCGAAGTGGAAATCCCGGATTCAACTAATCACCATGGCGACAAGCCGAGAAACTAACTAACCCCACAAAAAGCCAATTGAAACATCTAGGAGGAAAAATCAAATGAAACTATTAACCAACGTTATTCGGGGGCGTGCTAGGCCACTAGGGGTTGCCGGGGTAACGACGATGGCGATTCTCTTGGCGGCCTGCGGCAGCACGAACTCGAGTTCTACGGGGTCGTCTGCAGCTGCGCCGACTGGCAGCTCGACTACGTCGACCGGATCAAGCTCCTCAGCATCAGCTGTAATAAGGGAGGCGTACGATCCCACTCTTGCCAATCTTGTACCGTCTTCGATCCGCCAGAAGGGAACTCTGACTGTAGCTGCTAATGCGAGCTATCCGCCGGACGAGTACTTCGCAAGTGACAACGTGACCATTGTCGGGTTTGACCCAGATTTGGCCAGCGCAGTGGGACAGATGCTGGGTCTCAAATTCAATTTTGTGAACACCGCATTCGCGAACATCATCCCCGGACTTCAGGCGGGTCGTTACGACCTTGGCTGGTCATCGGCGACGGCGACCGCCGCGCGGCAGCAGGTTGTGAATTTCGTTACCTATTTCAACGGCGGAATCGGCTTTCTGGTGCCGTCGAGTAGCACCATTACGATCAATGGCCTCTCTGACCTCTGTGGTTTGAAGGTGGCGGTTGAGGCCGGCTCGCTCGAAGACAAGACTGCGACGGCACAGAGCACCCAGTGCACATCTGTCGGGAAGCCGGCACTCGAGATCCAGAGATACCAGACCGAGAACCAGAATATCCTGGCTCTAACCAGCGGTCGAGCCCAGGTGTCGACGGCAGGATCGCAGATAGTCCCGTATCTCGTGCGACAGTCGCACGGAGCTCTGAAGTCTGTCGGAGCGCCTTACAGTATGGCGTCACTTGGAATCGAGTTTCCCAAGGCAGCGCCAGCCGGGCTTCTAAAGGCGTTTCAGGGGGCGCTCAACAAGATGATCGCTAACGGCAACTACGGAAAGATACTTGCCAAGTGGGGCGAGCAGCCTGGAGCGGTAACGCAGGCCCAAATCCTTCCGCAGAGCGCCTCCCAGTAGAGAATGGGGCGCGTGGTGCTTCCAGATCATGAGATAGCACATAGAGGGCGCGATTATGCAGCGGCGACGCCAGCGACCGATATAAAAGCGGTGCCGGTTCGGCACCCGGGACGCTGGATCGGAGCCGCTGCCGTGGCAGTTGCGCTCGCGATGCTTGCCCATACGATTGCAACCAATCCAAGGTTTCAGTGGGGTGTAGTAGGCCAGTACTTCAGCAGCTCTTCGATCCTCATGGGATTAGTGCGAACGATAGAGCTGACTGTTATGGCCATGCTGATAGGTATTCTGCTTGGCATTGTCCTTGCCGTTATGCGGCTTTCTCCAAATAAGGTCCTTTCTACGACCAGCTGGGCATACATCTGGTTTTTCCGAGGAACGCCACTTCTGGTGCAGCTGATCTTCTGGTATAACCTCTCGGCACTATTCCCAACCCTGTCAATTGGCATACCCTTTGGTCCTGGGTTTGTCTCTGGAAGTGCAAATGCATTCATAACAACCTATGTCGCTGCCATCTTGGGTCTTGGACTGAATGAAGGCGCCTATATGGCGGAGATCGTGCGGGCGGGGATCCTGTCGGTCGATGAGGGGCAAATAGAGGCGGCGTACTCCCTTGGCATGAGGCGTTCTCAGGTTATGTGGCGGATCGTCCTGCCGCAGGCCATGAAAGTGATCATCCCTCCGACTGGCAACCAGACGATCGGCATGCTCAAGAGCAGCTCACTTGTCAGCGTAATATCAGTTCCTGAGTTGCTGTTTACGGCTCAGATCATTTACACAAGGACGTACCAGACCATCC
Organism: Actinomycetes bacterium; assembly: GCA_021799035.1. Taxonomy (GTDB): domain Bacteria; phylum Actinomycetota; class Acidimicrobiia; order Acidimicrobiales; family Acidimicrobiaceae; genus SCQM01. Next base: position 6,537 of record JAJZBG010000017.1, on the reverse strand, counting down.
CTCTTTTAATTGTCGCAAGTCTCTGGTACCTGGCAGTGACAACTGTGCTGACTGTCGGTCAGTTCTACGTTGAGAGGCACTTTGCTAAAGGAGGGTCTAGAAGACTGCCTTTGACGCCGTTGCAGAGCCTGCGTCGGAAGCTAGGGGAGCAAGTGAAAGGCAAATCCAATGATCCGCGCTTCACGCACTGAGTCGGTCTCCATGCCTTCTGAGGGGGAACCGATGTGCCGTGTCGTCGACGTGCGAAAGTGCTTCGGCTCGCAGGAGATCCTTCGCGGAGTAAGCCTGGAGGTCAAAACTGGAGAGGTCGTTTGCATACTTGGTCCTTCGGGAAGCGGAAAGACCACACTTCTTCGCTGCATAAATCACCTGGAAAAGATTGATTCGGGCCAGGTATGGGTGGCCGGCCGGCTTGTGGGCTACAGAGAACACAAGGGCCGTCTTCATGAGCTGCCAGAGAACGAGATAGCTCTGAGGCGGGCGGACATAGGGATGGTTTTTCAGAAGTTCAACCTCTTTGCGCACATGACAGTGCTCGAGAACCTCGCTTTGGCGCCGGTTCTAGTTCGTCGGCAGAAACGTGGGATCGTCGAGGCTCGTGCAAAGGAGCTTTTGGAAAGGGTTGGTTTGGCGGGAAAAGGAGACTCCTATCCCAGTCAGTTGTCTGGAGGCCAGCAGCAGAGAGTTGCAATTGCCCGAGCCTTGGCCATGGAGCCGAAACTGCTTCTGTTTGACGAGCCTACCAGCGCACTTGACCCTGAACTTGTGAGCGAGGTTCTCAATGTGATGAAGCAGCTGGCCGGAGACGGCTACACCATGATCGTGGTAACGCATGAGATAGGGTTTGCTCGGGAAGCGGCAGATTCCATAGTCTTCATGGACGATGGCGTGGTGGTGGAACAGGGATCTCCGCATGAAGTGATCTTCAATCCAAAACAGGAACGTACTCAAGCTTTCCTGTCCAAGGTGCTTTGATGAAATGGTGGACGGACCATGCGCGTAGCTGCTATTCAAATGGAGTCTGTGCCAGGAAGGCCTTACGAGAATCTTGAGAAGGCCGAAGAAAGGATCCGCCTTGCAGCAGGGGAGGGCGCGCGGCTGATCGTGTTGCCGGAATGTGCTCTGAATGGATATGACATTTCGTGGTTCCAAAATGGAGCAGCTGGATCGCTTCCTTTTCCCGATCCGATCTTTGACCGCATCTCTTATCTGAGTGGTCAGCTTGGCACAGCAATTGCATTTGCAGATCTTGAAGAATCTGGAGAAGGTTTCTACGACTCCGAGCTGATATTTGATACCGGTGTTCTTGTATCCAAGCACCGCAAGATGACGCCGACAAGTCACGAACTCGAAAGCGGAATCCTGGCTGGTGATCGGCCAGCTTCACCCGTATTGCTTTCAGGAACCGGGCTCGCGGTGGCACCCATGGTGTGTTTCGAATACGCCTTTCCGGAGATCGCACTTCACCTTGCCGGCGAAGGTGCTGATCTAATTGTGATCTCGTCTGCAATTCGTCGGAGTTTCGAGTACCTGATTCCGGTAAGGCTTCGTGCCCGTGCTCAAGACAACGCCTGCTACGTTGTGATGGCAAATGCCATCAGCTCGGAGCATTGCGGGAATTCTATGATCGTCAATCCGCTAGGGGATATAGTTGCCAGTGCATCCCAGCCATTAGCTGAGACGATCTTCGCCGAGATTGACCAGGCTGCTGTCGAAGCAGCGCGGCCTGAAGCTGCCCCTACCAAGAGGGACCATCTGGCGGTGGCCGGAAAGCTCCGCAAGGCTGCACCAGGTGGAGCTGGTGGAGGCTGAGTACCGCCAATGCGTTTAGGAATGGAGATTTTTGATTTGATGTCGAATACTGTGGCTGAAGGATCGAAAATGCAAATAGATGGAGCGGTCACTGATTCTGCTTTTGTCCAGGTGATGGCAGAATGAATGATGAGCGTTTGGCATCTGGCCCACTCTCCGGGGTTCTAGTAGTAGACGTGTCCAGGGTTCTTTCGGGCCCTTATGCCGCGATGCTGCTGGGTGATATGGGTGCAAGGGTAATAAAGGTTGAGCGTCCTGGAAGTGGAGATGATACCCGGGCCTGGGGACCTCCCTTCGTTGGGCCTGAAAGCGCCAGGGAGAGCGCCTATTTTCTCAGTGCCAACCGCAACAAGGAATCAATAGTCCTTGATTTTCGTGACAGCGACGATCTGACTCTTTTGAAGAAGCTGGTTTCAAAGGCAGACGTCTTGATCGAGAATTTCCGGATTGGCGTTCTCGAAAGGCTGGGAATCGGCCATGAAGCGTTGCTGGAGATGAATCCACGGCTGATAATCCTCTCCATTACCGGATTTGGGCACATCGGAAAAGACAAGTTCAGGCCTGGTTACGACCAGATAATCCAGGGTGAATCAGGCTTGATGAGCTTCACGGGCCCCGACCCCGAAACCCCGACCAAGGTCGGAGTTCCCATAACAGACATTCTGACTGGCATCTTCGGTGCCCTGGGAGTCACTTCGGCGCTCTTCGAAAGGGAAAGGACTGGGAAGGGCCAGGTTGTGGCCGCGTCACTTCTTGCGAGCGCCATTGCCGTGCATGCCTATCAAGGGACTAGGTGGTTGGTGGCTAATGAGGTCCCCTATGCAGAGGGGAATCTTCATCCGACCGTTGCTCCATATGGGAGTTTCCGCTGCAAGGATGGGTTCATTCAAATTGCAGTTGGCAACGACTCGCTCTGGTCCAAGTTTGCACGTATTGCGGGGTTGGATCCCGACGACAGTAGATTTGCCACCAATCCTGACAGGGTTGTAAACCGCAGGCTTTTGGCGACTCTGATCGAGGAGTCGTTTTCCAGATTTTCAGTAAAGGAGGCGGTGGAGAGAATTTCAGCAATTGGTGTGCCCGTCGGAGAGGTTAGAAGCCTGGACAAGGTATATCAAGATCCCCAAGTAATTGCCGAGAAGATGATTATCGAGACGCTTCATTCAACACTTGGCAACATCCGCTTGCCGGGAAATCCCCTCCAATTCGACCGGGGGAAGGACAGTCACAGCCCCCCTCCCACTCTCGGGGAGCACTCGGAGTCGATTAGAGAGTGGCTTAGCTTAGACTAGTGAAGCGGTCTCGTACCAAAGCTGGCACAACAGCAGTTTTCTCTGGCGTCTTGGGCCTCGCGGGATGACGGTCCTGTGAAAAACAAGCTGCAATCCGAGTGATGCCTAAATGAATTAGTCGGCGGAAAGTTTGCCATGATTTGGCGGAATGCTCCTTCTAGTCGACTTCAAGATGCCAAAATTGCAGATATGAAGGTTGAGGCGATTCTTGGGGACATCACCAAACAGCACGTGGATGCGATTGTCAATGCAGCCAATTCGGCCCTTGCCGGGGGCGGAGGCGTAGACGGAGCAATCCACCGGGCGGCCGGCGCCGCCAAAATGCACGCCGCATGCGCGAGGCTGGGTGGCTGTACCACTGGCGATGCAAAGGTGACTCCAGGGTTTTCGCTTCCGGCTAAATGGGTTATTCACACGGTGGGGCCGCGGTACAGGGATGGTAGGCACGGCGAGAAAGAAGCTCTTGCTTCGTGCTATAGGCGCAGTTGCGAGGTGGCGGAGGAATTGAAGGCAGCATCATTGGCCTTTCCGGCAATATCCACCGGAATCTATGGATACCCAGCCGAAGAAGCTGCCCAAGTGGCAGTTGCGACTCTGATAGAGTTTGAGCCGGTTAACTTAGAGCTTGTTCGTCTGGTGGCTTTTGACGATTACACGCTCTCGCTATATTACCGAGAGCTTGGCATGAGGGCCTAGGCTTTCAGGAGCTCAGCGGCTTCGAGCCACGCGTTCAGGATGGCTCAACTTGTAGCATGATCGAACTCTATTCGTGCGATCTCTTTTCTGAGTTATCGATGCGGTTCCCGCGATTTTGATCTTGCGGCTTCCGAAGTCAGTCAGGGTGATTAATTGGTCCAAATGGAAATATGATTGAACCGTTAGAAATCTTGCCATGACGCTATCAGGGGGTTCAGGATCTCTCGCCGTTCCGCAAATCTAGTTTTTAGCATTGGCATTGGACAAAGAACTTCACAGTCGATGGTGATGCTGCTCATCCCCCTGTGGGTTCTGCATCTGCATGGATCGGCTTTTGCCTTAGGCGTTGACGTGGCAGCTGTCTCTGTGGCGCCGATGGTGTTCGCAATTCCAATTGGTGCGGCCGCAGATCGTCTAGGCAGCAGGAAGATCGTGCTCATCGGATCTGTATCTGCAGCAGCAGCCACCTTGCTGAGCATCGCAGTTGGAAACGTATGGCTATTCGGCTTCTGGCAGATGTTTGCCGGGCTCGGGCGTTCGGCAGCGTGGATTGGCGCCCAGACATCAGTTACAAGGGAGCGCGAGAACGTGGGCCGACGTGCTCACAGAATAGGCTGGCTCAGCATGTCGGCCCAGGTCGGCAATTTCGGAGGCCCATTTCTTGCGGGCCTCTTGATATCCCGCACAAGCATGAACATGGCTTTCGTTGTTGCGGCTGCAGCAATCTTCCTAGTGGCATTTTCAGTTACCGGAGAAGCCACTTTCAACACTGCAAAGCAGAAAGCCTCGCCCTCCGAAAAATCAAGCTCCTCAGAAAGCCGCAACTTTGGGCGTGCTTTCAGGCTTCTCGTCTTTCCTTCGATCAGGCTTTCCATCCTTGGCTCTATAATTCGGCTTGCTCTTATCGCGATAAGAAACTCCTTTTATGTGGTATTCCTCCATCATTTAGGCTGGGACCCACTGTCCATCGGGATCGTGCTTTCGCTTGGTTCTGCTGCGAGTGCCGGGGCTGCCGCGATGAGCGGGAGGCTGCATCGCAGGTTCGATGATCGTCAGCTTCTATACGTCAGTCTGTTTGGGATGGCGGTTGTCTTCATTGCAGTTCCACTCTCGTCGTCAATGGTATTTCAGGCGTTGTGCATGGTCATCTTCGGTGTGGGTAATGGGATTTCTCAGACTTCCTTGATAAGCCTTCTTGCCAGGGCAACTCCAGCAAGAGATCAGGGTTTAGCCGTGGGTCTCCGTACCATGGTCAACAGGGCAGCCCAGGTGGCGGCCCCGCTGCTGTTCGGAACGCTCGTGACATTTGTGGTGCTTCCTACGCTTATTGCCGGGCTTGGCATAGCCAGCTTGGCGAGCTTGGCCGCCACTGCATGGTTCCAGCGGGGTGCGCAAGAAGCCAGTTCTGACCCACTTGTCTAGCTCTTGATTTAGTGGGGTGCTGCGGTAAAAGGGGGTCGGGCGAATCGAAAAAATTGGTGGCTCCAAAGCACGGTCGCGGAATTCACTGTCGCGCTCTTTATCCAAGCCAGACAGTGCCGCGTTCTTGTCAGCCTCATGTTCCAGCGAATATGCGAAATTTGAACTGGCTCGGCATCTTTGAGAAGCAAGTGGCATGCCGTCTAAGAGCAACGGACGAGGTTACGGACTCGATCCCCAAAGCTGGTTGTGCCATCTGGATCGAGCCGTCTTGTGTCCTCATGACAGGATTTTCAGGTGCACCGGAAATTTGCGAGCCCATTCAAGATTAGGAACGCAACTCGGGAAAGTCGTCGTCCCTCCACTCTCCATCGACTTTGACATCATCGGTGTGGATCTCATTTTCACGGGCTCTCAGATCGACCCTCCGGATCTTTCCAGAGATTGTCTTTGGCAGGTCTGTGAATTCAAGCCTCCTGATCCGCTTGTATGGAGCCAGGTTTTCCCTGGCGTAGTGGAGTATCTCGAATGCGGTCTTTCGGTCGGGCGCCCATCCCTTTGCAAGGGTTACGTAAGCTTTTGGCACAGCCAAACGGACTGGATCTGGCGAGGGGACCACTGCGGCTTCGACTACCGCCACATGCTCTAAAAGCACGCTTTCGAGCTCGAATGGCGAAATGCGGTAGTCAGACGCCTTGAAGACGTCATCGGTGCGTCCAACATATGTGATGTATCCGTCACTGTTTATAGAAGCAACGTCACCGGTGTGATAGCGGCCGTCTCTCATGGCCTTTTCGTTCAGTTCCGGATCATCGCGGTAGCCCACCATCAAGCCGATCGGGTTTGTATCTAGATCCAAATAGATCTCGCCATCAGATGACGGCTTAGCGGAGATCGGATCCACGAGAGTGATGACGTAGCCTGGAAGAGGTCTCCCCATCGATCCAGGTTCTATTTTCTGGCCAGGGGTGTTGCCGATCTGGGCAGTTGTTTCGGTCTGTCCGTATCCGTCTCGGATGCTTAGGCCCCAGGATGAGCGCACTTGTTCAATGATTTGCGGGTTCAGGGGTTCTCCCGCGCTCACCACCTCGCGCAATGACTCCGGCTTATTCTTGAGATCTGCTTGCACCAGCATCCTCCACACTGTTGGCGGCGCGCAGAATGTTGAAACCTTGCACCGCCGGATTTGGTCTAGCATCGCCGGTGCATCGAATCGCGAATAGTTGTATACCATTACGGTTGCTTCCGCGTTCCAAGGGGCGAAAAGATTGCTCCATGCATGCTTGGCCCATCCCGGCGAAGAGATATTCAGATGCAC
>JAJZBG010000016.1:32596-45832 GCA_021799035.1 Actinomycetes bacterium | reverse complement strand
TCCTGCACTTCCCTTATTGGCTTTGACGTGTTTCCACGCCTTGGCCATGTTCTCACGCGAGAGCACCTGTTCCAACAGATTCTTTCGCCCTGAGCCTTCTTGTTGTTTCTGTGCCGGACGTGTTTCATCACGAGTCGTATCAGCTACAGGCTTCACCTGTTCCTACCTCGACCCGTCCCGGCTGCCCGGGGCATCTGATGCACCACACGTCCAAGTGTCATAACTTCGGGCTCTCCTTCTCGTTCGGCCCTTCACTGATTGCTCAGCTAGTATGACCTCTGCTGACTTCTCGCTCCGATCCTTTTCGGATCGTTGCCCTTTCAGGCACAAGGCGAGATCTCCCCAGGTAAGAACGCAATCCTTCTCTGCACAACCGCCAGATCTACGCAGCTTCTCCTTGACCACAAGAGCTTCGCGGCGAAGTGCCCGCTCGCCCTGATAGGCCACGCCTCATATCTGGTTCTTGTCCATCGGCTCACAGATTCGCTCCACACTTCCTTCCCACGCTCGGTCACCCTTGCGCAGTTGTGTTTCACTTCGTTCGCTGTGGTCAGCTCACGGGAGGACTTTCACCTCCAAGATTGCGCCCATGCTGGGCGCACCTATCCTTCCCCGCCCTCACGGACGGGGTTTGCCGCGCGGGGTGATCAACCACTCGACGCGCAGTCCGGGCAGCTGCATGCAGGCTTACTTCGGCGAAATACACAAGTCTCTCAAATCACCGAGCCAGTCAACCAGACTGTCAATGCGGCCACTGACTCAGAAGTCCTAATCACAAAGGTTCTCCTGTACTGGGAAGAGACCGATTACTAGACTTGTATTGAGGTCCTGCATTGGCAGGGAAAGCTTGCCGTGCAGGAAGATATGCCATGGACCCTTCGCCAAATGGCAGTGTCGATCTTGTATCTGCCTCTCGAATGGCAGCAGAGGCCGCATACGAAGCTCTCGGAACGCGGCCTTCGGGACTGACAGAGAGCGAAGTCATTTCGCGCAGACTTCAATTCGGAGCAAATGCGCTCCGCCACCACAGGGCCCAGGCAGCCCGAGTGCTCCTTCACCAAGTGCAGTCTCCGCTCTTGGTGCTATTGGCTTCAACCGCAGCTGCATCGTACTTCCTCGGGGAGCACGAGAGTGCCATCATCATTGGGATCATTCTTTGCATGTCGGTAGGTCTAGGCTTTGTCAACGAGTACCGAGCGGAGCGGGCAGCTCAGGAACTTCACAACCAGATCCGGCACCAGACTTACGTGCGCAGAGAGAACATTCTCATATCGATAGACGTGGCAGATCTTGTTCCAGGAGACGTCATTGAACTCGCCCTAGGACAGGTTGTTCCTGCTGATATCAGGATCGTCCATCAGGACGATCTCGAATGTGATGAATCGATTATCACGGGAGAAAGCGCACCAAGATCCAAAACGGCGGAACCACTCAGCGACCTTCGAACCGTGTCAGACCTTTCTTCGTGCGCACTCATGGGTACAGTCGTCAGTCACGGCCATGGCTCGGGCATAGTAGTTGCCACTGGCCAGTCCACAGCGTTTGGTCGGATCGCCCTGCAGCTGTCTCAGCAGGCACCCCAGACCGAATTTCAACAGGGTCTCTCCAAATTCTCACTGCTGCTAATCCGAATTGCACTATCTCTGACAGCAGTAATCTTCGCGATGAACCTCTTACTACACAGGCGGCTTATCGACGCACTCCTTTTCTCCCTCGCGATCGCCGTGGGGCTCAGCCCGCAACTACTTCCGGCAGTCGTTTCAACGAGCCTGGCAGCCGGGTCGCATGCTCTCAAAGCACGCAAGGTGCTCGTGAAACGCCTTGTTTGCATCGAGGACCTTGGTGACATGACCCTTCTGCTGACTGACAAGACAGGCACACTCACGACTGGGAAAATCGCATTCTCACATGAGGTTCCCGCTGCCCCCGGAGTCGAAATCCGCCAATACGGCCTTGCTAGCATGGGAACATTTCCCAGCTCGGTAGATGACCACCTCCCTGACCCCCTGGACGGAGCGCTTTGGGAAGCCACATCAACAGCCGATCGCCGCAAATTGTTATCAAACGCCACGCGCGAACAACTTCTACCGTTTGATCATGAGCGACGGCGTTCTTCGTCGCTATGCACCATCCAAGGAAAGCACGTGCTCTTGACTCGGGGTGCACCCGACGCGATCTTCAGCTTATGCAGCAACGACACGAGCGACATGGCAAACCGCGTTACCGAAGAATTCAGGGCAGGACATCGGGTCATTGCAATTGCCTCCAAAGAGGTCGGCAGCCAACAACGGATCACAGTTGACGACGAGTGCCGCTTGACCCTTCAAGGAGTGCTGGTCTTCGAGGATCCCCCTCGACCAGATGCGAAACAATCCTTGAAACGGCTCTCGTCCCTGAGAATCGCCCTGCGCATCGTAACCGGTGATCATCCAGATGTTGCCAGTGCTGTTTGCAAGTCGCTGAACATACGTGTTCGGGGCATTTTGACAGGGAGTGAGATAGACAAACTCGACGACGCCGAGCTTTTCCACATAGGGCAGCAGACGACGATCTTTGCACGCGTCAGCCCCGAACACAAAGCGCGAATCGTTCGGATCTTCCGTCAGGAGCGAGGCGGTGTGGCATTTCTTGGGGACGGCGTCAATGACGCGCTTGCTCTTCACGCAGCAGATGTTGGCATAACGGTTGACACCGCGGCCGATATCGCAAAGGACGCATCCGATGTCATACTACTCGAAAAGGATCTCGATGTCCTTGCCGACGGCGTAGTCCTGGGACGGCAGATCTTTGCCAACACCATGAAATACGTCCTGATGGAAACCTCGAGCAACTTCGGAAACGTCTTCAGTGCAGCCGGGGCATCGGCACTTCTACCTTTTCTGCCTATGCTGCCGAGCCAGATCTTGCTCAACAACCTCCTGTATGGTGTGAGCCAACTTGCCATTCCAACCGACCACATTGATTCTGAGCAGCTCACGGCACCGACACTTTGGGATGTGCACTTCATAAGGCAGTTCATGCTCATCTTTGGCCCCATAAGCTCGATATTCGATTTCCTCACCTTTGGGCTGATGCTCTTTGTTTTTCATGCTCGCGAGTCGCTCTTCCAAAGCGGCTGGTTCATAGAGTCTCTGGCCACACAAACCCTGATTATCCTCGCGATTAGGACGAAACGCCTCCCATTTTACAAGAGCAAACCGAGCATCCCGCTGATTGCATCCGTCCTGGTCATTGCCGTGGCTGGCGCCACGATCCCGTATACCCCGCTGGCTTCCCCATTCGGATTTCGACCACTTCCCCCTCTGTTCTTTCTTGCTCTGATGGGCATGATACTAAGCTATTTGGTTCTAGTTGAAGTCTCCAAATACCTGTTCTACCAAGTAATTGCCCGAGTAACGGTCAAGGCTCCAACACCGCATCGCCATCGTGTCCAACGACGAAGTGCTAGATTCACGACAGCCCAGCCAGGTCGCCTCAAGCGATCACATCCCGGGGGAACCACCTCACGCCGTGCTGCGAATAAGCAATTGCATTGAGACGTCCAATCTCAATTTGCCACCGATTCGACAGCCCCGGGTTGACAAAAAGCCACTGCTGTCAGTACTTGGATTACGCACTGACACCGAAATAGCCACCAAACTGAAAGGAAATGGTGTCAAGAATCAATGAGGACTCCTTCCGGAGTCCCCTAGAACCTACATATGCCGAGCGGACGACGGGATTCGAACCCGCGACCCTCACCTTGGCAAGGTGATGCTCTACCAACTGAGCCACGTCCGCACTGAGTACTAAAAGTTTAGCGCTGCATTTCACGCGCAAGGTCAGCCGCGCCGTAAAACAGAATACACCCGACCGGCCGCAGTCTCACTCGTTTCTTAGAAGCTCAGTTAGAATTTCATCGACTCGAACTGGGAACTCTTCGGCAAATGCGTATAGGTTTGGATCGACCGTCAAACCGAGATCGATCATACCTTTATACGAGAGATATGCGAACGTTATCCCTGATCCGTCTGCAACCGGAGCCAGCGGTATCATTCGTTCCAGACGGTTTCCCGCCATGAACAGGTCAAAATTGGGACCGGGAACATTTGACACCACGTAGTTAAACAGTGGTGGCGCGACATTGAACAACTCGGATCTTGCAGCGGTACGAAACAGCGCTTCAAGAACAACCGGTGGTATTACCTGCGCAAGGTTATAGAAGAACATAGGACCGATTCCAGAATGTATGGCCTTTGCACGGTCTGTTATCGCATGGACCCTCGACAAGAGATCTCGTGAATTCTCAAACGTTGTCGGAATGGTCAGAAAAAGAGCAGACACCTTATTCTTCGACGCAACGTCACCCGATTCTTCGTGCACCGACACAGGAACCATTCCGACAAGATGTTCGGGGAGGTCCAGCTCGTGAGCTTTCAAATATCCCACGAGTGCACCTTGGCTCAATGTCAACAGGACGTCGTTCACCTTTGCTCCATTTCGTCCCGCTATCTCCTTCACATCACTGAGACGGAAACGATGTGACACTATTTTCCGGATTGCTGAGATCGAGCTTGTCGCACCGGTCCGCCTGGGGACGGGTATCATGTCGCTCGCCAACTTCAACACCGTCTCTGAGGGCACGTTAGTCAGCACCGCCGGAATCTCCTTTGCGGTGGATACGCCGATAGACAACGCGGATAACACGTGATCAGCAAGCCCAAGCATCGTCCTAGTCGTGACTTCAAATTGCGAAGGCCCAACTTCCTGCGTATGTGCAACAGGTTGAATTTCCGAGTCAAACTCTTCGTTCAGATCAAACATCGAAGCGAGCGCCTGCATCCCGCTTACACCGTCGATGATCGCATGATGCAGCTTCGCTATTACTACAAGCCGATTCCCTTCAACCCTTGGAATGACAAACAGGTCCCACAGTGGTCGGGATCTGTCGAAACGCTCTGGAAGTATCGTGGCGCCATACTCGAGCACTTGATCAAGGTTCACCTCCCGATTAGGAAACGCAAGGTGAACATGACTGCTGACAGAGAACGTCAGATCCTCGACCCAGTAGGGTTGCACGAGTCCCAGAGGCGCGTTGACTATTTTTTTGCGAAAATGAGGCAGTTTGTGGATTCTTGCAACTACCAGCCGCATGATCCGGTCGTAGCTCTCGATCTCCGAAAGCCCTCCCTTGTCGAACACAAGCACAGCACCCACATTCAGGGGCATCGTGTCCGTCTCCGCGGCAAGAAATGCCGCGTCCAATCCGCTAAGAGACTCCAAGGCTGCTCACCACCTGACTAACTGGAACCTCCGACACCTGTGTGACCGAAACCGCCAGTACCGCGGACGGTCTCAGACAGTTCCTCTACAAGCGTAAAGGACATTTGCGGAACTGCCACAACGAGAAGCTGGGCAATCCTGTCACCTTCGTTCACTACAAAGGAATCCGTGGTATCGGAATTGTAGAGAATGACCTTTATCTCGCCTCGATAGCCAGAATCGATGATTCCTGGCGCATTCAGGCATGTTATTCCAGATTGGGCGGCTAAACCAGAACGCGGTACCACTAATCCTGCGAAGCCGTCTGGAATCTCCAGACTTATTCCAGTAGGCACAAGTGCTCGCGACAGCGGGGGAATATCAATCGAGACAGCGCTCTGCAGGTCGCAAGCAGCATCTCCGGGCCTCGCATAGGAAGGCTTTCCCACAGCATCAGAAAGGATTTTCAGTGAAATTCTGACAGAAGCCTGGCTTTCTGGTGGGACCGAACCCACGATCAACTTTCCTTGTGACGAGCTGAATGAACTATGGCCTGAACCACTGAGGCTGAGCCCTCTTTGTGATAATGGGTGTAGCCTCCCCTATTTCCGGTTAGCTTTGCAACGCGATCCTGGATTCCCCAGACAGTGCAGAGGAAGATTGCTTCAGTCACGACATGGAGACTCATTTTTGATGTTCCGAATTTCCGGTCACGAAATACGATTGGGCGCTCGACTACTTTCCCATGTGCGGCTTGGACTCGGAAAGCCATCTCTATTTGAAATGCATAACCGTCAGCCGATACGGTGTCCACGTCAATCTTTCTGAGTATTTGAGCGCTATAAACACGGAATCCGCTGGTTGCGTCCCTAATTCCTATGCCTAGCGCCAGTGCAGCGTAGAGGTTGCCCGCCCTCGAGAGCAGGAGCCTGTAGGTTTTCAAGCCAGGCGAAGCACCACCGCGAACGTAACGCGAGCCAATACAGAGATCAGCCCCTTCTTCCTCAACCGCACGAATCAACTCTGGTAACGACTCCGGCTCATGAGAAAGATCGGCATCCATCTCTACAAGGCTGGTTGCTCCTCTCTCGAGTCCAATTCCAAATCCCAGGCGGTAAGCCGATCCGAGGCCAAGCTTTCCTTCCCTCTGAATCAATTCAACGTTTGGATAGACTTCGGAGAGGGATCTGACCACATCTGCAGTGCCATCCGGCGACGAGTCATCGACAACGAGAATATCTATCTCTGGCAACTGCCTCTTGATGCGCCGGATCGCTTCGCCAATGTTGCCAGCCTCGTTATAGGTCGGAATAACGACCAAAGGCCTGCCAGTATAAACCACTGAAGAGCTCCTATCTAAAAATCCCCCTCCAGAAATACAAATCTAGACTGCATTTCCTTTAGCATTACCTAAATGCTGGTGTGGATTGACTTAGAAATGACTGGGCTAGACCCTAAACGTCACACAATCGTCGAAATTGCAACGCTGGTTACCGATGACGACCTCAATATCCTAGAGGAAGGCCCCGACCTAGTCATATCGGCATCAGAGCAACAGCTGGAAGAAATGGAGGCTGTGGTCATAAACATGCACACGAAAAGTGGCCTGGTGGATGAAATCAGGCAATCGACAATATCCATGCAGGCGGCGACTGAGTTGACCCTCCAGTTCATTAAGAAGCATATATCCTCACCAAGATCGGTCCCACTTTGCGGAAATTCCATCGGCACAGACCGAAGATTTCTCGCAGAATACATGCCAGAGATAGAAAACTTTCTCCATTACCGATCCGTGGACGTCTCTTCCATAAAGGAACTCGGCCGCAGATGGTTTCCCGAAATTATCAAAAATGCCCCGTCAAAATCCAGAGGTCACAGAGCTATGGACGACATAAAGGAAAGCGTCGTTGAACTTCAATTCTATCGTGACAACCTCTTCATAAAGGCGGAGGGTAAACCTGCCAGAGAAGACTTGTCGTGATCCAGAGGCTAGGTGCAGACCTGAATCAGCCAACCTGATGGACGATCTCCGCGAATTTCTCAAACGATCCGAGCGGATCGTCTCCAACTGGTGTAACGCCCATTATCGTGATCCCAGACTCTCTGTAAGCTGCGACACGCTCAGCGACGTAACTCTTTGGACCGATGAGCGAAGTGGCTTCTAGTAGGGCTTCGGGTACCTCGGCCATTGCCTTAGCCTTCTCTCCGGAGAGATAGAGGTCTTGAATCTTTTTCGCTTGATCTCCGTAACCGTACCTGACCGCAAGATCATTGTAAAAATTCTTCCCCCTGGCACCCATGCCGCCTATATAGAGCGCAAGCACGGCCCTACCAAGATCCCTCAGGTACTCCACGTTTTCCCCAATTGCTAGCATTCCTCCACCCACAATCTCCGGGGAGCCTAACTCAGGTTCGCGACGATTCAAACCCGCCTTGATTGCCTTGCCCCAAACTTCCGCAGCCTTCTCAGGGACGTAGAAGATTGGAAGCCAGCCATCGGCACTTTCAAAAGTCATCTCGACATTTTTCTCGCCGAGGGAAGCCACAAAGATCGGAATCCGGTCTCTTATCGGCTTGGTGATGAGTTTCAGCGGCTTGCCCAGTCCAGTTCCCCTTCCTGCCGGCAACGGAATCTGGTAAATTCCGTCGTTGACAAGAGGCTGTCGAGCCCAAACCTTCCTGCAAATTCGGATGATCTCTCTTGTCCGCCCTACCGGGTGATCGTAGGTAACCCCGTGCCACCCCTCTATCACCTGAGGCCCAGATGCACCCAAACCAAGTATCGCTCTGCCGCTGGACACCTCATCAAGACCTGCCGCCGTTTGTGCAATTAGAGCTGGCGTTCTCGAATAGATCGGCATGATTCCCGCTCCAATCTTGATTCGATCGGTCTTGGCAGCCAGATAGCCCATCAGAGTTGGGGAGTCAAATCCATACGCTTCAGCAACCCACGCTATATCGAGGCCACGCTTCTCGTAGGCAATGACCTGATCCACGGCTTGGAGGAAACTGCTGGAATAGTCGACCTGCATGCTAATCTGCATAATCTCGCCTCCGAGCACTCAATGACCGGTGCTGTCCCCGCATTCCGCAAACTCAGGAACCGGCCTCCCTTCCAAATAATCTAGACGCTTGAATCAGAGGCACCGAGTGATACGGCAATGCCCGAACTGCCATTAATCACGTGGCAGTTCGGTCATTGAAATTAATTGAAGAAATCCTCTGGCAGCTTGCGCTGGACGCAGACAAGTTGCGTCCCTGCGCCAACAGTCCGTTCTACTTGTTCGGTTGAGGCGTCAACCGCAAGTATGGCTTAAGAGTCTTGAAGCCCTTGGGGAACTTGACCTTCGCGTCCTCATCTGACACAGAAGTGGCGACAATAACGTCGTCCCCATCTTTCCAGTTGACAGGCGTTGAGACACTGTACCTGTCGACAAGCTGGAGTGAATCAAGGACTCGAAGAATCTCCTGGAAGTTCCGTCCAGTCGAAGCAGGATAGGTTATCGTGAGGCGCAGTTTCTTGGCAGGATCAATTATGAAAACAGATCGAACCGTGAGAGTGTTGGAGGCATTCGGATGGATCATCCCGAAAAGGTCGGCAACCTTGTGGTCAGGATCACCGATCATCGGAAAGTTGACAGCAGAACCTTGAGTCTCCTCAATGTCTCTTTCCCACTCCAAATGCTTCTCGACCGGGTCAACAGAGAGCCCAATTACTTTGGTATTCCGCTTGGCAAACTCGTCTTTCAGTCTTGCGACCTCGCCTAGCTCGGTGGTGCAGACTGGAGTGAAATCAGCAGGGTGAGAAAACAGGACGCACCAGCTGTCTCCAACCCACTCATGAAAGCTCAATTCGCCCTGAGTTGTATTGGCGGTAAAGTTCGGTATCGCGTCACCTAGTTGAAGTCCCATCAGTATCTCCTAATTAGCTTCCATAGCTTTTACTTTTTCTTCACAGCATTTAAACCCTAGTTTCGGACTCTATAAATCCGACCAATCCAGTCAACTTTTCTTTTGCATGCAGGAGACGTGCGTGAACCCTGCCGCTGGCTTTTACAACCGCGGCTCCAGTCGATTAAATTCCCCTAGCCTGGCAAATCAGTTCCTTGGCACTCACGTGACAGAAATCACCTTAAGCTCGTGAAATCTGGTGAATTTGTTCGAACGAGCCTTGAGCCAGCGTCAGGCAAACGATTTCACAGCACGATGCGGTTCACGGAGCCATCATCTACGTCGTATCTCCATCCCTCGACAACGATCCCTTTTGGCAATGAGCCGAAAGAGCGGACCATCTCGACATCAGCGCGCAGGGCTGCATCCGGATCCGGCATTGTAAGGAACGGCTGGTCGCCCATTTCCAAACCCGCTCCAGCAAGGTGTAACCTGACGTCAGAGTCGCTTATCAGCGTGAGGGCGCACTTGGTGTGCTGCATAATTACGATGTGTGTCACTCCTAGATATGCCGTAGCAAATACGAGGGACCTGAGCACATCGGAGGTGACCCGGCCGCCGGCATTTCTCATTATCTTTGAATCACCGGGCACGAGACCCAACATCGCAAGTGGCTCTATCCTGCTGTCCATACATGTGACAAGTGCCAACCCACGAGCTGCCCTAGGAGCCAAACCGGCTAGTGAAAACGTTTCTGAATAACGCTTATTTGCCTCAAGTAGTTCATCTAACACACCAACAATCTACCCGAGCATCTCGAACAGGTCTGTGCAGGATGTGCTATCTGACGGCCTCACATGCTTCCAAGCCAGCCAATGAAATATATTTGATCCTGCAATGTATAGCGACTTTTCAGGCAATGAGAAGTGGCCGCAACAGCATAGTCATCTCCCAATTAACCTTTATTAGTAATCAAGGAACAATCTGGCGCCATCACAGATGGAGCACGATAGATGAGATTGCGGGGAGAACCATAGAAACGCAGAACACTATTGACGGTATCCGCAGCAGACAACGATCCGCTACAGCGGCTGTTCTGGCAATGAACATAGCCTTTTTTTTGATCGTCGTTATAATCGGCTTTTACGCTAACTCACTGGTTCTTCTTGCGAGCGCGGTGCATCTTGTTGCCGATACCGCCAGCCTTGCAGTCTCCTATGTGGCGATCCTTCTGACTTCAAGGCCAGCTTCACGGAAGCATTCGTTCGGTCTCGTCCGGGCGGAAGTGCTCGGCGCTCTCATTAATGGAACGGTGCTTCTAGCGACATCGATCTGGATCCTCGTCGAAGCAGTCCGCGACCTATCACATCCCCACCCTGTATCACCTCTGCCGGTGGTGGTCTTGGGTGTGGCAGGCATGGTCATTACTTCCCTCTCGTTGATCGCGCTGAACCGAAGTTCCGGCACAAGCCTAAACATGCGCGCCAGTGTCATACACATGGCTGGAGATGCGGCAGGCTGGTTTGTTACGATGCTGTCGGGCTTAGCCATTGGAGTCTTTGACTTTTACAGGGCGGATGCTTTAGGTTCCATCATCATCTCTCTCATAATCCTGATCTCCTCTTGGCGCCTGCTCAGCCAGACGATGTCTGTACTTCTTGAATCGACCCCTCGCGACATCAGGCCAGAGGAGATAGAAAAGGCAATCGAGGCTGACCCCCAGATCCTGAATGTACACCACGTTCACCTATGGAACCTGGCATCCGACACGATGGCCCTTTCTGCACACGTGCAGATGCAGGATGGCGCCACGCTCCATTCAGCCCAGATCAAGACCCAGCAGATCAAAGAGATGCTCAAGTCACATTTTGGAATAGATCATGCGACCATAGAAGTCGAGTGCCACATATGCGGAGACAGCAAACATACTCTCGAGAGGTAGCAGCTATTCAGCAGAACTGATCCCACCTCGGAAGACCCAGCTTCCGAGATAGAGCCTGGTTCCCATCAAACCGGCGGCGCCGATGATCAGCGCTGTCCCTCCGATTGCGACAACCTCACTGCTCGACAGAGCAAGCTTGATTCCCACTGCAATCCAGAACAGCGGAAGAAACAGGTCGTAGCCGACCTTCCTTCGCAATAGCAGTGCGAGCTTGTCTTTTTCCATATGAGCTATGCGTTCCGCAACCTCTCGGTCGAATTTGCCTAGACAGCCGCCGTTAGAAACGTCACAGCCAACCTGGGAGCAGCCATGCTCCCCAGAACCGGCGGCGCATCCACCCGACTCAGTCCCTCCCATCCCAGACCGAAAGTAAAAGGCCGCAACGACACCCAGCAAAACAAGCAATAACGCTGGAATGCCTAGAGATGCGATTACGCCCAGCTTTACGAACTGTGCCAGAGCAACCTCGATGAGACCATACAACCATAATGCAAAAGTAACAGCTCCCAACACCTTGCTCTTGGCGTATGCACTGGAAAAGCCAGCCAGCTCATTGCTCAAGTTCAAGGTCGGGACCTGTTGCCGCGATAAGAAAGCCACACGAAGACTCTAACGCAAAGGGGTCGAAAGCGCGTTCAGCTTCAGATTGAAATTCTGCGCACCCGCTAAGCCTGTTCAGACTTGAAGTGCTACCTGCGCGTTGACTCTATGAGCCGTGCCGTCCGATCAGCGTTGAACTTGAAAGTGTCTCGGTTCGAGTACTTCGCCCAGATTTCGTTGCCACCGGTTCTCCAGTCAACGCTGGGAACTTCAAGAAGCACCGGATCGACATTACCTTTATGCCGCTCCACGATCTCGATAACCGACGTAAGAAGCGTGTCCGACAAGTAATGTGGCTTGAGGCCAAGATCCAAAAGTGCTGTGTGCTTGGCATTGTAATAGTGCTCTTCGGCTTCAACGCGTGGATTTGGAAGGTGAACCGCTTCAGTGGTCAAACCCATCTTCTCGCGTGCCAACGAAACCACAGCTGCAAGCTCGTTCAGGCTGAATTGCTCCGTGAACTGATTAAAAACTCTGCACTCTCCCATCGCGGGTGGATTCTCAATGGTTAAGGTTATGCAGGCCATCGTGTCTCGAATATCTAGATAGCCCCTAGTTTGGCCACCTTTGCCATAGATTGTAAGAGGTTCGCCTACCGCAGCCTGAACACAGAACCGGTTAAGTGCAGTCCCCCAAATCGAGTCAAAATCAAATCGAGTCGAGAGCTCAGGATGAAGTTCTGTCTCTTCGGTCTGAACACCATATACCACACCCTGATTTAGGTCAGTTGCCCTTACTCCCCAGACACGGCTCGCAAAGTGGATATTTTGAGAATCGGCAACTTTGGAAAGGTGGTAGAAGCTGTGCGGAACCTTTGGGAAAGGAAGCGTGTCACTTCGGCCGTTGTGCTCGATGGTTATATACCCTTCTTCGATGTCGATATTAGGTGACCCGTACTCGCCCATTGAGCCGAGCTTGACTAAATGGCATTCAGGGACAATCGAATGGATTGAGTAAAGGAGATTAAGGTTTCCGACAATGTTGTTCACCTGTGTTCGCACCGCATGCTCGCGAGAAATCATCGAAAACGGAGCACTTCGCTGCTCCGCGAAGTGAATAACGGCATCTGGCATGAACTCCGCGATCAGAGCGTCAAGTCCCTCGGCATCACACATGTCGAGATCACGCCATACAATATCCAGCCCGGTCTCCATTTTCCAACGAGATACCCTCTTCTCCATCGATGCAATCGGAATGAGGCTGTAGGTCCCACCTTCCTCATCCCAGCTCCTACGAGAAAGATTATCCACTGCCACAACGTTGAAACCGCGCCTAGAAAGATGCATTGCCATTGGCCAACCAATGTAACCATCTGCGCCGAAAACTATAACGCTCTTCGACTCCGCCATAAGACTTCCTTTCCGCATATGGTTAGTTTCCGAACCATCTCCATCGCCACGCATCGTCTCAATAGGGCCCATTCTATTTAGCAGCGATTTTCAGCAGAAACGAATCGGTTACATTCACACAGACTTCACAGGTTGTATAAAGCTTTCAGGCAGCTTCTTTTCGCGATCGTCAAGTGATGATCCTCATAGCAGCGACCCCACAGCATTGACGCA
>JAJZBG010000016.1:29738-32496 GCA_021799035.1 Actinomycetes bacterium | reverse complement strand
ATTTTCAGCAGAAACGAATCGGTTACATTCACACAGACTTCACAGGTTGTATAAAGCTTTCAGGCAGCTTCTTTTCGCGATCGTCAAGTGATGATCCTCATAGCAGCGACCCCACAGCATTGACGCAGGTGGTCCTGCCAAAATTTTCGGACGACCACTAACGATTCAGCTCATTCCTGGAATGTTGCCGCCCCTGGCCAATCCCGTGCGAATTTGGTGCCGAGATGGTCACTGAAAGATGCTGGTCACAGCAGATAACCCAACCGCGCACTAAACCTCACGTTGAGGGTTAGTGCAATTTGAACTATTCCTTTGCTTGAATTTCTCATTTGAGGCATTGGGCAACCATGGCTCTGCACCTTCTAGCTTCGACGAGTAGGCCCCATCACCTCAACTAGCTAAGTTATGCCCTCTAACCTGAACCTTCCCCCCAGAAGGGTCAGCTGCCTTTCCTACCGTGCACTCAATCCCACGCATTCTTGATCGCAGTCCTTGGGGGCTTCCTTATCCCAATCGTGTAACCCGAGGCCGTTTGCAGACGGGATTTTTTGGAACGCTCATCTTCAGTGGGAATAATTGAACGTGATATTGTGTCATAAATGTCAGTATTGTCGTGAAACCCCCTATCATATGTGCAATAATCGAAAAGAGCTTGATATGGAATTACACGCTTTGTATTGAAATGGCCACGTTAGGTGACCCACAAGAAGTGGGAATCTTGTCGCATGCCCACATATTTTGACATATAGCCAGCTAGTGACATCGCAGCCCCTTCGAGAGGCTTCACGTGCCAATCTGGGATATGGCAAAGACAGCGAAAAGCACGTTTGTAGTGGTTAAACGGTAGTTTCAATATAGAGTATTACTGGGTAGTATTTTCATTGCATCCGAAAGGGCTATCTGGATCGACCAGAGCGCAAAGCCGCGAGCCTTATGGTGGTCGGGCTGCCGAAGACGGCAATGGACCGAAAGAGTCACTTCTGTGGCTTTTGAAGGTGAAATTAGTGAGTTTCGACAGCAAGGTGCTACTGGAATATGACGATGATCAAACCCGGCAAAGAGGAGCTGCACTGGGTGGGGTTTCCCGACCGCGGCAAAGTACTTTTGCCTCACAGGTCATACCGACGCCGCTTTGCACTGCTGGGAGCCAGCGTTATCGGAGTACTGCTCATCGTGCTCTTTTCTTCGTACCTTAGAACCACCGGACCAGCTGCAACTTCGGAACTCTCAGCTACCCCGTCAGGAAAATCTACGCCAAGCATCGTCTTCCCCGTAGGTAATAAATCCGCAATCCCGTATGCCAGCCTTCCAGGGCTGTCAACTCTCAAGTACTCCGGCTCTACCGGTGTCAGCCCGGAATGGGCTCCCGTAGCCAATTTCGCTGGACAAGTGACTAACGGTGGCGACATAGGCGTCATAGATGCCACCACTGCAACCCACCGCGTAACCGTTCAGGTGGCAATAACCAATCTGACCAATCTTGCAAAGAGCTACTCATCTTTCGCATTTCCTCTGGACATATACGAATGGTGTCCGACAAATACGACGAGTCCAGGAACCGGTACTCCATGCGGAACTGCTGCCCAAACCGGCTCAACCTCTGTCGGCAATACCGCGGGGACATGGGTTCCGTACGAGACGGGTGTTTCGTTCGCAGTCGTGCCAAATCAACAACTTTTCCTTACCAACACTGCAGGATCAGCCAGCGTGACACTTCCCAAGGGTTTCTATTACGACCTGGCAATGGATCCGCACCAGGGAAGTTTCTATTGCATCTCGACAGCGATAACTTCAGATCTGAGTCCAAGTTTCTACATTTCCGCAAAGGTTAGCTAAGAAATGCCAAGATACCACGCCGACGTCGAACAGCAAGATAAGCGGATTTCTGATTCCGGAATTTGCGAAACACTTGGGGATCAATTTATTCGTGGTACGGGCAGTGAGCATTTCCACGGGCCTCGCGCTCTGTCATCCAAGGGGTTCGGGGCATAGATGTTCAGAGGCCGGTCAAATAGAACACATATTTCAGATAATGGCGAAACGCAAAGTGCAAGGCGCTCAAAGCGTAGAGTTGCCTCAAGAATCGCGCTGCTAATCGTACTTGTTGCGGGTATTTTTGAGACTTTCCCCAAGACGACTGCAGTGTCTGACACGAGCACTCTTTCATGGACGGCTCACCTCAATGTTGACCAAGGCAACTTCAACTCAGTCTCATGCACCTCGACAAGCTTTTGCATGGCAGTAGACAATCAGGGAAATTATGCAATCTGGAACGGCGTAATCTGGACTTCCAGCCCGTTGAATCCTGTGAATGCGGCCGACCCCGATAACGATAGTGACATCGACAAAGACGGTTCAATGCACGTCGGTGAAATCGGACCGCTCGCATCGGTTTCCTGCCTTACCTCGACATTCTGTGTTGCCGTCGGCAAGAACGGTCGGGCTCTTGTCTGGAATGGAACCAACTTCCAAGTTTCCGTTCTCGGTCAGAACAAATTCCAGGGTTCTTCTGACCTCGTCACCACCAGCTCCACGAGCACGAAGGACCAGACAAACAAAGAGTCAACCACCACCACGACCTCGTTTGCTGAAGTCACCACAACAACTGAATCCCAGACCACTTCAACGACGGGCAACTCCGGCAACTCCGGCAACTCCGGCAACTCCGGCAACTCCGGCAACTCCGGCAACTCCGGCAACTCCGGCAACTCCGGCAACTCCGGCAACTCCGGCAACTCCGGCAACTCCGGCAACTCCG
>JAJZBG010000016.1:27159-29728 GCA_021799035.1 Actinomycetes bacterium | reverse complement strand
GGCAACTCCGGCAACTCCGGCAACTCCGGCAACTCCGGCAACTCCGGCAACTCCGGCAACTCCGGCAACTCCGGCAACTCCGGCAACTCCGGCAACTCCGGCAACTCCGGCAACTCCGGCAACTCCGGCAACTCCGGCAACAATCAAACGGCTCAACTCTTAGACAGCCAAAATACCAATGACGGGACAACTTCGACCAAGCCTGCAACTACGACCACGACAGATACCTCGAGTACTACGACCTCCCCCAAAGAATCAACTTCGACATCCGCGTCGGGTCTGCACAGCTTCAGCACCTTTTCCAGATCAGATTCCCAAAATACAACCAACGACGAAGGCAACTTTCAGGCCGCAGGGAACCTCGTTGCAGTCTCCTGCGCCTCTTCCAGCTACTGCGTCACACTTGACAAGAACGACGCATCATATGTATTCAATGGGAGCACATGGCACTACCAGGCCCAGCTCACGGGCAACGTCGACGGCGAATCCCAAGATGGAGGGGGAATCTCTTCTCTGTCATGCCCGACAATCGGCTTCTGCATGGCGATCACCTCAAGTGGCGCATATTATGCGCTCAACTCGAATAGCTGGAGCGGCCCTAAATCGATCGACCCCCAAGGTGACTCCAGCGGTGGCCTGACTTCGGTCTCCTGCGCCTCACAGAGCTTTTGTATGGCCGTTGACTCAAGGGCGTACTTTGTTGAGTGGAATGGATCGTCCTGGACCAGCGCATCTCCAATCTACCAGCAGGGTCTTGGATCCCCGACATCCGTCTCCTGCCCTACTTCGAGCTTCTGTGTAGCAGTCGACACACAAGGCAACGCACTTTCTTGGAATGGCAGCACTTGGAGCACCACTCCCGTTCCTGGAGACAATGAACCAAACCTTACATCTGTCTCTTGCTCCTCCGACAGCTTTTGTGCTGCAGTTGACACAAACGGAGACGCTTTCAATGGCATGGCGCCTAGTACTGTCAGCTCAATCTCGCCAACCTCTGGCCCACCATCTGGTGGCACTCCTGTAACTATCACAGGATCCGGCTTCACCGGTGCAGAAAGCGTGCATTTCGGTAGTGATTCGGCAAAGTTCACGGTCAATAGCGACACGTCTATCACTGCAACTTCACCGCCAGGAACGGGAACCGTCCCAGTAACTGTCACGACCCCAGCAGGAACCTCAATCGCAACCGCAAATACCAACTTCACTTACTCTTCTACTGTCACGTCGCTCGACCCCACGTCAGGCCCGGGCGGCACAACCGTGAAGATCATCGGCACCGGTTTCACGTCATCGTCCCTTGTTAGTTTCGGCAGCACCTCTGCCAAGGTCACAAGTGTCAGCTCCGATGGCACGACAATCGTTGCTACTGCACCGGCTGGCTCCGGCACTGTTCAAGTAACAGTTGTCACAAATGGAGAGACAGCGACCGAGACAAATCCCATTGACTTCGTATACTCCCCAACAATTAGCTCACTCTCTCCGACATCGGGTCCAGCGAACGGTGGGACCACTGTTACCATTGCTGGCTCTGGATTCACGCAGGGCTCCACAGTTGATTTCGGTACCACTCCAGCCACAAATGCAAACGTCGGATCAAACGGAGACACCATCACGGCAACGTCTCCGGGTGGCGTTGGGACAGTCGAGGTCACTGTTACCCCGGCTGGAGGCAGTCCTACTCCTGCTGGAAACTTCTCGTATTATCCGGTGATTAGCTCACTCTCTCCGGCATCGGGTCCAGCGAACGGTGGGACCACCGTTACCATTGTTGGCTCTGGATTCACGCAGGGCTCCACAGTTGATTTCGGTACCACTCCAGCCACAAATGCAAACGTCGGATCAAACGGAGACACCATCACGGCAACGTCTCCGGGTGGCGTTGGGACAGTCGAGGTCACTGTTACGAATGCCTCAGGAACATCTAAGACCAATAGCGGCACATCTTTTGCCTACATCGCCTCAGTCTCGGCTATAACTCCTGGTTCAGGGCCAGCGGCAGGTGGAACTTCAGTTATCATTACTGGCTCTGGGTTCACGCAGGATGCAACAGTTGCGTTCGGCAGCACGGCTGGTTCCGTGATTAAAGTCAATTCTGCTGGAACATCAATCACGGCCACTACACCTGCTGGAGTTGGAGTTGTCCCAGTTACGGTCACCTCGAATGGTCATGCAGCCGTGGAGCCCAATCCGTTCAATTTTGTGTATCTCCCAACTATTGCGTCATTGTCACCCACGTCGGGGCCAGCGACGGGTGGAACTTCCGTGACAATTTCGGGTACAGGATTTGTCTCAGGGTCAAAGGTGATATTCGGAACCAGCGATTCCAGCAGCGTCACCGTATCCTCTCAGGGCACTTCGATAACTGCTACCGCACCGGGTGGGTCAGGTACTGTGCAGGTGACAGTCACTCCCCCTGGCGGTAGCGCCGTAATAGCTGGCGAATTCTCATATATTCCAGTCGTCACTGGAATAAGTCCTAGTTCGGGGCCAGCGACGGGTGGAACCGTGGTCACGATTTCAGGAGCGGGATTCACGTCTGATTCCACGGTCTCATTCGGAGGCGTACCCG
>JAJZBG010000016.1:0-27149 GCA_021799035.1 Actinomycetes bacterium | reverse complement strand
TTCTCATATATTCCAGTCGTCACTGGAATAAGTCCTAGTTCGGGGCCAGCGACGGGTGGAACCGTGGTCACGATTTCAGGAGCGGGATTCACGTCTGATTCCACGGTCTCATTCGGAGGCGTACCCGGGACAAGCGTAAGCGTTGGTTCGTCGGGCACTTCGATAACTGCTACTGCACCGGGTGGGTCAGGTACTGTGCAGGTGACAGTCACCGACAGCGCAGGAACCTCGCCGACAAGTGGAAAAACAGCCTTCTCATATATTCCAGTCGTCACTGGAATAAGTCCTAGTTCGGGGCCAGCGACGGGTGGAACCGTGGTCACGATTTCAGGAGCGGGATTCACGTCTGATTCCACGGTCTCATTCGGAGGCGTACCCGGGACAAGCGTAAGCGTTGGTTCGTCGGGCACTTCGATAACTGCTACTGCACCGGGTGGGTCAGGTACTGTGCAGGTGACAGTCACCGACAGCGCAGGAACCTCGCCGACAAGTGGAAAAACAGCCTTCTCATATATTCCAGTCGTCACTGGAATAAGTCCTAAATCTGGAAGTGCCAACGGAGGGACGAGTGTAACCATAAGCGGAAATGGCTTCACTCCCAATGCGACAGTGAGCTTCGGCTCAACTCTGATCGCCAGTGTGTCGGTAAGCTCCGATGGAAAAACAATCACGGTTGTCTCCCCCGGAGGCGTTGGAGTGGCATCTATCAGCGTGACGACCAGCGGGGGAACTTCTGCAACCAGCAGTGCAACCAACTTTGACTACACTCCTGTAGTAAACTCCATCAGCACAAACTCAGGGCCAGCGACGGGTGGAACTAGCGTTACAATCACCGGAAATGGCTTCACTCCTGACTCGACTGTGTCTTTTGGCGAAACGCCAGCAGTTGACGTTTCGGTGCAAAATGACACCTCGATAAGTGCCACTTCTCCCGCGGGAATTGGATCGGTCCCAGTAACGGTGACGAACGAAGGGGGAACCTCCCCCGTCACGAGTAAAGCTGAATTTTCATACACACCCGTGGTAACTGGAGTGAGCCCCAGTTCTGGTAGCGCCAAGGGAGGGGCCTCAGTCACAATAACTGGTGCAGGATTCACAGCCGACTCGACCGTTTCGTTCGGAGGAGCGCCTGCCACGGACGTCAGCGTCGGGTCTTCAGGAACTTCAATCACTGCTACAACTCCGCCTGGATCTGGAATAGTGCAGGTAACTGTAACCTCCTCGACTGGAACCTCCACAAGCGGATCACAAACCTCCTACAACTATGTCCCGGCCGTGACCTCCATCTCCCCATCTGGTGGACCTGCAAGCGGTGGCACTTCGGTGACCATTACCGGTTCTGGGTTCACCCAGGGGTCGACGGTGCAATTTGGGCAGGCCCAGGCCACCAACGTGACCGTGGGACCTGGTGGATCTTCCTTAACCGCAACTTCACCTGCTGGAGCTGGAGTAGTCCAGGTCAGCGTAACGGCTAACCAAAACACAGTTGATGCTGGTAGCTTTGGCTATATTCCCGTTGTCACAGGCGTGTCCCCATCTGGTGGACCTGCAAGCGGTGGCACTTCGGTGACCATTACCGGTTCTGGGTTCACCCAGGGGTCGACGGTGCAATTTGGGCAGGCCCAGGCCACCAACGTGACCGTGGGACCTGGTGGATCTTCCTTAACCGCAACTTCACCTGCTGGAGCTGGAGTAGTCAGCGTGACCGTCACTGGGCCGGCCGGAACCTCTGCGACAAACAGCAATGCCACTTTCTCGTACACACCGGTCATAACCAGCATTTCCCCGAACTACGGCAGTGCCAATGGAGGAACCAGCGTAACCATCATCGGAGAGGGGTTCACGCCTGGATCCACGGTGACCTTCGGGTCAACCTTGATCTCCAGTGTTATCGTCAGCACATCTGGAACAACAATCACGCTTGTATCTCCTAGCGGAACCGGCCTTGTGCCAGTAAGTGTCACAACTCCGGGCGGAACCTCTGCAGCAAACAGCAGTTCAAACTTCAACTACATTCCGGTCATAAACTCCATTTCCCCACCTTCAGGACCAGCTAGTGGTGGCACTTCGGTGACAATAACTGGAAATGGGTTCGCACCGGGAACGACCGTGAAATTCGGTTCAAATAGCGCCACCGCAGTTACCCTGAACTCGTCAACTTCTATAACAACTACAACACCACCAGGATTAGGAGTAGTGCAGGTATCGGTAACAAACTCCAGTGGAACCTCAACTGCCAGCTCGGCTGGCAGCTTTACCTACACCCCGGTGGTGACTGGCATGAGTCCATCATCAGGACCAGCTAGTGGTGGCACTTCGGTGACAATTGATGGATCTGGCTTTACTAATGGGTCGACCGTCACCTTTGGCTCAACCCCAGCCGCATCTGTGTCGGTAAGTTCCTTGGGCAACTCGATAACGGCCACCTCGCCATCGGGATCTGGCATAGTCCAGGTGACGGTCACACCTAGTGGTGGATCGGCTGTTGCAGCTGGCCAGTTTGCGTATACTCCCGTGATATCAAGTATTTCCCCTCAGTCGGGAACCGCAGCCGGAGGGTTTAGCGTCACTCTAAATGGATCTGGGTTCACACCCACATCCACCGTGACTTTTGGAACCACCCAGATATCTAGTCCGACCGTCAATTCGAACGGCACAGCACTTACACTTGTCGCTCCGGGAGGAGTAGGGAGCGTATCTGTAAGCGTGACGACAAGCGCAGGGACCTCGAACTCGATCAGCTTTGGCTACAAACCGCTGGCAACAGGTTATACACCGACCTCTGGACCTGGCAGTGGAGGGACCAGCGTAACAATCAATGGATCTGGGTTCACACAAGGTTCAAGTGTCAGCTTCGGCAGCACTCCTGCGACGTCAGTGACGGTCAATGCGAGCGGAACATCCATCACAGCCACCTCGCCGGGAGGAGCAGGCACCGTGGGAGTAACGGTGACCAGTGACGGTGGGACTTCCTCAAGCGTTCCGTTCGTTTATATCCCTGTGGTGACGGGACTCAGTCCTGCTTCTGGACCTGGCAGTGGAGGGACCAGCGTAACAATCAATGGATCTGGGTTCACACAAGGTTCAAGTGTCAGCTTCGGCAGCACTCCTGCAACGTCAGTGACGGTCAATGCGAGCGGAACATCCATCACAGCCACCTCGCCGGGAGGAGCAGGCACCGTGGGAGTAACGGTGACCAGTGACGGTGGGACTTCCTCAAGCGTTCCGTTCGTTTATATCCCTGTGGTGACGGGACTCAGTCCTGCTTCTGGACCTGGCAGTGGAGGGACCAGCGTAACAATCAATGGATCTGGGTTCACACAAGGTTCAAGTGTCAGCTTCGGCAGCACTCCTGCAACGTCAGTGACGGTCAATGCGAGCGGAACATCCATCACAGCCACCTCGCCGGGAGGAGCAGGCACCGTGGGAGTAACGGTGACCAGTGACGGCAACAAAGTCAGCGCAGGAAGCTATACCTACCTTCAGCAAGTCACGGGAGTATCACCCAACTCCGGTCCCGGGAGCGGCGGCACCGTGGTGACGATCTCCGGATCTGGGTTCACACAAGGTTCAAGTGTCAGCTTCGGCAGCACTCCTGCGACGTCAGTGACGGTCAATGCGAGCGGAACATCCATCACAGCCACCTCACCGGGAGGTACTGGTGTAGTCCAGGTGACGGTCTCCAACTCGTCAGGAACCTCGGCGACAAACGCCAATACCTCCTTTAGCTACACGCCTGTCGTGACGGGCATAACGCCTGCGAAGGGTCCAGGCAATGGAGGCACTCAAGTCACCGTAACTGGAAGCGGTTTCTCGTCGGACTCAAGCGTCTCATTCGGTGGCAGATCGGCAACTAACGTTTCCGTGAATGCAGCTGGCACCTCGCTAACGGCAACTTCACCGCCTGGAGCTGCAACTGTCGATGTCACCGTTACCACATCTGGAGGTACATCTGCCGCTAACAGCAGCTCCAGTTTCACGTACACTCCTGTCGTAAGCGGCATAAGCCCGTCTTCCGGACCTGCAACCGGTGGCACCCTTGTTACAATTAGCGGCGCAGGATTCACGCCTGAGTCAACGGTCCAGTTCGGTTCAACACTAATTGCCAGTGTGAGCGTGAATGCAGCAGGAACTGCCATAACCGTCGCAGCTCCTGGCGGGATCGGAAATGTAGGGGTCTCTGTCTCGACAACGGGAGGAACCTCCCCCGCAGAAACCTTTAGCTATGTTCCTGTAGTAACAGGACTGAATCCATCCTCTGGTCCAGCGAGCGGGGGAACCACTGTCACCATAAATGGTGTCGGCTTCACTGCGAATTCCACCGTGTCGTTTGGTCCAACGCCTGCAGAGAGCACCACCGTAGATCCTTCGGGAACATCCATCACAGCCACCTCGCCTGCTGGGACCGGTACGGTTCAAGTGACTGTGACAAACTCAGCCGGAACATCTAGCCTTTCGCCGCAAAACGACACCTTCCACTACTCCCCTGTCGTACTTGGAGTAAGCCCGTCGAACGGCAGTGCAAATGGCGGAACCCAAGTGACCATCACCGGAAGCGGGTTTACCGGTGCAACTGGTGTCTTCTTTGGGAATGCAAAAGCGTCCAAGTTTACAGTCGTCAGCGATACAAAAATTGCTGCAATCTCTCCGTCAGGCACTGGAACAGTAGCTGTATCCGTGGCCAATGCTTCAGGGACATCTTCTGTGACATCATCTGTCACTGACTTCACTTATGCACCGGTTGTGACTGGCGTGTCGCCGAACACCGGACCAGCCATCGGCGCAACCCCGGTCACCATATCGGGAACTGGCTTTACCGGAGCGCTTTACGTTTCTTTCGGTGGAGTCGAGACCAAATCGTTTACTGTCAATTCCACCGGAACGTCCATAACGGTTACGTCACCCACAACAAACCTTCCAACCACCTCTCTGCCAGGATCTGTGGATGTCACTGTTACGACTGGCGAAGGCGGAACGTCTAGCGCCACCTCTTCAGACCAATACACATACAAGCCAACTCCATCGGCCCCTAAGATTGGCGTCGCGCTGCAGCCAGACTCTTCTGGAGTAGCCTCTGGCAGCAGCATCGGACTTACAATTACCGCAACAAACACCGGTGGATCGACAGCAAATTCGGCCACGCTAACCGATACCCTGCCTTCAGCGAGCGGAGTCAACTGGACCTTTAGCAACGGACCATCTGACTGCGCCATCTCGGGAGGGGTCCTTAACTGCGGTCCTTCCGACCTTGCAGCCGGAGCATCGTACACTGTCCAAGTGGCGTCCCAAACTACGTCAAACACCTGCGGTTCGGGAGAG
The DNA here is from genome assembly GCA_021799035.1 of Actinomycetes bacterium. GTDB lineage: Bacteria > Actinomycetota > Acidimicrobiia > Acidimicrobiales > Acidimicrobiaceae > SCQM01. The sequence continues at coordinate 21,830 of JAJZBG010000016.1, read as the reverse complement.
ACCATACTGAATGACGTAGCTTCCCTATCAGCTTCCAACGTGGGAAGCTCGGCTCAGAATCAGGCGCAGATCGATGTTGTTTGCTTGCACAGCGTTTCTGGGCAGATTCTGGACGGAAATGGCAAACCTGTTGGCAATGCATCAGTGGCGCTATGCCCCACAAACCCTCTCCTTCCGGATCAGGGCTGTGCAACGGCCGTGACCGACTCTCAGGGATACTACACGATCGGCAGTCTCCCCCCAGGTTCTTATAACGGAACCGTGATCACGCTGGCAGGTCCTATGCAGTTCGGCCCTGTGACAGTATCGGGTGGATCAAGCGCGCTCCCGATCATCGCTCCAACCAGCCAGATCCAAGGCTATATTCAACCAATGCCTTCAAACCTGGTTCTCGAGGCGGGATCTCTTCCACCACAGACAGCTACGACTACTTCCGACAAGGGAGCTCTTCCAAACATCGTCTCCACGCTGCGAACAACCGTGAGCAAGACCAATGCCTGCCCAGACGCCAAAGGAGCTACCTTCACGGTTTATGCAACAGACGAGGACCCGAACTCCCCCTCTTACAACCAGTTAATCCCCGTAGTATCTGACCAGCCACTGGTTGAAAGTCCGGTAGGATCGGGAAACTACACCGGATCGTTCGAGCCGATCGCCCAGCTTGGCAAAGTTCAAGACAATGGCTATTCCATAACCAACATGGCGTATCTGGGTGGCAGCGGAAAGATCACAATGAACATCCCTTGCCCAGGTTCGACGACACCAGAAAAGGTGGCCTTCACGGTCTACATAGACCCTTCGGGTGTCGTCGTGAACCAGAGCGGCGTGCCGATTTCCGGTGCGACAGTAACTCTGCTGACGTCCTCATCTGGAGCGCCAGGCACATACTCACCCGTACCTGATGGCAGCGCAGTAATGTCGCCCGCAGATAGAACAAACCCTCAAATAACTGACTCATCGGGTCTATTTGGCTGGGACGTCATCGCTGGTTACTACGAAATTGAAGCTTCGCTCAACGGCTGCGCCTCGCAACCCCTGACCTTTCAGGTACCGCCATCTCTGTCAAATGTGAGCTTGACGCTGAACTGTCCGAAACAATCAGCTCCATCCGGGCCCACGAACGACTTGCAGCCTACCAATGTGGCGGCCTCTCCAGGAAATGCGAGTGCAAGCGTTTCATGGAATGCTCCGCTTACTAGTGGAGGAGACCAGATCACTGGCTACGAGGTCATCCCTTACATAGGTAGCGCCCCTCAGGCACCGCAGACGTTTGACAACCCGGCCACGTCGGAAACTATTACGGGGCTGACCAACGGTACTACCTACGTATTTAGGGTTGCAGCCATCAATGCTGCCGGAACTGGACCAGTGTCACAGTTTTCGAATGCGGTCGTGCCATCCACCGTGCCAGGAGCTCCCAGCAATGTCAGAGCAACGGCAGGTAACTCAAGCGCAACACTTACTTGGAACTCCCCTTCAAGTGACGGAGGATCCCCAATTACCGCTTACATGATCACGCCCTATATCGGCAACACTCCCCAGGCACCTCAGGTATTCAACACACCAGCGACAGCGGATACCATAGTCGGACTCACCAACGGCACGTCGTACACCTTCAAAGTTGCAGCCATCAATGCTGCCGGAACTGGACCCGATTCCCCGTCTTCCAACAAGGTAACTCCTGAGAACTCCCTAGGACCAGTCCCTGCAGGACTGGGTGGCAATGGCACAGGGCCAAGCGCCATTGTAAAGTCTTCAGGCGGATCGGGGTCAAACGCAACAAGTTCCGGCGGAATACTCACAGGAGGCGCAGGCAGCTCTGGCGGCGGAAACCTCATTTCGCCAACGATCGGAAGCAATGTGCTCGCAACGAGCCTCAGTTTCAACGTAAGCAACACCGCTAATGACATCGGCAACCTGACGAATGGAAGTCTCTATACCTTCATATGGTTCTTTGGCTGGCTGCTCATTTGCATAATAAGCGGGCGTTACTTCTTCTACCGGCGGCGTGACTTCGAAGACACGAAGCATCTCAAGGTGGTCAGCAAATAGCGATTCATATACGAAACGAGGCTGTTAGAGCCCAATTGATCGCTCCATTGCCACACAGTCGGTCGGTCAGCTGTATAGTTGCCTATCCTGGGACGCGAGGAGCCTCCCCCGACCCCAACCTCTCAAGGTGGTGCAACTGAGATGGAGCCGAGGCGCATTAAGACCACGCGTCGAAGGCGATCGGGCCGGCTGCTCGACTTCCTCTGGCTGGTGCTACCGACGATAACCCTGATCTGCGTAGCTGCATACTTTGTCGGAGCTCTGGTTCTCCGGGTCAACCCGCCCGCACTTGCAATTGCAAACCAAGCCATGACTCCCGCAATCAAGCAAGGCGACCTTGCCATCATTCAGGGAGTTGACAAAAGAACCCTGAAGCCGGGTCAGGTGATTGCTATCAAGTTGACCGCCCCCGAAGAGGCGCGATACGGTCTTCCTGGCGAGATAGTCCGCCGGATAGTCAAGATCTCCAGAAGCAACAATACGGAGCTCTTTTTGACAAAGGGAGATGGGAATCCAGCAAATGATCCATTCTCGGTCACTCCCTCAGCGATATCCGGACGAGTCATAGGAGCCATTCCTCTCCTTGGATATCCCATTCTGTTCTTCTCTTCGAAGCAAGGCATCTTCTTTCTTCTGGCAACGGCATTCATACTTCTCATCTACTACATACTTGGCTTCCTCGAAGACAGGCGTCACTACGCACACGCGACTGCGGCCAACATCCAAAACGTGCTAGATATGGTCGGCTACGTCCATGACGCAGTGCAGGAGAATCACGGCCTATCACTTGAGAAGTTGGTGATTCCGGGACTTGAAACCAAGAACGCTCTGCCGAAGCTCGAGTTGGACAACAACGAAGTCATTCATGAGGCTGCCGACGAAAACGAAAAGCATGAAACCATTCCTAGTTCCCATATCTCCGAGCTTAAAGACAATCCTGAACTCAGAAAAGGACTGAAGGCCATTCTCCTGCAAAGCATTGAGCTTCGCCAGGCCGCCGAGTGGCTCTCCATCGGAGACGTGAGTACCGATGTCATGATAGAGCTGATGGGCAGGTCGGTGACCGCCATCGAGAATCTCGTGATTGCAATTGGAGACGAGGAACTCCTGACACTCCTTGGACAAAGCAAAGCAGGCTCCAAGCCACTTCCACCCCCTCCCGACACACCCGCTCCCCGCGGTTTTGCCAAGAGCCTGGACAACGCAGAAGACAGGCTCGAAATACAAGGTCTCGATGCCAACGCTGATGGCAACAGCGGAGCCGTGGGTTCTTCGGATCCCAAGAGCCGCGACGACACGCAAGAACCGACACAGTCCCTCGCGGAAATAACAAACCCCGGCTCTCAGGACAGCGCTGATGAAGCCATCACTGAACGCCATGATGCTATTTTCACGGACCGGATGCACTCTGAAGAATTGCCCGAGGAACAGGAACAACTTGAGTTTTTCCAGAACTACGAGCCCCTTGCAAACGTGGCAGATAACGAATTCATGAAAGATGGCGAAGTCACTGAGACAAATCAGGGCCATTCTGCACTGAACAAGCGTCACCGTCGACGAAGCCTGCGCCGACGCGACTGAACTAACGCTCTGGCGGCACTGCGAATCTCTATCAGGAAAACGAGAGTAGCAGCCTGGCAGGGAGATTGAAGATCTAGCAGCAATTTGGCTCTCTCAATTCCTGTCCTAGGCATCACCTGCCAGCTGGGATAGGAATTGGGGTCTCCGCCGTTCGGCTGGCACAGCTCGAAAAGCCTTCAGGCTGTCTCCTGTCTTAGGCAAAAGGACGGCCTTTCTTGCATTGAGATAGGCTCTGCAATGATGATGGCCTCCGAAATAACAATGCCGCCGGGCCCTGAATGCCCGGCGCGCATAGCTAGCCTTTTCCTTTGGTCCTAGATGTCACGACGCCTTTCTAAGAGCAACCGCTTGTCGTTCCGCAGGCGGGACAAACATAGCAGGAACCCGCGCGTTGCATCTGGTTTCCACACTGATAGCAGTATGGGGCGTCCTTCGAACTCTGCCCCGGCATTGCCGTGATCGCATTCGGAATCTCACCCTGCTCCGCTGAAGGCTGCAGATGGGTATAGTCTGAAGCCACGTCATCCGAAGTAAAGAGCGTGAGCTGAGTCCGCTCCTCGGTTGTCGATATTCCTAGCTCGGTCCTCTCTTCCACAGAAAGATAATCTATGGCAAGACGACGGAATATATAGTCCACAAGAGACGACGCAAAACGCAGGTCCGGATCGTCGGTTATGCCACTTGGCTCAAATCGCATGTTAGTGTACTTCTTCACATAAGTTGAGAGAGGAACGCCATGCTGAAGCCCGAGACTTACCGAAATTGAAAATGCATCCATGATGCCAGCGAGTGTTGATCCCTGCTTCGAGACCTTCATAAAGACTTCGCCAGGCCGGCCATCCTCGTACTCCCCTACTGTCACATAACCTTCGCAGTCTGAAACTCGAAAAGCAAAGGTGTACGACTTCCGCCTTCGCGGCAGCCGCTCTCTCACGGGCCGCTTTACGACCACAGTCTGGGATTGCAGAGCTGCTTCCAATTCGGAGATCTTATGGGTCAGTTCCTCTTTAGAATCCTTGGCTACAGCGGATTCCTTTCCTTTGGTCGTCAAGGGTTGCGCTACCTTGCAGTTGTCCCTATAGATTGCCACGGCCTTGACGCCCAAGCGCCATGCCTCGATGAACAACTGCTCGATCTCTTCAACGGTGACGTCCTCAGGCATATTGACGGTCTTTGATATCGCGCCAGAAATGAAAGGCTGGATAGCAGCCATCATCTTTACGTGACCACGATAGTGAATCGTGTTGTCGCCCATCGAACATGCAAACACCGGCAGGTGGCGAGGATCCAGCTCAGGCGCCCCAACTATGCTCTTGTGCTTGTCAATGTAGCCAACAGTCGAAGCAATTTGATCGTCACTATAGCCCAGTCTTATGAGCGCTCTCGGCACCGTCTGGTTCACTATTGACATCGTGCCGCCACCTACAAGCTTCTTGGTTTTGACGAGCCCCAGATCAGGCTCGACACCAGTGGTATCGCAATCCATCAGCAGGCCGATCGTCCCTGTTGGAGCAAGCACAGAAGCTTGCGAGTTGCGGATACCGTAAGTCGATCCTGCTTCGATAGACTCATCCCACGCGTGCTTCGCGGCGTTGAGGAGTTCTGGATCCACCTCTGACTGGTCAATCTTGTCGGCTGCCGCCCGATGCATCTTCAAGACATTCAACATGGGCTCGCGATTATCATAGAATCCCTCAAAAGGGCCGAGCCGACTGGCCATCTTTGCCGACATTGCATAGGCTGTGCCAGTGAGAAGCGCGGTCACAGCACCAGCTACGGCTCTACCTCCATCTGAGTCATAGGGAAGACCCAGGGCCATGAGCATCGCACCAAGGTTGCAATAGCCGATTCCCAGCTCACGAAACTTTCGAGAGTTCTCGCCTATCTTTTCAGTCGGGTAATCTGCATTACCTACCAAAATGTCCTGGGCAGTAAAGACAACTTCAACGGTTGCCTTGAACCCATCGACATCAAACGAATCATCCGAACGGAGAAACTTGATTAAATTAAGGCTCGCGAGGTTGCAGGCCGAATTATCGATATGCATGTACTCTGAGCACGGATTGGAGCCGCTAATTCGACCAGTATTCGGAGCTGTATGCCACCTGTTAATTGTTGTGTCGTACTGAAGGCCAGGATCTGCACAGTCCCATGCAGCTTCTGCAATCTGCCTCATCAGATCACGAGCCTTCAACGTCTTCAGCACAGAGCCATCAGTCACTGCTTTCAGATGCCAATCGCTGTCATTCGCAACAGCTTCCATGAACTCGTCGGTGACCCTGACGGAGTTGTTCGCGTTCTGATACTGGACAGAAAAGCTGTCCTTGCCATCCAAGCTCATGTCGAATCCAGCGTCGCGCAGCGCTCTTGCCTTGCGCTCTTCGACACTCTTGCACCAGATGAACTCCTCAATATCTGGATGATCAACATTGAGAATGACCATCTTGGCAGCGCGCCTGGTCTTGCCACCCGACTTTATAGTTCCTGCTGATGCATCGGCACCCCGCATGAAGCTAACTGGGCCAGAAGCAGTTCCACCGCCTTTGAGAAGCTCCTTTGAAGAGCGGATCTTCGACAGGTTGATTCCCGATCCCGATCCACCCTTGAAGATCACTCCCTCCTCGACATACCAGTTGAGAATAGAGTTCATGTCGTCGTCGACGGCAAGAATGAAACATGCGCTGGCTTGCTGAGGAACGCCCTTAACCCCAATGTTGAACCAGACTGGCGAGTTGAAAGCTGCGTGTTGGTGGATTATTGCGTACTTCAACTCATCAGAAAAGATCTCAATCTCTTCTTCGTCAGCAAAGTATCCGTCCTTGATGCCCCACCCGGCGATAGTGTCGACGACCCTATCAACAACCTGCCTTAAGGACCACTCACGCTCATGTGTGCCAAGCGTGCCTCGAAAATATTTCTGAGCAAGGATGTTCGTCGCGTTCAGACTCCACGTTGAAGGGACTTCAACTTGAAGCTGCTCGAAGGCGACAGAGCCATCTTGGAAATTGACTATCCGAGCATCGCGGCGCTCCCAAACGACAGTGTCGTAGGGATTGACCCCCCGCGTAGTGAAAAAGCGCCTGAGTCCAATTCCTGATCTCTGAGGAGCTATTGCCATTACACTTCCTTCCCAATCAATCTGACAAGGCAGACAAAACAAATCGAAACATTCTTCAGATACAGCCAGGGTCGCGTTCACTCCAACGCAGTGATTTGCCTATCTTCGCCCTGCCTGATTTCACAATCCGCCAGACTCTTCCAGAGTAAGACTGATACTACACCGCGGCTGTGACTGAATCTCCAAAAAACACAATATGTTGATCTTTTCATCACTCTGGATACAACATCGTGTGTAATTTCATCACTGTCGTTCCGACATGTCAAGCACTTCACTTCCAAAATCTCGGGCTACAAATCCAAAATGCCAATCTCACCAGGGACTAGAACGCATTTTTGGGTCGCAACTATTTCCCCAATTGGTTAGCGTATTAGCATTGTGTTCCAGAAAATTTTCAGAATTACTCCCACAAATAGAGAGATTCTTGAAAAGGGCCTGCCAAAGGATCTTTCGGAATCATTTCAAAAGACACGCTCAGAGCAGTTGGAAATACCTCCGAACGTCATACTGGTGCTCATACCCGCTTTCAATGAGGAAGGCTCGATTGGAGGCGTTATTTTGAGGGTACCAAAAACGGCATGTGGATTGAATACCCAAGTCATTGTCATCAATGACGGATCCACCGACAACACTTCATCGATTGCAAAGGCAGCAGGTGCGCTAACACTTGAGATGCCTCGCAACTCCGGCCAAGGCGCTGCACTAAAGGCTGGCTACCTTTTCGCACTTCAAAATAGATCCAGATTCGTTGCCGTGGTAGACGGGGACGGACAATGGGACCCCAGCGACCTGAACGAGATGATGGCTCCGATAATCAACGGAGAAGCAGACTTCGCTCAAGGATCAAGGCGTCTTGGCAGCACAGAGGTAGATGACCCTCTTCGCAACCTTGGTGTTGAGTTTTTCACTCGTCTAATATCTTTCCTTGTAGGCATGCCCGTTGGAGACAGTTCGTCTGGTTATCGAGCCTACAATGCCGACACTTTGGCAAAAGTGAGGCTCAAGCAGAGCCAGTACCAGTCAGCCGAGATTCTCATCTCGGCAATGTGCAACGGCGCTCGACTCCATGAACATCCGGTCAAAATGTCTCCGAGAACGGCCGGCGTGTCAAAAAAGGCAGCCAACTGGAAGTACGGCATCTACTACTTGAGGGCCGTGGTTCAGACCGCCCTGAGAGACAGGTACTTGGCTCGACTCATCACATCAACTGGCAGGTGACGTGAGTTCAAAGATTCGATCGAGCGCACACAGCAACCTTTCAAAAGCCTGGGTTCAGTATCTCCTTGTTGCCCTGATCGTCTTCGTCATCCCGAGCATCTTTGGTCACCCATTCGCCTCTGGCGACAATCTCATCCAGTTCAATCCACTACGGGTACTAGCTGCAAAGATAGAGAGAACCGGACACCTTCCGTTGTGGGACCAATACATCTGGTCAGGAACACCACTCCTGGCAGGCTTCAACGCGGGGGTCTTTCTTCCGACCTCTTGGCTGTATCTAGTTCTTCCCTCGACTGCTGCCTGGGGATTCGCACAAGGACTTCCCTATTTTCTTGCCGCCTTCGGCTTCTACCAGCTTATGAAGGATCTTGGGGTCACTGACTTCTCAGCCAGGGTGACAGGCCTAGTCTTCGCATTTGCGGGCGTGATGATAGGCCAGGGTGTGCATCTCGACATGATAACTGGGATATCTATGGCGCCCTGGATGCTGCTCTGCGCTTCTAGGATAATCCGGCCAAGCGAACGATCCAAGATCTCGTATGCAATTCTTCTCGCGATCTGCTTCGCAATTGTGGTGCTGGCCGGTGCTCCCGAGGCAATGCTCGACGAAGCAATAATGCTCCTTGTCTACTCTCTTGCCCGGCTCATCCAAGTACGCACCGACTGGTTCAAAAAGCTCCTCTGGCTGGCGGGAGCCGGGCTGCTGGCCCTAGGTTTGTCGGCTGCCCAGTGGGTTCCCGGGATCGAATTTCAAAGAATATCCCAGAGGTCGACTCCAAGCTATGCGTACGTGAGCTTCGGAGCCTTCGCACCTCAGTACTTCTACTCAATATTCGCACCTTACCTCTTTGGAGGACCTGGGGCGACGCCAATTCGGGGCTACTACGGACCATTCACATGGGAGGAGGTGACAATATATCCGACAATCGGTCCGCTGATCGCGCTCTTCTCCACGATCGGCCGCACATTCAAACGGGTCGTCGAGAGCAAGCTTGTTCCCTACATCTGCATGGCAGTAATTGGAACCATTTTGGCATTGGGCTCATATACCCCTCTTGAGTCGCTCTTATACCACATTCCCCTCTACGGCGAACAGCGTTTGCAAGGTCGCAACATTCTCACCCTCAACGTGGCCATTTTCGCCTTCTTCGCCATCTGGCTAGACGGGATTCTGTCGAAATCGGCCAAGAGGACGAAGATGGGGCCATGGCTTTCATTCCTTCCAGCTCTGGCCGTGCTCGTCCTTTACTTGGCCTACTTCTCTTCGCCAGGCTTTCTTGCCAATTTTCTCCATGCCTCAACACTTGTTCCGGCGATCCCGACTATGGACGTGGCAATTGTCGGTGCAATCAGCCTTGCAGTTGCTCTTGTCAGCGGCCTCGTTTACTTCGTGATTCAAAGGGATCCGCGGCAACCCGCAAAGGGCCTACTTCTCGCTATCATTGCCCTCGACCTTGCGGTCTTCAATCTCTTTGGAGGCCTGGGAACCGCCACTCATCTATCCCAGTTCACCTCTTCAAGCAAACCCATTACCTATCTTCATTCGCTGATTGGCCACGACTCGAGGTTTGCAATCTATGATCCCCAGCTATACGACTTCAGCCAGCTCAACACTTTGGGCGAGCCTGACTTGAATATAGGGGCGGGAAACCACTCGATTGGGGGCTACTCCTCCCTGTCGCTTGGGAACTACGAGACCGCAACCCAGACTCACACCCAGAACAGTCTCAATCCACCCTTGCTCGCGAGTCCGCTAATGGACACTCTCGGAACAAAGGTCATCATCACAAACTGGCACTATCTGATAACACAGTATGGTTCGCCGACAGCAGTGCCTCTTCCTTACTTCTACCTGCCCGAATATGCCGGATCTCCCTCTCCACCACCGGTATCAGCATATCCAGACCTTCAAAACTCAAACCAGCAGCCTGCGCCAACTGAAACCTCTGGCCTCTTTGGCAGAACGTTGCAGGTGTCAAGCATCGACGTCAGCGTCGGCCACACCTTTGCTGCTTCCTCGGTAAAGAGTGTCGGGCTGCTCTTATCTGATGGCTCTATCAACTGGCTTTCTCCGGGCACTGCGGTGGTCCCGGGATCTCTCCATTTCAGCGTGAACGAAGGTAGCGGGCTTTCCGCAATCGGCGTCATTGTTAGACAGCTATTGCCGACTTTTGTCGCTGATCCACAGGAGGCCCTCGTAACGGGCGTTGGAGTGAACTCAACCCAGGGATATTTTGCCATCGACGGCCCATTGAACAGCTATCTGACCTTCCCTCATTACCGCCAGATCGGAACAAGTGGAGGGCTCACGCTATTCGAAAACACACAGGCGAAGCCAATTCTCAGCCCCTCCGCCCACGTCAAGATCGTCAACCAGCATACTGAATTGAATGGGACGCTGGATATGACCGTGCGAGCATCATCGAACTCCGCAATCTACTGGGCAGAAGCATACGCCCCCGGGTGGAAGGCAGAGTACTCATCCAAGTCAGGTAAGAGTTCCGTGCTCCTGCCCACACTGCCAAACGGCCCACTTCAGAAGATCACAGTACCGGCTGGAGAGTGGCAGATCAAAGTCTTCTACCACCCATCATCGGTCTATAAAGGCATCCTCATTTCCAGTCTGTCAGTGTTGCTTACATTGCTTTTGACAGCGATGACCGTGTTTCGCAGACACTTTCGCCGCAGAGGTAATTCAGACTCTGCGGTCACCAAAGGCAACAGCCAAACAAGCGCGAACTAGAGGTGGACGAACCACTGGCTTGCGATCCGCAACATTGCTTGCTTACGTGTCAAGAAGACTCGGCACGAAGATATCCTCCAAACTGAACATTTTCCCTGTCAACCCCTGTTCGTGTGAGTATTGAACAGCGGCCTCTAGGGTTGGCCGGTTTCTGAATACCCCGTAGCGATAGGGATTTCCTCCAAAGACTCGCCTTTCCTCCTCAAAGTAGGCGTTCGCCCAGGCAAGATTCACAACCCTCGGGTACCTTTCCATCTCGTCTGAATATGCGAGTGACTCACTGAATGCGTCAAAAAGGCTCCTGGGCAGCCAGGGATTTCGGGCCACGAGATCTGACTTGATCGCCACGACATGCATTATTGGGTAGATTCCAGTACGGCGATAGTAGTCTGCCTCCACCCTTGGAAAGTCTGGAAACAGGCGATCAACTTCTGGATCGTCGAGCCACCGCTTCTCGACCTCCTCTATGACGATAATGGCATCGAGCTTCCCTTTTCCAAAGAGTTCCTCCACCGGCTCTGATTCAACCTTGATGCCGACACCTTTAGAAACAAAAGGGACGAGCTCTTCGCGCTCAGTCACCCACTCGATGTCTTCGGGCCTAACCCCGTACTCATGCTCAAGCATTCCCCGCACCCAGAGCATGGTTGTTGTCTGATACATGGGGGTGCCGACGCGCTTGCCCTTGAGATCCTCGGGTCCAGAAATCCCCCTCCCTTTTCGAATCAGCATGAATTGATGGCGAAACATTCGATAGGGAAAAATGGGCATTGCGATCAAGCCTTGGCCTCGCTCCTTGGCCATGAGATACGAGGAAAGGGAGAGCTCAGCCACATCAAATTCCTCATTTCGAATCATTCGCTGGTGGCGATCCCATGCGTCTGACATGGGAAGAATCGTCAAGTCAACCCCAACGGGCGAAACCTGGCCGGATAATAATGCAATTGTACGGTCATACTCTCCGACCGCCAAGCTCACGTGACACTTGCTCATTCCTGCCTCCCGCCGATCCGCATGGCGCTGTTCCTTCTTGATCAAACTGAAGGTACTCTACCACAAGCTCCAAGACAGATTCCCGGTGCAGTGACAGAGCCAAACTCTCGTGAAAAGCTCGAATCTGACCTATTGACTCCTCGAAACCCTGGCTCTTGCGCAAAGCGCTATGGCGATTTTCAAGCTTGCGAAGTCTGCTTGACGAAGAGCACCCTATCCATGAATGCATATTTGGCGAACCACAGGATGACAAATGACGCGATATAGGCTCCGTCGACGACCGCCACCTGCAAGAAATGGGATCCGCCAAAAATGTCCTTGTGAGACGAGGCAAAATCTGCCGACCAGGTAGAAAAGACTAGCGATATGAGGGCCATGCCAAAATAGGGGATCACCTCTTTTGACATGTGGGACTTACCATGCTTTTCCCAAGCCCAGTACCTGTTCATAAAATATGATGGGACCGCACCAGCCAATGTTGCGAAAATAGATGAGCCGCGGGCATCGAATATGTGAAAGACTCCATAAGAAGCGATGAACACGACCTGGGATATGACAAAAGAGATTCCAGATCCCAGAGTGTATCGAAACGCTCGACGGCCAACAGGGCTTCGGAACCAGTGCCTAAACTCGTTGGTGAGGAGACTCATATTGAAGAGTCTAGGTCTATCGCGGAAAGCTTCGATTCGCCGCCGCTTGCCGATCACTGAGAGGAAATAATGAGTCTAGGAAATGTGCTTGTAACTGGGGGATCGGGGTTCATAGGCTCTCACCTTGTTGAACTGGCATTCGAAAACTCCCGAAACGTCACAGTTGTAGACCTGCAGCCAGAGTCAACTCCAGATACCAGGCACGTCATTGTCGACATCAGCGACCGTGACAATCTCTTCGCTAAACTCCCCGAAACTATTGACACTATCTTCCACCTGGCAGCACGGACCTCGGTTCTTCAATCGATCAAAGATCCTCAAGGTGTTTTCAATACCAATGTTATTGGAACTCACAATATTCTTGAGTTGGCGCGCGCGAGGGGGACACGGCGAGTTTTGTTAGCCTCGACTAACGCAGTTGTAGGCAACTTCTCCGGTGGCAAGATCACAGAGACCTCTCCCCTTCGGCCCCTCACGCCGTACGGATCGACCAAGGCTGCGGCAGAAGTGCTGTCTAACGCATACCTCTCCAGCTATGGGGTGGGGGCAACGCAACTCAGACTCACAAATGTGTACGGCGAAGGAATGTCAAAGAAGGATTCGATTGTGCCGCGCTTGATGCGCACTGCACTTGGACAGACAAGCTTTTCAATCTACGGCGACGGTGAACAGTATCGCGATTACGTCTATGTCAAGGATGTGGCACGTGCATTCTTGGATCTGGCAATTGCCAATTACGACGGTCCGGTAATAATTGGTTCTGGCGAATCTGTAACGGTCAATTCCCTGATCGAGAAAGCATCGCTCGCAACAGGAGTTGAAATCCCATTTGATCGCATCGCAGCACAGCCTGGTGAGATGCGTGGAGTGCTTGTCGATAACTCCCTGGCCAGATCGCTTGGAATCAGGTTCGAAGTTGAAATGGACGAGGGGCTTGAAAGAACTTGGCTCGATTTCAAATCGAATCGTTGAATTGGGTTTCCATAGCGACTTCGTCAGATATGTTTTAGATGATGAACTTCGTTGGACTAGATATCGGAACGACGTCTATTAGAGCCTTTGCCTTCAATGAGGATGGCGAGCTGGTCTCAAGTTCATCACATACCCTTCCTGTCTCCTACCCAGCTCCTGGCAGAGCAGAACAAGACCCCCGCCAGATTCTACGATTGTCGGTCCAAACCCTTGATGATCTGGCTAAGCAGCTTCCCGAGCCTCCAACTTCTCTGGGTATAGCCAATCAGCGTGAGACCGTGACAGCCTGGAACAGGAAAACTCTGGATCCAATCTCCCCGGCCATCTCATGGCAGGACAGGCGAGGCGAAGCTAATTGTGAAGAGCTGAAACTCCAAGGTACCGAGGAAGTAATACGAAATGCAACGGGATTGACACTCGACCCATATTTTTCAGCCACCAAATACTCGCAAATTGCCTCCAGCTTGGATCGCATCAGGGGCAAAGACGTATCAATGGGGACACTCGACAGCTGGATACTGGCAAACCTGACTCAACGCAATGCGCCATTGACCGATTACACCAACGCTTCGAGAACCTCGCTGTTTGATATTGGCACATGCCAGTACTCGCAAACCTTGGGAGATCTGTTCCAAGTGCCTCTTGACATGCTGCCAGAGCCAATCGCCTCCAATGCATTGTTCGGCGAGATCGCCCACCCGGACCTTCGTGAATGGCGAGGAGTTCCGATCCACGGAGTCCTCGGAGACCAGCAGGCTTCGCTTCTCGGTCTTGGTTGCACAGAGTTTGGCGAAACGAAGGCCACACTCGGAACCGGCACATTCGTCCTTGCAAATATTGGAAGTCGTGCAGATCTGAGAGTACCAGGAATAATAACATCAATTGCCTGGAACTTCGCCGACAAAGGAAGCACTTACTGTTTAGAAGGATCGATCTTCTCCACAGCGTCTTTGCTGCAGTGGCTAACCGATGTGATGGGAATCGCGGAACGGACAGAAAACCTCAGTTCAATCGCAAGTTCTGTGCGCAGTTCCGAACAGGTGACCATTCTTCCGTTCTTTGCTGGATCGGGAGCTCCGTGGTGGAACGAAAGCGCCTCTGCAGTACTTGGAGGGCTTGACAGCTCGACTTCGAAGGCTCATATAGCTAGGGCCGCATACGAATCGATTGCTTTGCAGCTGTCAGAGGTCACCAAGCGTATCGCCGACAGTCTTGGCCCAACTGTCGATAGCTTGAAGCTCGATGGAGGCCTTTCAAATCTCGATCTCTTGTGTCAGCTCATAGCTGACCAGGCTAACCTCCAATGCGATGCCTCGCTCACCGCTGAATCGACCGCATTCGGAGCTGCAATGGTGGCGGCCACGGGACTTGGAGCCGTCAAAGTTGAACAGATTAAAGCCAAAGTTCAAACACGCAAGAGCTTCCAACCGTCACAGAATCGCATGGCCTCAAGAACGAGGGCAGAGAGGTGGAACAGCTATCTGGGCAAGCTAGGGCTAGCTGCAGAGTGATGCAAGCTTGACATCCGCAATACGTGCTATGGCCTCAAGCTGTGCCCTTTCCAGGTCCCTGAAGGGACGGTCCGGTCTTCCAACTAGCAGCGTCATCTTTGATCTCTTCATTGCCACATGGGCTATGTCGGCTGGCTCCTCTCTTTCATCTGGTGACACCACGGCTGATCCCTTTACATAAGCTAAGACCCATCCTTGGACCGGGGCATCGCCAATTGAGCCAACAATCTCGCTGTTTGCAACATCAAAGACGGTCACCCACTGCGCCGTGTAGTCGAAACTCAGCCGAGAAAGCAGCTCCTCGATCAATTCTGGCTTGCTCTCTTTTTCAGCGATTGCCGCCGCGGTCAAAATCGGGTCGAGACGCGAGTCCCTTTCAGGGTTTGGTTCTACCCTGATATTCTCAACGTCCACACCATCAACTTCCTGAACTTCTCGAATCATGAGGTCCACAAGTTCGTCATCGGGGAGTTCAACCATGAGCTCGTCGATAACCCTGCCCGCGCCACGCTCAAGGATCTCTATGCCGACGAGGTCGCCCTTGACCGAACCGACTCTGGAGGCCACAGAGCCTAGAGCGCCCGGACGGTCGTCCAACCATATTCTCATAACGTATCTAGGCACAAAGCCGATCCTAGATCGACAATGTTTCAGCGAGGTTTCGCCTTTGGCTCAGCTGAGTTAACATCCTAAAGCTTTGGAAGGGCTTTTTTAAGGTTGCGCAAGGCTTGGTGAATCCTCTGCTCATTTTCTATCAGGGCAAAGCGTACGAATCCCTCTCCTCCAGGACCGAACCCTGCTCCGGGCGAAACCGCCACGTGTGCCTCTGATACAAGGAACTTGGCAAAATCAAGAGAACTCATGTCCTGGTATGGTTCGGGTATCTCTCCCCAAACAAACATCGTTCCCCGTGGCTTCTCTATTTGCCACCCTATGCGGTTCAGCCCTTCACATAGCACATCCCTTCTTCCCTGATAGATCGCGTTCACCAGGGGCGGGTACGAATCAGCCTCGTTAAGGGTCACGGTTGCGGCTATCTGAATTGGCTGAAATGTTCCGTAGTCAAGATAGCTTTTCAGCTTTGTCAACGCTCCAACTACATCTCTGTTTCCTACCATGAAAGCTGAACGCCAACCGGCCATGGAATACGATTTGGTCAACGTGTAAAGCTCTACGGCAACTTCCTTGCCTCCTGGGACCTGAAGCACTGACGGAGGCCTATAACCGTCAAAAGCGGTGTCAGAGTATGCAAAGTCATGCACAACCACCACTTCACGCTCTCTTGCAAACTCCACAATCTTCGTCATCCAGTCCAGATCCACACTGGTGGTCGTTGGATTATGCGGGAATGAGATCACTATCACCCTCGGGCGAGGCCACGACGATTCAAACGCCTCCACCAAGTTAGATAGAAACTCCTCCGGATTGCCCCGCCTAGGCGCCTCACCCGCTGCCTCAGTCCTCGACGTGGGACCTAACCTAACTTGTCTTACCTCAGCTCCCGCAAAAAGCGGACCCCAAATGTGAATGGGATATGATGGCGAAGGCACAAGCGCAACGTCACCCGGTCCAACTAGAACCCACATCAAATGGGAGAAGCCCTCCTTAGCGCCGATGGTTGACACCACTTCCGTCTCCGGATCGAGCTCAACCCCAAATTTGCGCATGTACATATCGGCTACCGCTTTGCGCAGGTTGGGCAGACCTTTGCTTGACGAGTACCTATGGTTGCGAGGATTCCTAGCAGCCTCTGCCAATTTTTCGACGGCTATATCCGGAGAGGGAATATCAGGATTCCCAAAGGCAAGATCGATGACGTCTTTACCAGCCCTTCTCTCTTGCGCCTTGAGAGAATCTATCACTCCAAATACATAAGGGGGCAGCCCTGTGATTCGTCGAAATTCCATGACATCACCATAGTACACCTGCGCCAGTCACCCCCTAAATCCCACAGATAAGTTGCACCATTGTAAGGTCGTACCATATCAATTGGATCCAATAACCCCTGGAGGCAATTGGGGGCTGGAACGTTGCGCTCCACCAAATCCGGACTGAGTCCGGCTCTAGGTCCTTCGGCTACTTCGCCACGGCCGATTTCTGACCGACGACAAACTCAACACGATCTTTGAGGTCCCTAAGGGCGGCATGCACTATGCGCACCTCGGCGCGGCGCTTGACGAAGCCGGGAATTGGAACAGCCAGCTCGACTGCCAGCTCGTATGTCACTTGCGTTTGGTTGAGATCGTCTGACTCGAAGCTGTAACTTCCGTCTAGCTTGGATGTTATATCCCCTGCAATTTGGACCCACGAAAGCACTTTCGGAGCCTGCGAATAGTCATACCTCAAGGTGTATGAGGTGGTGCGGCCAAACGCACCGGCCCTGTAAGTCACGTCAATCGAACGACCAGCAGAATCGCGACTCCTGATCACCACTTCTTTGATATCCTGAGCCCAAGAAGGATACTCTTCAAAAGTCGCCGCAACGGCATAGCATTGGTCAGGCGTTGCCCCAATCACCATTTTCTCGCGAGCATGTTCCACAGCTCGAGTCCCTTCTACACGCACAAAAGTCAATCTAGCCAGTTTCTCAAGGCATACCACCAGAGACATTAAGCAGATTAGCTTGAGCAAACTCCAGACATGTCACGACTAGCCGATGGAAGCTAGAGACTTCTCCAACTTCTCACTCAAACGATCATATGAAAACTCCTCAAGCACCTTGCGCCTACCATTCTTTCCCATCTCACTCCGAAGAGTGTCGCTGCCTATCAACATGGAAATCGCCTCAGCCGTCTTACGCGCAGACTTAGGCTGATACACCACAAATCCCGTTTTTTCATGGCTCACCGCCTCGGTCGATCCCCCGGAGTATCCAGCAATGACTGGAACCTCGCACGAACTGGCCTCCAAGAACACGATGCCGAAACCCTCCTGCTCCAATCCTGCCCACCTGCTTCGACACAGCATTGCAAAACCATCGCTAGCTCCCAATAGGTAAGGGAGGTCCTCTTCGGCTATCCTCCCGAGCAGTTGGACAGACACGCCACCTCTCTTGATCAGACGCCTCAGCCGCGCTTCGTCGCGACCAGCACCAGCTATGGCCACCCTTAGCTCGGGGTGTGCTTCTTTGAGCATCTCCACGGCACTTATGAGCGTGTCCATGCCTTTCCTGGGAACCAGCCGCGATACGGATGAAATGAGAAACTCACCCTCCATGACCCCCAATGAACGCCGATATCCGTCACGCACCTCCTGCGGCAATGGCTCAAAACGGACGGGGTCAACTCCTGGTGGGACCTCAAATACCTCCGGAACCGATTTGCCGCGTCTGGAAAACAGCCTCTCCAGCTCGCTTTTTGGATACATTCCCGCAGTGATTACAAACCTCGCCTCGGATAGCACGTTCAAAAGAATTTGCGACGTTAGAGGAAGCCTGGCTGGCACGGTCAGCTCAGCTCCGTGCAGGACCACTCCATATTGAATGCCCACCTTTGGAGCTAGCATTCCCACCGGCATGGCTGGGTCCCACACGATAAATGACGCAGCTTGATCATCGGCGATCTGCCTGATTCTCCCAGCCAACGAGCGCGACGGAAGCAGAAACTTCTTGGGGAGGCGAATTATCTCGAAGTCCTGCTGAGCGTCAAAGGAATCCGCATTGGGATGGGCAGTCGTAACTACCACAAAACTGTTCGGATCGAGCCGCCTCCAGAGTTCGTAGAGATAGTTTTGGATCCCGCCCACCTTTGGCGGAAAATCATTGGTTACTAGAAGATGCTTGGACATCGCTCTCCACGCAGAAAAGACTTTTGCAATAGCCTAGAACTCACCTCAGTATTTAACGATCCCCGCGCCAATCAATTGCGACTAGAGCCTTCATGCAAGTCTCAGCTTCGCCGGCATCGCCTCAATCGGGAAAAGAAGATGCCAATTTTCGGGGATCTCATGAGCTTCCTTTCAGCGGCACCTCAGCCCAGCGTTCCTCAAAGCGCGAGCCAAAACCCTGAAGTCAACGGCCTTTGCCCCTTGGGCGATAGCACGCTCGCGCAGGTCATGATGGACGTCATAGTGGTCCTGCTGGAACATCTCTCTCTTTAGTCCGAGACTCTCGGCGAACGCGTGCAACTCTTCATATGATGCGTCCGAAATCAGGTGCGCCCATCTCTTCCCCTTGTAGCTCCAAATAGCTTGATCAACCAGGATCATCGTGATCTCCAATGCGAATCGGAGGTAGCTCTGCGACGGACGAAAGGTGCGACCTTGGCGTGCCAGGCCAGCTGAATTCTCCAACCAGATCGCACGAGTGAGACATTTCCCGACAGGAAAGGAAAACCAGGCTACACGCCTTTGCATTGCAGCCTTGCTCTAGTTCAGCCCTTCGATTACCTCGATAGATTTGGAGTGGCCGCACCATCGGCAACTCACCTCATCTACCGTCTCCTCCAGCACCTCTTCACTTTCGATTCTCAGGTCACCGCCAATACTGAAGTGGTAAAAGGACTTTGTTTTCTTGCTCACCGTGACGTCAAACCGTGTCACATTGCCACATGCCTTGCAGCGATATCTTGTCATATTCACAGAATCGAGACTAGCCGAGCAGGCAAATAATTGCTGGCAGCAATCGCCAACATATTTGCGCGAACCAGCCCAAATCCCTCAGGATCCCCTTGCCGGAGTATGCGAAAACTAATGCTGAGACCAGGCAATCAAACCCTCAAGCGCCTTCAGCGCCGCTCCTGATGCAATGGATGCTCTAGCCATTTCAATTCCATTTGCGATCGACGAAGCGGTGCCCGTTACATAAAGGGCAGCGCCAGCATTGAGAATTGCAATATCGGCCTTTGGGCCAGCCTTTCCTTCAAGCACCTCGCGGACTATCGCCGCATTTTCCTTAGCTTCTCCACCGCGCAAATCTTCAACAGTGGCGAAAGGAATTCCATATTCCGTCGGATCCAGCTTGTAGCTTGTGATCAGCGCCTCTCCGGAATTGTCTCTGGAAAGCTCCAGCACGGCGGAAACCGCAGTGGTAGATATCTCGTCCAGACCATCTTCACCATACACAACCAAGGCACGCTCTGAGCCCTGGGCGGCCAGCACTCCGATCATCGTCTCTGCCATTGCTGGGTCAGAAACTCCAACAACCTGATACTTAGCCCGGGCAGGATTTACGAGAGGACCCAAGAAATTGAATATCGTGGGTACTCCCAACTCTTTGCGCAAAGCAGCCACATTGGCCATTGCTGGGTGGAATTTTGGCGCAAAGCAGAAGCCGATGTTTGCGTTGGCTATGCACTCTGCTACAAGTGAAGGACCAATATCGACCTTGACACCCAAAAACTCGAGAACGTCAGCAGAGCCGCACTTCGAAGAAGAAGCGCGACCACCATGTTTGCAGACCTTCACTCCCGCACCAGCCACGATCAGGGCGGCCATAGTCGAGACGTTGATGGTCATTGCCCGATCGCCACCTGTTCCGCAGGTGTCAACTACATATTGGTCTACGTCGACCAACGTAGCGAACTCAAGCATTGCCGAGGCCATTCCAGACACTTCGTTCACCGTCTCGCCCTTGGTCCGAAGAGCAGCCAGGAACGCTGCGGCGTGTGCCATTGAGGTCTCACCAGAAAGAATCTCCATCAGAGCCAGCCGCGCAAGGTCGAAACCCAAATCCTCTCGGTGAAACAGCTGCGCAAGAACAGCTGGCCAACCTGGGAATGCTTGTAAGGTATTCTCTGATTCTTGAGTCACCTATAAGAGGATACTCAGTTGAAAGCCCAACAGCCACCAAGCATGTTCTGTCAATGAGCGCTTCCGCGAAAACCTGGCCGGCTGAACGAAGAACAAACCGCATTGGCGGCGAACAGGGCACAGTGAATCAAATCCATGGATGCCAAAGACAAGTTCGGGATTGCACCCATTAAAAACTCTATTATAAAGCCATGACATCAGATCAACAAGCAGCGAAGGAGTCGCCTGAGTTTGGCTTCAGGTCGGAGCACGAGCATCGCCTTCCCGCCAGCATCACTATTCTCTTGGCAGCGGTGATCTATTTCCTGCTGCCACAAGGACTGATATTCGGCCCGCGATACGTGCTGCCAATCCTAGAACTGATCGTGTTCATTCCTTTGGCTGTCTCCAATCCTATGAAGATAACAAAGGAGTCCCGAAATCTCAGGGGCCTGTCGATCCTTCTAATAGCGCTTGTAAACCTGGCGAACGCCATAAACCTAGGCCTTCTCAGTTTCCGTTTGATTACAGGCGGCGGTACAAGCGGACGCTCACTGATCTATGCGGCCGGCGCTATATGGCTGACAAACGTGATGGTCTTCGGACTTTGGTTTTGGGAGCTCGATCGAGGCGGCCCCTATGCCAGATGCTCAAATCTGCGACGAAATCCTGACTTTCTCTTTCCTCAGATGTCAAATCCCAACACCACCGTAAAAAGATGGGTGCCGACATTCATCGACTATCTATACGTCTCCTTCACCAATGCTCTCGCATTCAGCCCCACAGACACCATGCCCCTGACCCCTCTGGCAAAATTCCTGATGCTTGTCCAATCACTTGTATCGGTGATCACAGTGGTCCTTGTTGCTGCAAGAGCGGTGAACATACTTCACTGACAGGATGTTTGAACGCACCAAGGACACAATCCCCTTTTGCGAGGTCGGGTTTTCAAGTGTCCCAGGTGCAAAATCCGGTCGCCGGATCAGTCTGACACAAATCGCAAGATGCACAACCGCAAGTAGTTTGCAGCCGGGCCTTGCTGTGAGAGATCCCAGCGCGAAAGCCATCCGAAGGAAAGTCATCCACGGACTCAGAAGGGCCAGGGCTTTTGATCGCTCTGCGCGGCAAACCCCGTCAGACCTTGGACAATCCGGGTAAAAATGTAGCTCAGAAAACAGGGCTCAACAGAGAGATCCTCAACCAGTCGTGGTCCCTCTTCAGGAAGCGCCTACAGGACAAGGCCGCAAATGCTACCGCCCCAGTAC
>JAJZBG010000064.1 GCA_021799035.1 Actinomycetes bacterium | reverse complement strand
AGTGGATGCGCTTGAGTTCGCCTGCTCTAAGGTGTGCTTAGCCTTGATCTGAGAGAAGGCGAAATGGCATGAATGAGTTTATGTACTCTCTCTTATGGGTTATTTGATTTTTGCAGGTCTCTTAGAGCGATGCAGTTTATGGCGAATAGTTCTGTAAATGTCCCGTTCAAGCATTGCTAATGGATGCTGTTATGGCAAAGAATATGTCTACTTCACACGAGCCAGAAAGCTACAAATACATTTTGTGACTGCTGTGCTGCTCTCAGAATCGTATTGAGGTAATGATGCTTGTGCGCAGTAATGTGTTCAAGAGGAAGATACCATGCCGAGGAGGTGGCCAACCTCCTTGAGACCGAAGGCCTCGACGAACTTGCTCTGGAGAACGTTGTCGTGATCGGGGGGCAAAGCGGATGGCGATCTGGGAAAGAAGAGAATCGCGTATCGAAGATGATCCCTAAAGGGAAAGGCACTGACCGCTTTGACTGGCATTTCGTTGGCGATCTCTCGGAACTGGTAAAACAAGATGACGTAGACGCGGGCAAGATCGCTTCAAGGAAGCCTGGCCCTGATGCGTTGGCTCAACTTCTTTTCACGTCTGGAACATCCGGGGAGCCAAAAGGCGTGCTGCACAGAATGAGCACGCTGAACTGCGCTGCGGCAATGCAGGTCAACCATCTGGGTCTCAACCGAGAAGACTGTATCTTCATTCCATCACCTCTTGCTCATCAGACAGGCTTCCTTTAAGGGATGTGGGTGGCATTCCTCCTTGGCAGTGTACAGGTTCTCGAACCGGTTTGGAATGGCTCAGTTGCACTTCGAGCTATGCGCCGATGGGGCACGACGTTTGTTCAGGCAGCAACTCCGTTTCTCGCAGATCTGTTAACAGCGGTCGACAGTGCTCAAAAAAGGCCCGAAGCCTTACGGATTCTTACGAAACCAACTGCTGGAACCGGAGCAGATCTAAGCGTGCCCATGAGTGCCAGCCACCCGGGCAAACAGAAGCCAGTAATCGCACTTCACCCCAAATGTAATCAAATGCTTTTCACCGGAAAGATAGTACGTATCACCTTCCCTTGTAACACTGCATCTTTTGCGCTAATGGTTGACCGAAGTGTCCCCGGGAGCAACCGTGAACCCCCTTCCTGACTCTATGGGTGTTAGAGGCACCGATCACGCGCACATGATCTTTGATCGGTCGCCTGTGCCGATCGAAAATCGTCTAGGGGAGGAAGGAAAGGGCTTGGAGGTCGCACTGAGCGTTTTTCTCACTCCCAGCCGGATTTCTGTTGCGATGAGTTGTGTCGGTTTGGCTAGGCGTGCTCAGGTGCGACACACGTTTGGAAAGCCCCTTGCTGCTCGCCAGGCCATATCGTTTGCGTTAGCGGAAAACGCCACTGACATTGAGGCATCAAGACAGCTTGTGTTTCACGCTGCAAGGAAATTTGAGGCTGGTGACGACAAGGCTGACATGTTCGCATCAATGGCCAAGCTGAATGCGGTAGACATGCTCACTCGCGTCACCGACCGGGCTCTTCAGGTCCACGGAGGGGTGGGCTATTGGGAACCGAACGAGATTGAGAGGATCTATCGCGACGCTAGGGCGCAACGTTTCGAGGAAGGTACAAACGAAGTGCAGAAGGCTGTCATAGCCCGTGATCTGTTGAATGGTTGACCGAGTTCGTCATCATATGCGTTCGCGTAAAGCGATGACAGCCGCAAGAGTGTGCACCATCTAACTCAGTTGATTGATGAAGCCTTTGGCCAAAGGTCGAGAAGATCACAATGTAGTTGAGCTTGCGTGCAAGGGTACAAGCCAGCTAACTGTTGGTGACATCTCTTGCGACCTCACCCCACTTGCCAAGGATGCGTGTATCGGATGCGATGGATTCCTCGGCAAGGTAAACCACTAGACGGGTGGCGATTCCACCATAGCGAGCGCGTAGTGAATCGGCGATTTCATCCCAGCGTCCCACGACTGCGAAATGAGAAAGTATCTCGTCGCTGATGACGTCAGCCATTCCGGCGATGTCTCCAGCCTTGAGCCTCTCATTTAGGAGGGCTGAGGTCCCCTCATAGCCCAGGTCATCAAACTGGAAAGCATAGTTTCGGGTTGATCCGTAGAAAGCGATCTGGCTCTTGGCCTTAGAAAGCATGGGCGCGCGTTCTTCAGGAGTGTCTCCAGGAACGACGAAAACTGGAATTGTAAGCTCTACATCCTTGGGATTCCGGCCTGTTTCGCGCGTAGCATTCTCGACCTCTGGTAGAAGTCTCTCTTTCAGATAAACGGAAGAGTGAAGTGGATGAACGTGGATTCCGTCTGCAACAGATGCCGCCATCCTGCACATCCATGGGTTGACTGCTGCCACGTCAATCTTGATGTCGCCATATGGATGATTCGACGGCTTCCACTGTTTTGGAAGCAGGGTAAGGCTGTAGTAGGAGCCTTGATATGCCATGGGCTCTTCTTCCGCGAAAGCTCTGAAGCATGCCTTCACGGCTCGCACGTAGTCGGCGAGGCGTGGACCCGGAGGGTCGTAAGGCATCCCGTATCGCCGCTCTACATGAGCTCGAACCTGGCTGCCTAGGCCCAGGCGGAACCGCCCGTGACTGTTGTCGGCAAGCTCCCAGGCGGAAACCGCTGTCACCATGGGGCTGCGCGCGAAGGCCACCGTGATGCCGGTTGCCAGTTCGAGGCGCTCCGTTGCCAT
Source organism: Actinomycetes bacterium (assembly GCA_021799035.1). Classification (GTDB taxonomy): domain Bacteria; phylum Actinomycetota; class Acidimicrobiia; order Acidimicrobiales; family Acidimicrobiaceae; genus SCQM01. The sequence goes on along the minus strand of JAJZBG010000064.1, from coordinate 6,645 downwards.
CGCCGCGGCCGCTAGGGACATCCATGGCGCGTGTGACGTCTCCGTGAACACCGCGCCAGAGAATCCAACTTCCTCAAGCGATTTGGCTAACCACGCTGTGCGCGCCCACGGAGCGTCACCAACCATCAGGTCGAATTTCACATCGCCCTCGCTTCATTATTCACTTTTGACGGCATACATCGATCGATCCTAGTTGTAATGGGAACCTTCGGCCTTCTGACCTTGCTCATCCTTCCACAAGTCGCCGTACTTTCTCTAGGCGTTTGTACTGTTCCAGCTGGTTCGGCGCGGCAGGCGCAAGCACAAACTCATCAACACCAGCCTCACGGTAGCTGATGATCATTGGAGCGACCTCCTCGGCGGGGCCCAACGCTGTCCATTTCTCTACTACACGTAGCGGCAGTCGGTATTGGCCTTGGAGTGAGCCGGCAGCTTCGTCCCGGGCCTGGTTTATGTCATCGTTGATGTTTATCCCCAACACCATTCCCACTGATGGCGCCGGCCTGCCTAGTTCCTTGGTCATCTCTTGAAGCCTCCGAGAGCGTTGGAGCATTGCATCGGGGTCATACCACATTCCCATCCATTGGTCGCCATAGCGTGCTGCCCTTGTCAGCGCGGCATCGCTGCGTCCTCCTACGGCAAGTCGAGGTGCTTCGGGAAGGGCAGGAAGCAGCCCGCTGGTCTCAACTGACAGGAGGGGGCTGTGGTAGCTCACGGGCTTGCCCATAAGGAGGGGGTTGAGTATCTCGAGCATCTCGTCAAGTCTGCGGCCTCGTGTCTTGAGGTCGACTCCTGCGGCCTCAAACTCCTCAGGAAACTCGCCTCCAACTCCTACTCCCAGCCTAAGGCGCCCGGGAGCCAGTGATCCTATTGTCACAACTGCTTTGCGGTCCAGACCACGTTGCGCAGTCCAAGCTGGAGGACGCTGATCCCCAGCTCGATCTCACTGGTGGCAGCAGCCGCTGCCGCGAGCAGGCACAAATAGTCAAGAAGGAGCGGGACAGATGAGGTGGTCTCCAGCCCCTAATGCGTCGAATCCGAGGTCCTCCGCAGCCTTTGCCGCAGGTGCCACTGGCTGGATTCCGGTCCGGAAAGGATCAAAGGTCGGCAGAAGAACTCCCCAGCGCAGCCGAGTCATCTGATCTCACAGTCCGGTGCTCCGAGCAACGGTACCCGGTTACGAAGCTCTCCAAGAAAGGTATTCTCAGTAGAAATTGTGAATATCATTTCGCGCCCCTATCGTTCGACCACTCTCGCTTTTCTATATATTCGCACCGTTTCAAAGATGAATGGTGATATGGGGCATTTCTTTGGCTGGAGAATCGCTTCATTTTGGCACGCGATCGGGATTGAATCTGCATCGGAGATGCAGTGGTCGTTATTACTCTTGGGCTAATCAAGTTCCAGAAGGCTATTGCCGGAAATAGCTACAGGAAGACACCTCGCGCATGGTTGGGGTTGTTGGTCGTCGCTAAAGTTCGGGCCAAGCACAGGATGTTTTCGCGCATGCTTCGTGCCAGTGTTGTGCAAAAATGAACCAGGTATTGCTGTGGCGCCAAGTGTCAGTGCTTGGGTGCAGTTCTGCGCACTTGGAAGTTGTCACTTCGCGCCAGTTTGGATCGCATGCTCGTCTGCAAAAGCAATTGCCAGCTCGCCTGCAGCATTGGGGTGGAATGGAGCAGGGCTTCGAAGGCCCTGAACGTACGGTTGGGAATCACAGAGAGCATGACCGGAAAACGACGGTTGAACACTTTGGAACGAGGATGCTTTGGCTCCTTTTGAAAGGACGCTATTCATAGCGTCAAGCATTGAGATAAGTGATTTCTGTTTGGGGGTGCTGAGACCGGTTGCTGCAAGGCAGGTTTTCGAAGCGTCGAAGGGATTGTAGTACAGGTTGATTATCACCTCCGGATGCGATGGTATAGCTGCCAGTTGCTTGAGAAGCTCGTAATAGCTTGTAGTAAACGAGGAAAGTTGCTGCTGGAAAAAAGTCGTTAGTGCTTTGCTGCTGCATGTCTTACTCACGGCACAGAGTTCCACCATTGCAGACCAGTGCATATCATCTGCACCGATGCTGACAATTAGCACAGAGGCATTCGTAGCCTTCTCCGCTTCAGCAAGCTGGGGAGGAACCGTCAGGTTTCCGAGATACTGCGGCCCCAGGATTCCTTCTCTGATCGTTGCGCCGGTGCACGCAAGATTTAGTACGTTCCATCCGTTGACTGCTGCAAGATCTTCGGCATAACTGTCAGAGCTGAGTTGGCAGGCCTTCTGAATCCCTGTTGGATTGTTGACGATGGGGTTGCCAAAACCAGCTGCGGTAGAGTCTCCCAAGACAACCGCTTTAACCTGTGGCTTTGGCTGGCCGGGTGCGGGTTCGACCGTTGCCAGAACCGACTTCCCGACAAGGCCTTCGAGAGATCCAACCTTGCTCAGTTTCGAAGGAGCAGTGTATGCAGTCACCATGACAGCCCCCAGATTGAGGGCTTCAACGAAAATCAGGCCGCTACCTACCAGAATCAGCGTTCGACGCCATGAGACGCGCCACCACCCAGATAGCGCTCCTACTAGCAGAATTGAGCATGTGCCGGCAACTCCTGTTTCCCACATGAAATAGCGCTTCCAACCGGATGAGAGCGCATTGCCGACTAACTCTGTTGAAATGCTCGGATGGTGGCTGGCAAAGATCGAAGCCAGCTGGCTGTCTAGCGTTATGTTAGTCAGTACCAGTCGAGGGCGAATTGGTCCCGCAAAGTCGACAGTTGTCGGCAGGCGTTGGCCAAAAATGTCGAGCTGACCAGGTCCTGAAAAGCTGAGCGAAGGGGTGGAAGCACCAACCTGAACTGTCTGGCCGACAATCGAGACCTGCTGCGTTGGGGTGATTTTAAGAGCAACTCCAATCGAGACGGCTGCGGTTGCCGCGCCTAGCCCGAGGAGCATTAAAGTTGTCCGAAGCCTGTCCGAAAGGACCAAAGGGGCCAGTCTCCGCCAAATCTTGGGCAGGAATGTCCTAATCAGGGAAAGCGAGGAAATGGACTTCTTAAATAGAGACATATCTGACAATTCACCCCAGTAATGAAAAGATTAGGAAAGCGGCTGTCTGGCGAACGAACGCATCGCTATGAGGTATTGTTCTAGCGGGCTGGCCTGCGCTTTTGTGCTTGTTTCAGAGCTTGCGGTATCTGATATGACATGAAGTGGACCACCGAACATCCTGGTTTTTGGGACGGCCTGCGCGTGGCGTAGATACGGGGCTTCAGTTCGCGACTCGCGCCCCGTAAACCGTCTGCTTTCAGCTTAGCGACGCTTGTATGAAAGAAGATCCACCAATGTGTCGCGAGAGGGCCGGTTATACCATGGCGGTGACGAGGCGTGAGGTTGCACTAACCTTGCATCTAACTGAACCCAATTGTGAATTGCTAGGAGTGCCACGGTTGGTACCTGAATTTGACCGAGAAGGAGATGGCACATGGATCCGCTAGCTGTCTTTCGCCGGGCCAAGGGCTCATTTAGGATCGTGCTCGAAAACATCGGGAGCGATGAGCTGGAGTCTCCGACTCCTTGCTCAGAGTGGACAGTCCGCGATGTAATAATGCACGTCATAGTCGGAGATTACAGGTTTTCCGGCATTCAGGTTCCTCCGATTCCACGTGATCTCCGCGGGTTGATCGATGCACATTCCGAAGCAGCTGGATTTGCAGAAGCCGTCTTTTCGGCCCCTGGGGGATTGGAGCGTGACTATAGTTTTGCGTCCAATGTCGTGTCCGGCCAGATCGCAATTCTGAAGCGCTCTCGTGATTCTTTTGTCCACGGTTGGGATCTTGCAAAAGCAACTGGCCAGCCTTCTGACCTTGATCCGGAAGTTGCAGAATATTTGCTCTCATTCTCGCGTCAGGAGTTCAATGAGCCACAGGGTGCCTCTCGCCGGGGCCCCGGTTTGCGATACGCCGAAGAGCGGCCATGTAGGCCGGGCAGCTTGAAGGCCGACCAGCTCGCGGCATTTCTTGGTCGGACCATCGATTGATTAGCGGCCGGATGTCTCGGATCTGTCACCGGGATGGATTTAATGATCGGCATCCGAAAAAAGTCGCCTGAAACTTGTAGACGTGTGATTCTGGAGTAGCCAGGTATTGGCGGAAGGGTTCTTCTCATATGCTAGGCAGTCGCATCATTTCACGTCTGATGAAGCTTTCTTTGGCACATAGTACCGTCTTTGGGGACCGATAATCGCAGTGCTTCTTTGTGTTGACGAAGCGTGTCAGATGGCAGTGCTCGTGAACGTCCGTTTCATAATCTGTGCTACCAGCGGCTCTTGGAACTCTCAAATCACCCCTATTCTAAATGCACGAATTGCCCATTTTTGATTCGAAATCCAGCTGACCGGTCGTTTCCATCGTTTTTCCAATGTACACAAAGTCACCGATTGTGCTGGCCAAGCGCATGCATCTTGTTCGACGGCAGTTTCTCTAACGAAGTGAGGGGCTGCTAGCAGTATTTATACGGATTATGATTAGACATAATATGCTAATGTACGTACAATAGTACTATGACACCACTCGACTTCGTTCTTTCGTTGACTCTGATTTCCGTTGCGGCGGGAGTACTTGGATCCCTCATCGGCCTAGGAGGTGGGGTGGTGATAGTTCCAGTTCTCACCCTCCTCTATCACGTAAATATTCGCCTGGCAATTGGGGCCAGCATCGTCTCGGTTATCGCTACCTCGAGCGGTGCGGCGGCAGCATATGTACGGGAGCGCATGACTAACTTGAGAGCGGGCATGTTTCTCGAGATCGCCACAACCACGGGGGCGGTAAGCGGCGCATATCTCACGACTCTGTTGCCTACTCGCTTCTTGTTCGTCTTCTTCGGGATTGTTCTCGCATACTCGTCGTTTGTCACGTTCCAGCGTCGACATGTGGCCGAGCCGTTGGAGGTTTCATCAGATAGGCTTGCCAACTACTTCAACCTCCATGGTTCTTATTACGATCCTTTCGAGGAAAGGGAGATTCCATACAAGGTCGTAGGCACGAAACTTGGTTTGGCTCTCATGTATGTTGCCGGACTGGTCAGTGCGCTCCTTGGCATCGGATCTGGTGCCTTGAAGGTGCCTGCAATGGATGGCGCAATGCATTTGCCCATGAAGGTATCTTCGGCAACCAGCAACTTCATGATTGGAGTAACTGCAGCCGCAAGCGCGGGAGTTTACTTCATCCGGGGCCAGATCGATCCAATTATTGCAGCGCCCGTTGCCGTGGGCGTGCTTGTTGGCGCTACCGTAGGTGCCCGTGTTTTGGGTCGGATCAGTAGCAAGTCTGTTCGGCTCGTTTTCGTCGTAGTGCTTGTTATCATCTCTGTTGAGATGCTTCAGAAGGGACTGCTCCCGTGACTTCAGCCAGCCATTCCAAATCTGACGGTCCTGGCTTCGATGCCAAAGGCGACCTAACAGAAGATGGCATGCACCAGTTTGCTCGCCACCATCGTCAGCTTAGCCGAGAAGAGGGAGTGTTGATGGAGGAGAAGATTCGCAAGGTCGAGCTGGCGATAAGCCTGGTGCTGCGGATTGGTGTCGTCGTAAGCGTGGTAGTGATCGCCTTCGGTCTTGGTCTTATGTTTTTCCACCACAGCGCCTACTTTTCAATCCGTGGAGGCTTCTCTTATAGGGAGCTCACATCGCAAGCCTCACCATTCCCACATTCCTTTGCGTCATTGGGGAACTCGATCACTCGCCTTGACGGTCAGGGGATTGTGGTGTTGGGCGTGCTCATCCTGATTCTCACACCGGTGTTGCGGGTGGCGGTAGGAGTGCTGTCCTTCATCTACGAGAAGGACCCACCTATGGCCCTGGTCACCTTGTATGTTCTGGTTGTCCTAATCGGATCATTCTTTCTTGCAGGAGTATGACCCAGTGATAAAGCTTGACCGGTCGAGTCCAGTTCCACTCTGGGCACAGATGGCCGAAGACCTTCGTCTCCGTCTTCTGGGCAAAGAGTTCGAGGATCATTTCCCCACTGATGAAGAGCTGACCAATAGCTATGAAGTCAGCCGGCAAACTGCCCGCGAGGCTGTCAGGCATTTGATTGCTGAAGGGCTCATTGTACGTGAAAGGGGTCGGGGAACTTCGGTAGCACCTCCAAGTCTTGAACAGCCCATCCACTCGCTTTACAGCTTTGCCTCCACGGTGCGTGCCAAGGGAATAGAAGAGCGAAGCGCCGTACTTGCCGCTGAGCGGCGCATGGCCACGATCGACGTCGCAAAGAAGCTTGGCTTGGATGCAGGTGATGGAGTCGTGTTCATAGAGCGGCTCCGCTTTGCGGGCTCTGACCCTTTTGCCTGGGACCGATCATGGTTGCCATTCGACAAGGCAGCTCCGCTGCTTAGTGCAGAGTTGTCTTCAGGAGGACTATACGACCTGCTTGCATCACACTGTTCGGTGAGGATAACTGGTGGTTGGGAACGAATCAGACCCATAGTGCCAGACTCTTTGGAACGGAAGCTATTGCGAATGCCAGCGAAGATGGCTGCTTTCTCCATAGAGCGGCTTGTCCTGGTCGGAAGTACTCCGATCGAATGGCGAAGGAGCCTTATCAGAGGTGACCGCTATACTTTGATAGCCCAATGGCCGGCTGGCACAGCACCTATGCCTGA
>JAJZBG010000063.1 GCA_021799035.1 Actinomycetes bacterium | reverse complement strand
CCAGCAGGCATTCGTGCCAGAGCTGGTCGGGCGTGAGCTAGTTGCTAATGCAATAGCTCTCAACAGTGTCCAGTTCAATGCAGCGAGAATGGTTGGTGGTGCTGTAGGCGGGCTAGCTGTGTCGGCATGGGGAATTTCTGGAGCCCTGTTTTTCAATGCTGCCACATTCCTGCCAATTGTGGGAGTGCTTCTGAAGATACGTCCCTCGATGGAGGAGCCACTTTCCGAGCGATCTCGTTCTTCCACCATATCGGACTTGCGTGAGGGACTCTCCTATGCCTGGAGGACTGGCACAATTCGCCGAGTCATTGTGTTGTTTGGGGTAGTGGGGCTGCTTGGCTTCAATTGGCAGGTTGCGGTCCCACTTATTGCCCGCTTTGTGCTACACCGGACCGTCACGGGATTTGGGGGCCTAATGGGCGCTCTCGGGGCCGGCTCTCTGGTTGCGTCTGTCGCTATCGCTCGGAATCGTCGTGCCAGCGAGCGCCGCCTGGTCGTAGGCGGAGTCGGCCTCGGAGCTGTCCTGGTTGCGCTTGGAATGTCGCGCTGGTATCCAGTCAGCCTGATTCTCATGATGGCTGGCGGTTTTTTTGGGATCGTAACGTCAGTGACCGCGAACACGAGGCTTCAACTTCTAACGGCAGATGAGCTGCGGGGGAGAGTTATGAGCATCTACGTGCTCCTGATGGGTGGTACCACGCCTGTTGGAGCCTTTCTGCTAGGCCAGATTGCAAGCAACTTTGGAACCGATGTAGCGGTTGTGACGTTTGGACTTGTGACTTCTGTGACTGTCGTGATTATTGCTATGCGCAGAAGCCATGCTCTGGAGGTGCGTGGGTGATGGAAATATATGCAATAGACCTGTGGAGCCCGCATCACGGCCTGTCGGTAGGCATGGTTATCCTGACGTCGTTTCTGCTGGGCGTGGTGCACGGCGTGACGCCAGATGAGCACACGTGGCCGATCACGTTCTCTTACGCAGTTGGCTCATTCTCCGCGCGAAAGGGAATGTGGTCCGCCCTTTCGTTTTCAGCGTCGTTCACTGTTCAGCGGGCGATTCTTTCGGAGCTTGCCTATTTAGGACTGTTGGAGATTGCCGACAGCGCCTTTTGGAATGCTGTCATCTACCTCGTGGTTGGTGCAGTAATGGTGCTGGCAGCCTTCTATGTCCTTAGGCTGAACTGCACTCTTCATCTTCATATCTGGCCTCCTTCCATAGGCAGCTGCCGCCGGCCAAGACATGCGGATACTGCTGAGTGGGCGGGGCGCACGCCTACACCAGCCATGGCAGCAGTTCATGGCTTCTTGGCCGGATGGGGTCTGGGTGCTTTCGCCCTTATCATGGCAACGGTTCTGGCGCCGGCTATGCCATCAGCTGCATTTGGATGGGTTCCTGGCGCTGTTTTCGGTCTGGGCACTACGTCCGTCCTGGCTGGGGCAGGTGCGGTGATTGGGGCCTTGATCAGGCACCAGCGCCTTCCGGAGAAGCTGGCACAGCGAGTGGCACAGGAAGAGGCTGGATGGACTCTGCTTGTCGGCGGCCTGCTCTTCGTGGTAGTGGGCAGTGTGGGCATGCTCGTACCATCAATCATGTCGGCGGGGATCTCCACCGGAATACACATTCACAATCTCGATCAAATTGGAGTCGGTACCCTTTTGGTCGTTCTCATAATAGGCGTGGCTCTAGTGACTATTATTCGTACGCTTGGCAAGATGCGTCAGTTGGCAAGAGATGTCAGCCAAGCTTCACCATGAGTGTCAACAAGAATCTGGAGTCTCAGACTTCATGCACATCGAGTTGAAGTCTTGCTTTGAACTATGTGGCAACTCTGAGTTCCCTGACCACGAGAGAGATCAGAGTGAGAGGATCCCCATTGCCTTGTGAAGCAGCATCTAGAAGCCTGGTGATCTTGTTGAAGCTTTGCAGATGTGCGGCTTTCCAAAGAGAAACTGCGTCATCGAGGCCGGATTTCTCAGATGAAGAGATTAGGGCGATGCATTCCTGCTTACGCCATCTAACGAGATCGGAATTCAATCCGCTCACCTGCCATGAAATCCACCGATTTTCTACTGGGATGCTATCGATAATTCCTCTGATCTTGTCGATGTGCGCAACTTCGTCAATTCTGGCTGCAAGGGAAATGACTCGGTGAATGTCTGCTCCTGATTGACGCGAGACATCTACTGCTTCGATCATCAGGGGTGTGCGCATGAAAGAACGCAGTTCCGCCAAAAAATCGGAAGGAATGTTCTTTGGCTGTGGAATATCTGGAGGTTCGGCAGGGGCCTGAAAATCGGGATTCGTAGATGCCTGATCTGAAAGCGCCGATCCGTCACTGGATATCAACGCGCCAAGGTCTCGTATTCTTTCATCAGGTTGTGCGAGGTAAAGGCGGGTCAGAGCATCGACTGTTACCATCAGTTGCCTATGGCAGCTCATCACGTCATCTTCGCTGCATTCCTGGTCCAACTCGTCAAGCCGATTCCAGAGATCAAACGCTCTTGAAACCTTGCAGGCTACCCAAAATGCTTTGGCAATATCCCCGAATGTGTGGGCAAGTTCCTCAGCTATCTCATGAGCCCACACGACCCCCATGCGGTTGATCATCTCGCCTGCAAGCGTTGTGGCAACCAGGTCTTCGTAAAGAGGATGCTTATGCAAGAGGGCTTCAAAGCGATCAGCGATCGACGGAGGGAAATAACCTTTGACGAGCTCTGACAATGATGCGTCACCTGCCAAGCGGTCAGTTCTTATCGAAATGGCTAGATAGGATTTTGAATACGACTGGAGCACCGCCAGTTCGGGTCTTGTCAGTCCAGCCTGCGCAGAACGGCGTTTTTCAAACTCTTCACTGTCAGGCAGAAAATCGATCGAACGGTCGAACGATTCGAGTTCTTCCCAGCTCTCGATCAGAGCCTCGCATGCGTCTAAATGCTGCGCGGTAGCCTCGAGTCCGCGATCAATTGCAGCGATGCTGTCTTCGACTTGCCGCAGAACCTTGCGCACTGCCTCGTCACTTGCGTCCTTGAGCAAGCGATCTCTCTCTGGTCGTGAAAGCAGGCCATCGTTGACCGCCATGTCGAGGAGAATCTTGAGGTTCACTTCGTAGTCTGACATTGCGACGCCGCCAGCGTTGTCGATGAAGTCGGTGTCCACTCTTCCCCCGCGGCGCGCATAGCGGATCCTGCCTCGCTGCGTAACCGCTAGGTTGGCCCCTTCTGCTATCACCCGAGCCCTGATCTTGTCCGCAGATATCCTTACGGAATCGTTTGCACTGTCGCCTACCTCTTCATCTGACTCGTTCTTGTCCTTCAGGTAGGTTCCAATTCCCCCAAACCAGATGAGGTCTGAAGGCGCGGAGAGAATAGCAGGGATCAACGCAAATGGGCTGACCGAAGCGCCCTCGATGTTCAAAGACCGTCGCGCTTCTGCAGTTAACGGGATCTCCTTGGAGCTTCTTGGCCAGACTCCACCACCAGTGGAAATCAGCTCACGATCGTAATCATCCCATGAAGACCGTTCGAGCTTAGCTAGACGCCGTCTTTCTGCAAAAGACTTCTCAGGGTCTGGATCTGGATCGATGAATACATGTCGGTGATCAAAGGCAGCCACCAGCTTGATGTGGGAGCTTTGCAGCATGCCATTACCGAAAATGTCACCTGACATGTCTCCTACGCCGACGACCAGAAGAGGCTCATTGTCCGCATCAATTCCCAGCTTTTTGAAGTGCCTCCGTACAGCAATCCAAGCGCCTCTTGCCGTAATGGCTAGTGCCTTGTGGTCGTAGCCGTTCGACCCTCCTGACGCAAACGCGTCGCCCAGCCAGTAGCCGCGTTCCAGGCTAATGGAGTTTGCCAAATCCGAGAAGCTCGCCGTCCCTTTGTCGGCTGCCACCACAAGGTAGTGGTCATCACCGTCATAAGCCAAAACTCGATCCGGGGTGATGGTTTTCCCCTGCACTACGTTGTCAGTGATCTCGAGCAAAGAGGTGATGAAGTTCTTGTAAGCCTCTTCGATCAGAGCAGGGGCTGGAGACGCCGAGTTTCTTAGAACGAAACCCCCTTTGGCTCCAGTTGGAACTATGACTGCGTTTTTCTTAATTTGTGCCAGAGCCAGGTCGTAGATTTCGGTGCGAAAGTCTTCTATTCGCTCACTCCAGCGGATTCCGCCTCTGGCAACCTTTCCGGCCCGGAGATGGATCCCCATGACTCCAGTGCCGAAAACGAAAATCTCGAGCATCGAGTGGTGGAGAATCGAGGTGGCCCTCGAGGGCGTGAATTTCAGCACCAGAGTCTCTTCCGTCTTGCCAGCATTGCGCGCAAAGTAGTTGGTTCGCACTGTCTCATCGATCAGCTCAAGGTATCCGCGCAGAATCTGATCATCGGTGTAGCTAATTACGGACTTCAGCAACTGCATCACTTTCTCGCGCGATTTCTCCGTGTCATCGTTCCGCGTCTCGGAGTCGGGATCAAATCTTGCTTCAAAATATCTGACCAGTGTGCTGGTAATTTCCGGAAAGAGAAAGAGCGTCTGATCGAGCTGCTCCGATGAGAACTCGCTGCTTAGCTGGAGTCTATAGCACCTATAAGCACGGATCAAAGCCACTTGGCGCCAGCTCAGTCCGGCTGAAACGGTGAGGCGATTGAGAAGATCTATCTCTCCTTGACCCATGTCTATGGCGGCGAGGGCCTCGGCAACTCTTTGGCCGTCCGCCGTCATGTCGAAGACAAGCGGGGCCCTCTCCTGGTTGGCCCAACGCAGTTCCAGGTCGTCCATGTGGACATCGATGGACAAGTTGCCAGTGGCAGGAAATACCGAAGATGAATCCTCGATAACGGCGAATCCGAGACTCTCCAGTGTGTGGACGAGCCTGCTCAGTTCGACTCCACGAGTTCCATATCTTTTTAGCCGAACGGTTCCAAGTGCGGGGGAAGTCGGAGAGACAAATACCATGCGATGTATCGACTCGGGATCTTTGGGGTTGCCTGCCTCCACTCCCGGCCTAGCTAACGACCGAGACAGGTCTGGGGCATTTCCAAAAACGCTGGACTCGATGAGCGCGATCTGCATCCGGTCAAAGGCGGCATCTTTTGCAGAGCTGCGTTCAAGGTATCCTGCGTGAGCTCTTGCTAAGAAGTCTTGGACGACCTTTGAATCTGGAGCCTTTCCTAGTTGTGCTGCAAACTCGTCGATCCAAGCTGGCTCTTCGTGGCTTTCGATCACTTCATGAAATTCCTGGAAGTCTGAAATGCGCTTTGGGCCGGTGATATCTGAGCGAATCAGGCGAATTCCAATGTGTTTGATCGACGGAAATCAAAGTCTGTTGCGCCTCCCGTGTGAGATGGACATTTAGGAGTCTATCAAATCCCCTCAGAAGCTCGCTGAATTTCAGCAGGTGAGGTGGGCTTTCCGATCACTTGGCATAACAGAAGATCTTCTGATCTCGCCAAAGCAGAAGGATCTGACGCCGCGAAGCTCAATTGTTTCGCAAATGTTAAATCTTGGTATCTAACTGGGATCCTTAGAAACGACCGGGGTCTGCTGCTAATAGAGTGTCCCGGTGACATGTTCTCTTGCTCCCGTGTGAGTCGTGGAAATCGGTCCAATCAGATGGCTTCGCGAATTCGACTCGGTGTGGCAGGGCGGTTTCTGAAAGCTGGGTTTCGGTAGTACTGGCGTTACAGATTGCAGACGATCTTCTGAAAGGTTGAGTCATGAGGTTCAATACCGGAGATACCGCCTGGGTGCTTGCAAGCAGCGCTCTGGTTCTGTTCATGACCCCGGGTCTCGCATTCTTTTACGGAGGCATGGTAAGGTCGAAAAACGTCCTTGGAATGCTGATGCAGAACTATGTGACTATGGGAATTGTGAGTCTGATATGGGTATTCGTGACTTACAGCCTTGCTTTCGGTCCGGATTGGCACGGCTACGGGATCATTGGAACGCTTCATTTCTTTGGTTTGGCACATATCAACCAACAGGTGCCTGGCTTTGTGGGTGCAAAAGCCCAGAAAATACCGCAGATAGTGTTCGTGATCTTTCAGATGATGTTTGCGATCATCACTCCGGCCATCATCACTGGATCTACCGCTGATCGACTGAAGCTCAGCGCTTTTGTTATCTTCATTTGTGCATGGTCGGTGCTTGTGTACGCTCCAATTGCACACTGGGTATTTTCACCCAACGGTTGGCTTGCGAAGATGGGCGTGGAAGACTTTGCCGGCGGTTCAGTCGTGGAGATGAACTGCGGCATTGCAGGCGTGGCTGTTGCAATGGTCGTCGGACGTAGGCGAGGTTGGCCTAAGGATTCAATGATGCCCCACAATGTTCCCTTGGCCCTTTTGGGTGCAGGCATACTCTGGTTCGGCTGGTTTGGCTTCAACGCTGGTTCAGCGCTTGGCGCGAATGTTCTCTCGGCCAATGCCTTCATCAACACAAATACTGCCGGTGCAGCAGCACTTTTAGCGTGGCTAGTTGGAGAGAAGATCAGGACGGGAAAGTCCACTACTCTTGGCGCTGCTTCCGGAGCAGTGGCTGGATTGGTCGCGATTACTCCTGCGTGTGGTTTTGTCAATGTGTGGGGAGCTCTGGTTATAGGTGTGGCTGCTGGATTCATTTGTGAAGCTGCCGTACATCTCAAGTTCAGGTTCAAGGTCGATGACTCACTTGACGTGGGAGGGGTGCACCTGGTGGGCGGAGTTGTCGGAACTCTGCTCATCGGACTGTTCGGCTCCAGAGCGATCAACGGCGTCAACGGGCTTCTTCTCGGTGGCAATGCCACCCTTCTTTTGCATCAGGCAATCGCGGTTGTCGCCACTGTAGTGTACGGCTTTGTGGTCACTTGGCTGATCGCGATGGCCATTCACAAGACAATTGGAATGCGGATCTCCGAGGGTGACGAGACCGTCGGAATGGACTTGGCGCTTCATGCGGAACGAGGCTACGAACTTGGCACTGGGCTCGGAGTGAGGGTGGGTTCGATCTTCACGCCGAGCCAAGAGTGACCTTGGCGCAATGGGTCTCTTCGCGTCGTCATCGCAAACGGCGTCGGTTCGGAAGGGCCAAAAAGTTCAGCGAGGAAGGACTGGCAGGTCTGGCTCTTTGCCAACTTCTGCTTGAAGTCGAGGCAGGACAGTTGCAAAGTCCATCTCGGCGAAGCCGGCATCGCACGTCTTTGCCATCAAATCTGAGGCCAACTCGGTAATCGGCAGCGAGAGACGGTTTTGCTTGGCGACATCGAGGACTAGCCTCAGGTCTTTGAGAAGCATGGCCGAGCTGAAGGTTGCTTCGTAATTGTGGTGGACAAGCCCCGGAGTTTTTGCGGCCACGAATGGAGAGCCGAGCGAGGAGTTGGTGATCACGTTCAAGATCGTTTCGCGATCGATCCCGTTGCTCTCGCAGAGGACGATAACTTCGGCAAGCATTTCTGCCGTTGCTGCAAGTATCGAATTCACTGCCAGTTTGGCAACTCGCGCCTGCTCTCCATCGCCAAGGTAAATCACCCTCGCGCCAGCTGCGTTGAGAAGTTCACTTGCTTTGTCGAACGCGAGTTTGGGTCCAGACACCATGATTGTCAGGTTTCCTGAAATCAGAGCTTGAGGATTTCCGCTGACTGGGGAACGAAGGAAACCAATTCCGCTTTCTCTGGCTCGCTCTCCAATTTCTGCTGAAGCTTCAGGAGAAACTGTGCTCATGTCGATGGCTATTCCGCCCTTGTTCTTGGAAAGAACACCCAGGTTGCCCACATAGACAGACTTGAGAGCGTTGTCGTCTGAGACGAAGGAGACTGCATAGTCAGCGTGCTCCCATGATTCAGCGGGGGACTCAAGAAGGTGCGCGCCGGCCTCGGTCAGCTCCTTGAAGGATTTCTTGGTGCGATTCCATATCCAGACTTCGTTCCCAGACTTTAAGAGCCTTCGCGCCAGAGCTTGGCCCATCTTTCCCATTCCCAGAATCGCAACTCTCATAGTTTGCCTCCTGTTCCACCTGTACTATCGTTTTCGGCTCTGAGCAACAGATAGCTTGCTTTGCCAACGCTGCGGATTCTGTCTTCCGGCATGTCATCGTGTTCAAATCGTTCCGAGAATCTTTCTTAAGATGTCCCCAGCCATTTCTCGCAGGCGCCTAGGGGCGTAGCACCGTTTGGCAAGAGCCTAATCCTCTTTGACAGTCAGCATTCCCGTCTCCATTTCAAGCGCTTGAAGTGACAGACTTGGGGCATCTGCCACATGTATGCGAGGGTGGCCAGGAGGATCCAATTCGTAGTATGTACCTGGTCCGTATAGCTGCCCATAACGAATGACGACGCCTTCCGCTTCTTGTACGGCGTTCTCTAGGTACGCAACTGCGTATCCGCCATCTCCGGGCAGTTGCCAGGCAACACTTTGAGCAATCATCTTGGCCTCTACCAGGTCGGTCGCTTTCAACAGGTTTGCAGTGCCCTCCCTGCGGATTCGATTGTTTGCTGGTCCGTAGCGTCCCAAGAGCGAGTAGTCGTCGGGAAGGTCCGTGAGCAGATGCCAGACAACATCCGGGCGGAAGTCTTCGATAGCTCGGAACAAGCGGGTGGTATCAAACACATCGCATAATACGGCATGTGCGCCGGCGCGAGTGATTTCGCTGGTTTTGGACTCTGTTCTTGTCATGCCCGCCACCTGATGACCGTTAGACATCAGAAGGGGCAAGAGCCTTTGGCCTATGACTCCAGTTGCTCCCGCTAGGAAGATTCGCATGGATTATATAGTACGCAAATGCACCCTGACTTACTCGCTCGCTTTGAAGGCGCGAGTGTTGAGGTCGCGCCCTCTGGTGTCGACTGCAACGTGGCCTTCGAATGACGTGGCATCTTTGGGGTATGCCCGAGGACATTCCGAAGAGGTCTAGAGACATCCTTGGTGACATGTCTCATTCATGCGGTCTCGGTGGAGCAGTCCTTTGAAACTGGCGAGCCTGTCCCATGAGCTGGAGATTAGAAAACTCTCAGGGTGTCGTTCGTGGCGCGCACTATGGCTCTGGAGCGTTTAAAATGGTTATTTGTCTCTGAAGATCATTGATTGACCCATGGTCTGAGAGCATTCAAGAAAGGGGCGAATTCTATGAAAGAGCCACTTCAAGAGGTCCGAGAGACTACGAGCCACTTTGGCAACACGACGCAATCCACCCAGCAGGTATACGAGCCAAATCGAAGGCGTCACAGGATCCAGACAGTTGGTGCGCGGATCATTTGGTACATTGCAGGTGTTCTCCTGGCGCTATTGGCTTTGCGTTTTATATTTGCATTGCTCGCTGCCAACCCTGCAAACGCGATAGCTCACTTCATCTACAATGCGAGCTATCCGTTTGTGAAGCCATTTTTCAACCTGTTTGGCTACTCGTTCCATTACGGGATATCGCGATTTGAAACCTTTACCCTCGTGGCGATGGTGATATATGCTCTCGTAGCATTTGGGTTGGCCAAGTTGGTGACAATTACCAAGGATTGACCGCCAACGCACCTTCTGCTGTCAGAACCGGAGCAGTGTCGATTATGTGTGAGTCGTCAGAAGCTCTGG
>JAJZBG010000062.1 GCA_021799035.1 Actinomycetes bacterium | reverse complement strand
CGCCCTCACGGACGGGGTTTGCCGCGCAGAGCGATCAATGGCAACCACTCTTCCTCTGGGCAGCCGCTGAGCCAGCTTCTCCGTGTCGCGACCTGTGCCGCAACCGATTTCTAAAACCGTGGCGTTTTCACCGACATCAAGCTTGCGGAGAAGCTCCTCGCCCCATCGCATGTGTGGCAAACTGAGCCTGCTGTAAGTCTCAGCATCCCACCAGTCACTCTTCTCCACGTACCTGACTTTCCTTCCGACGCGCTAAAGACCCAAACCAGTACCAGTGTATAGAGGCCACAATGTCTAGCGTGGGAAACTAGTGCCCCACGACAAGTATCTGCGAAGGGCCCCCACGCAGTGGATGAGCGGTGATGGTCTACCAACATCTGCAGCTTCACTAACGTTTAAACCCGAAAAGCCATTATGCACGGATTACAAAGGAGAACAATTGATAAGGCTAAAGGTCATAGTCGGCAGCCGGCGCCCAAATCGCTCAGCTGATCTTGTTGTGCCATGGATAGAGCGAAGGGTGGTGGATCGAGGCACGTTCGATGTAGATCTCCTCGATCTAAAAGACTGGAACCTACCTCTTTTCCAGGAGCATCCAGGTTCAATTGGAGACATGAACGACCCGGTCTACTCGCAGCCAATCGTCAGGGAATGGAACCACAAGATACGCGAGGCCGAGGCGCTTTTGATTGTTACTCCTGAATACCTGCACGGAATGCCCGGCCTGTTGAAGAACGCGCTTGACAATGTGTTTCTGAGCTTCGCCTTTCGCAACAAGCCAGTTGCCGCCGTCTCATACAGCACCGGAATCGCAGGTGGATCTAGAGCGCTCGAGAATCTCGCCCACGTCGCACTCGAGGCAGAGATGATCCTTCTCAGAAACACCGTAATAATCCCGTTCGTAGACACCGCATTTGACACTTCGGGCAGCCCAGCAAACCCAATGACCGATGCTGCGGCCACTGTCATGCTTGAAGACCTCGAATGGTGGTCCCGGGTAATGACCGACGCACGAGCATCGGGACAGCTTCCACCTGGATCTGCCAGGGTGCGCAATATTCTTGCTTCCGGCAAAAGGACATGATCTTGCAGCGGACAAGCGGCAGTTAGCACTTTTTGAAGGACTCCGGCGGAGTTTCCGCCGGAGTCCTTTAGCGAATGGGATACCTTGGCGAGGTCTTCGGAACAATGTCCCTTACTTATCCCATTTTTTCTGTAATAAGCGTGTCAGTAGGACCCTCGGAGGCTAGCTGAGCCTAACACGCTTGAGTCTGTTGTTGGTTGTGTCGTCGTCGTGGTGGACGCTTGTGTCGTAGTCGTGGTGGATGGTTCTGTAGTAGTTGTGGTAGACGTCGTGGTCGTGGTGGATGAAGTCGTGGTTGACGATGAGGTCGTCGTTGTCGAAATGCACTTGTTCGCGCCGACGATGGTAGTTGATGGCTCTGTCGTGGTCGTGGTGGATGAAGTCGTGGTGGATGAAGTCGTGGTTGACGATGAGGTCGTCGTCGAATTCGCGCCACCAGTAGAAGTGGTGGTCGAACCCGATGTAAGTGGCGAGGCAAGTATTGCCGAAACGAGAGGAAGACAATTTACAGAACTCGACTTCTTCGGAACTGAACTTACGGTTGGCGAGACGGTTGCAGGAGCTGACGAGAGGATTGACGTTGTGGTGATTGACTGACTCTGACCTGAACCGGGACTGCGCGGTGCGGGCATCGCAGGCATAGTTGTAGAGGTGGTAGTCACTGGCGCAGCGGGCAGCGAAACGCCCAAGTTTGAAGCTGCAGCAGAAAATGCTTTCTGGATGGGCTCAGGGAGCGACCCTGATGCAGCAGCAGCTGACGCTCCCGTGAACGCGACGGCAGTGGTGACTGCAATAATCGCCTTCGCCCCGGCAAGTCGTGCCAAATAGGTCCGCTTGTCCCTCTTTGATGGATGCGACGAGGCCTGCTCGACCTCCTCTGCCATCCTCTCGACTACGGCTGATCCTCCAATTTCAGTTTCGGGATGCGAGTAAGCAGCCACTTCGATCAGAGCAGCTTCTAGCTCAGTAAAATCGTGCCCTACTGGAATCGAGCCGTCAATCAACCGATCAATGAATTCATCCACTTCATCATGGTGGAATCCATCTGATTCTTCTCGTGAATTTCGGTCGTCATCAGCCATAGCTGTATAACAATCGAACTAATGCGAAAGAATGTTACGCCGAGGTGAAGAATTTTTTTGTAGACTTCGGTCGCTTTTCGCCAGAAATGAGTTTCTCGAGGTTCTCCAAACCTCTGAAAAACAGAATCCTTGAAGCACCTTCGGACTTGCCAATTATCTGTGAAATTTCAAGGTGGGACAATCCAACAATCACTCTCAACGCGACGACCTCGGCCTGAGATCTTGGAATCTGAGCAAGCCATTCCTTGGTTCTCGAAGAAGATTCATCAAGAATTGCCTCCGGCCCAGAATGATTCTGCTCTGCAATTGTGTTCTCGTCAATCACCATAAGAGCCGGCCTAGGGCTTCGATACTCCTTACGCAGCTGGTCGTAGAGACGGGCCCGGGCAATCTGGAACAAAAGGCCCTGCAACGACGAGAGGTCCCCTTGAAACTTGGGAAGAACCCTCGCAAGGGAAATCCAACTCTCCGATGCCAGATCTTCGGGAGAGCGGCAACCTAGCGATGAAAGATACCTCACTAAGCCCGCATTGAGGAGAGACCAAAGCCTAGCGAGGGCATCCTTGTCGCCGGTCTTGGCCTTTACAATCGTATCTGCGGGATCAAATGTGAGTCGATTAAACACTTTTCTGACTGTTCAAGTGGCCCTTCGTCAAACGGGAGTTTCGCGCCCCCCAGCATACAGTTCGACTCCTTGTGCTACGCCACTCTCGCGGTAGCTCGCCTCCTTCCCAGCTTCACAACCTCAATCGCGCCAGGCATCTGCTCCTTTATCTCGACACCATGTGTAACAACAATAACCTGATTGAAGCGAGCTTTCAGGTTATCAAGCGCGCCAAGGATCACAAACCTGCGCTGATCATCCAGGGGACCAAAAATCTCGTCGAGGACCAAAAGACCGATTTGCTGCCCGAAACTGTATCCGATCTGCTCGGATATCGCAATTCGAAAGGCAAGATTGGCGAGATCGCGCTCGGACCCCGAGAATCTTCCCAAATCATAAGAACAGCCGAAGTCCGAGATTCTCAACTGCCACGTAGACGTATCAACCTCCAGCTGGTCATACTCCCCCTCGGTCAGCTCCGAGAACAGAGATGCTGAAGATGCTGCAAGACGCGGGCCGAGAGCAGCTATCGTCGAACTCCTGAACTCGCTAAGAAAATCCGCTACCCGATTCAATACTTGGGAACGAGACTCCAGCTGATTCACCATATCCTGCGCATCTCGTGCTTGGGCTATCAGCGCCTCAACCCGCTCCAAACGGCCAGCAACCTGCACGCCGGCGATACGCTCCTTATCAGCCAGGTCATTTGCACGCCGCGCTTCGGTTCGACTGCGCTCCACTTTCTCGGCTTGGTGCAAATAGAGGTTATAGTCGAATCCGAGTTCCCGTAGCTCAGCTTTGAGCAGGTTCAGCTCAGCTTCCACCTCGTCGAAGCGTTTGAACGTTTCCGACCCTTCGGCCAAAAGGCTTTCTATTTGTCGTTTCTCTGCGAGCAATTGCAGACGCTCGGATTGGAGCACCTTTGCTTCTTTCATCGCGAGAATCGCGCTTTCGAGACTGCCTCCTACGCCTTCCATGGATGCTTCCGCCTGAGCCTCCTCCTCCAAGAGCCTGAAAGCAGACGCCATGGCAAGAGCAGTGTCCATGAGTGCCCTTCTTTGGATCAACTTCCCTCGCAGAATCTGACTCGAGTCAAGACGAGATTGGTGAGTTGCCAACTCCGCCTCCTTAGCCCCAAGCGACGCGAGCTGCCCGCTGAGAGTCTTTCGCTCCTCTTCCAGGTGTAAGCTGAAGCCCTCCCCGAGCGCCTGCCCACAAGTGGGGCAGTTCGATTGTGCACCTAATTCGGCCATGCAAGCGATGCCAGCCCGCGTCGATTCAGAATTAGCTTTTATTGCAGCAATATGCAGCTCCAGATTTCGAACCAGAATTTCCAGTTTCCCGCATTGCCGCTCATTGACATCAAGCCTCTTCGCATTCTCATCAGCGGAATGCTCCAGCTGACTTAGTGACTTGCATCCAACCTGCTGCATTATTGAAAAAAGCTCTCTGGAGACCTTTTCAAGCCGAGATGCATTCTCAAGTGATCCCCTGAGGCTAGCGATCCTCGCCTCTAGTGCCGAAATCATCGGTTCCACCCGCTCTGAGTGTGCAAGCCTGGCATCGATCTCGATAAGCCTCTTATCAAGATGCTTGATGCGCCCAACCTGAGCGGAAAGCTCCTCGAATAGCCTTCTTTTTTCCTTGCCCACCGCAATGATCTGATCGCTCTTCGCCTTCAACACTTCTAGCCTTCTCAGTTCAGCTTCATCTGCCACAACGCGGTCATTCCACAACTCCGCGTTTGCCGACATAGCAGTCAAGCGATCCGTCGCTGAACGAATCTCGACCAAGATCTCGTCCCTCTCGGCAATGAGCTTGCTTACATCAGGTAGAGACGCTCGTGCAAGCTTCAGATGCTCTAGCTGCATCCTTCCGTCAGAGCGCGCCAAGTCCCGCGCCCTATCCAAAGGGGTGATGCCCAAAAGAGACAACACGAGCTTCTGCCGTTCCGCCGGGCTGGCATCACTGAAGGACGAGATCTGCTTCTGCTCAGCAAACACGGACGCTCTGAAAGAATCCACGTCCATTCCAAGCGTCGAATGAACGAATCGATTGGTCTCCTTTACGCCATCCGCAACAAGCTCGTTGTCGAGCCATACTCTAGCTTTTACCAATCCTTTAGCTGAAACAGCCCGATTCACACGATACAGATGGTCTTCATGCTCAAATTCCACCTCGGTGAAGCACTCTTTGTCTGTTCCGGAAGTCCTGATATCGGAAACCGATGTTCTCGTTTTTCCATAAAGCGTCCACGGAATCGACTCGACCAAGTAAGACTTTCCGGCGCCATTCGCTCCGTAGACACCTACAAGCCCAGACGGCAGCTCCAATTCAAGCAAATCTTCGAAAACGCGATAGCCTTGAAGCCTGATCTTGTAGATTCTCATGAGGCCTCGACAGCTTTGTTTATGTAGTCGATTCCCATTCTCGTGACATCTGCTTTTTCCTCCTCTGGCAGATCCTGCAATTCCACAAAGCGTTCCCATTTGACGGGCATGGACTCTATGGCCGGGAGTTCGACCTCCATAGCGGCGGAAAGATATGCTGGTTCCAACTTAAAGTAGAGAAGATGGCTGGTCATATCTCTGATTGCCGCTGGATCAACCAGTCGATAGGCTCCAGGGTCGACCCCATCAAGCCGCAATCTCACGATTGAATCGCTCTTCGAGTCCTTCAGCTGAGCTTCAATAAGCCCGACTAGATCTTTTGGCCCGAGACCGAGGGCAGAGACAAATCCAAGATCAACTAAGTCTCTCTGCCCTGAAAGCGGAACGTGGGAACATTCTCCGGAATTGGTATCCAGGACCGCTATGCCCTTGGGCCGGTCAGGACTGTCGCCAAACGAGAAGGTGTCCGTTGAGCCAACGTACCAAATGTTGTCCTTGATACGAGTATGACAATGGTAATGGCCTAAAAGTGCGAAGTCACCTTTGATCTGTTCAGCATCCAGTTCTATTTCATTTATGTCGGCATATGAAGGTGCGAGTTGCCTGACCCTCGGATGGGTTATCACCACGTTAGCCCTGGTCATGCTCTTGCTTGCCGACGCAAGCTGCAGCGCCTCGACAGTCTCCTCATACGAAAGCATCTGAGGTATCGCATGGATTCTCGCATCCCCGATGTCGAAATACTCGTAGCGCTGGCGATAAACCAGCCCGAATCCAGGAAAGACGTCATGCAACGCTCCATAAGGACTCTCTGTCCCAACAAGTCTGGGAGTGTCGTGATTACCGCTTATGGCCACCAGCGGCACACCCGCTTCGCTGATCCTGAACATGCCCTTTTGAACAATGCGGAAGGATCTGAAAGACGGCCGCGGGAAATCAAATACGTCTCCGAGAAACAAGATCAGATCGGGGTCCTGAGCCAGAAGCAGCTCCACTGCACCGAGAAATGATGACTCGAAGTCTCTTTCTCGGACATTGACCCCTTCCCTGGCAACGGGATAGCTGGACCTACCTACGTGCGCATCCCCAAGTGCAGCGATCTTCACCCGAATCTCTCCTAAATCCGCCTTTGTGACAGACACAACCATACCTCGCAGCAGCTACAGAAAGATCGACCTTGCAAGACGACAAATGCCCCTAGACTTAAATTGTCGAGTCGGCCAGGTGGTCGCGGGAGAAGCCTCCTGAGGAAGGTCGGGGCTCCGCAGGGCAAGGTGCTGGCTAACAGCCAGTCAGGGTGACCTGAAGGACAGTGCCACAGAAAACAGACTGCCAGAAATGGTGATGGTGAAACGGTGCGGTAAGAGCGCACCAGCATAAAAGGTGACTTTTATGGCTAGGTAAACCCCACCTGGAGCAAGGCCAAATGGAGTATGGTTGCCCGCCGGATCAGAATTGATCAGACTCCTGGTAGGCCGCAAAGATGGATGACCACCCACGTAGAAATATCTACCGGACAGAACCCCGCCTATAGGCCGGCTCGACCCTACGCATATAGAATTCTCCCGCACTGCTCGCAGGTCGGCGGCCTGGTAAATTCCCCCAGCAACGACCTCTTGACGCTTTCAATCTCAACTGCTGAGAGCTTCAGTCGGCATCCCTGACAATTTCCGTTTTCAACCCGCGCCAACGCCATTGTGCCAACCCTTGCATAAATGTCGCCATACAGTTTGAGCAGTACAGGATCGACAGATTGCGAAAGTTCCAAACGCTTGGCATCCATCTCAGACCTCTGCGTCCCAAGATCAGCGAGGACCGTTGCATTTTGCTCCCGTATTCCCTCTAGCTCACCAATCTTGCCGGAAATCCGCCGCTTAGTCTCTTCCATTTCTGGCTCTAAGCCTTCTATCTCCGAAAGAATCTCCAGCTCTTCATCTTCTAGATCAGACCGCTGAGATTCCAGGTTGGAAATCTCCAACTCCGTCGATGCGATATCGCGATGTGAGATAGCTCCACTGGTCTCTTTGGCTTTCATGCTCTTGACTTTCGTCATCAAAGATCGAGACCGCTCGTCAAGCTCATCGCGTCTTCGAGCCAAAGTGTCGATCCTGGCATCGATCTCCTTCAAGGTCGACTGGAGAGATTTGAGCTCGTCAGCGAGCGCCTTTGCCCCAGAGACATCGTCGAGTCTGTTCATCTTGTGCTCAAGCTCTCTCAGCTTGTCATCGATCTCTTGCAACGCAAAGAGCTTCTCAACGTCAGACTTTTCCACCGCTCACAAATCCCCTTGTCGGTAAAACAATACAAGGCCAATAGGCCGTTCTAACCTGCAGCAGAGCCACTTGAAGAGGTAGATCCCGCGTCAGTGGTAGTGGTTGTGCCTACCCCAACAGCACTCCCACTGCTTCCCCCGGGAACCGATGATGCTGAAGGCGCCGAAGTTGTTGTCGTGGTAGAGCCAGGGGGAGTTGTTATTGCACCAGGAGAGTCAATTGGCACAATGAATTTACCAGGGGGAATCAGAGCAGGATTTGGCGTCGGAAAGTTCAAGGCAGGTTGCCCGGTCAATGCCTGGCTCATGAAGTCATGCCAGATTCTCGCTGGATATGTTCCTCCGTAAACGGGTATTCCCCCGACGTCATACATTGGCACTGACCCAGCTGGATCACCCATCCACACTGCAGTCTCAAGCTGAGGGGTGAACCCGTTGAACCATCCGTCGGTGAACTTGTCAGTGGTTCCCGTCTTGCCAGCAACCTCACGTCCCGGAAGTGCCGCGGCTGTTCCGGTTCCGTACTGAACCACGGCCTGCATCACTTGATCTTCGACCTCGACGTTCTGTGCCGACAGTACACGGGTTCCCTTCGGCACTGTTTGGATCACAGTCTTGCCGTTGGAATCCACAATTTTCGAAGTGAAATAAGGAGTGTGCCGGATTCCATTGTCTGCCAGAACCGAGTACACCTCCGCCATCTCGAGCGGCGTAACGTCCATGGACCCGATAGCAATGGATGGAACTGGACTCAGCGGGCTGGTGACACCCATGATGCGAGCCATGTTCACGATATTCTCATCTCCGAGATTCACTCCCAGCCGCACGTAAGCGCAGTTGACGGAGTCAGCGGTTGCCTTAGTAATGGTCATCAGACCGTAGCCCGGCTCGGCGTTGTGGACTATGTAGGGAGACGGCTTCACGCCCGGAATGACGAACTGGCATGGGCCCGTGCCATCGATGATGTCGCTTGGGCTGTAGCCCTGTTGAAGGAGTGCGGCTAGAACAATTGGCTTGAAGGAAGAACCCGCCTGCCTGCCAGTTCCTCCGGTACCTGTTGCGACATCGTAACCTCCGAAGCCATGCGTGGGATTACCAGATACCAAAGCCTCCACTGCACCAGTCTGGGGATCCATGCTTATCAAGGCAGCAGTGTACTTTCCATTGGTATTGGGGACCACCTTCTTGACCGAGGCTTGTGCCTCGGCTTCATACTTTGAATTAAGCGTCGTGTAGATTTGCAGGCCGTCATTATCCAACGCTTGAAGCCGCTGGTTTTGGTTGCTTCCCAGAATCGAATATTTTGGTTCGGTGAGTATCCTGTGGATGACCTCCTGCACAAATGCAGAAGGTGCACTTACCGAAGGTCTGTAGGACACCTTTGGCAATGGCTCGAGCTTGTCCTGATTTGCCTGAGACTGAGACAGATCTCCATATTGAACCATCTGGTCCAAGGCCACGTTGCGCCTTGCAAGCGCATTAGCAGGATTAAGGAACGGATCGTTGCCTGTGGGATCCTCAATGAGAATTGCCAGCAGCGCCGCCTGAGCCGTGCTCAACTGATCAACTGTCTCATTGAAATATGTCTTTGCGGCGGCACCAATTCCGTATGCTCCATCACCAAAATAAACAGTATTGAGATATTTCTCCAGGATCTGGTTCTTGGTTAACTGCCCTTCGATTCGGTATGAGTCGATCGCTTCCTGAATTTTCCTAGAAAGGGTGCGCTGCGGCGTGAGAATTGTGTTCTTTACTAGCTGCTGGGTTATCGTCGACCCGCCTTCGAGAATCGTGCCCCCAGAAACGTCGGCGGAAAGCGCCCGGACGATTGATTTGACATCGATGGGTCCATGCTGGTAAAAAGTGTGATCCTCTACATCGAGAACAGCATTCACCACGTTTTTGGGGATCTGCGATAGACTCACGGGCGTCCTGAATCCGTCAGTTTGCATAACATACAAAAGATTCCCCTGGGCGTCGTAAAACCTGGAGGGATATCCGAGACTTCTAAGCTGCAGTGGACTTGAAAGAGTGCCAGGCTCCTGGAACAATGTCAAATTTGACACAGCCGGAAAAAGTAGAAGTGAACCTAAGCCAAGCAGCAGACCGCCAAAGATCACCGTAAGTATCAGTTTGGACAAAACTCGCATGGCCTTCGGATCCCCAGACGCCCCTTCGAAATTTGCTAATAAGACCTTAGCCCGTCGAGAGCCCCTGTGATCCGCCTATGCCCTCAGAACTGTTCATCAGTCAATGGAGTTCAGAACTTCGGTACGTAGCCTCCCCGGCCCATTGCGTACGAGTCCTCGAACTCGATAGACTCGTCCACATCGCCGACCACCTTGGTGACCCAAGGGAGCCTGCCTGTGAGAATCCGCTCAATCCCTGCCTTAAGCGTCGTCTCTGAAATCGCGCATGATGAGCATGACCCCACAAGCATAACCTTGACAATGCCACTTTCCACATCGGCCGATACAAGCATTAGGTCGCCACCATCGCCCTGAACCGCAGGCCGGATCATCTCAATGAGGGCTTCCAGTTCTCTTTGCCGATCAAGCTTTTCCTCTTCAGATAGAACAGTTTCCACTTCATTTCCAACTTTCTCGCCAACTAGGACTATTCTACCCAATAGCGAGATTTACGCCTATCTGGATAGGACAAATTCTCCAAGATTTATTCCGAGGCGAAAACCAGGAGGATACTGCGCCAATCTGCTAATGGCCGTGGCTGAGCAAACGTTCTTGGGCTGCTGCAAGCTCTCTTTCTGCGTCTGCTTTGTCCCGCCAGCCTTCGATCGTCACGCTCTTGCCTGGCTCTAAGTCTTTGTAGTG
>JAJZBG010000015.1 GCA_021799035.1 Actinomycetes bacterium | reverse complement strand
GCAGGTCCTTGACCTCTCGCCTGAAGTACTTTGCCATCGCTTCGGCCTTGGCCTGAGCCTCAGGACCCTGAAGCGCCCTAGCCCTCTGGTCGTGAACATGAATGTGAATGTCGATTCCGACTAAATCCATCTAATCCCCCTAGCTGAATGAATTATGGAGAGATCCTCGAAGGCATCTATCTCCATTGTTTCTACGTCGATTGGGCTGTTCAAGTCCGCCATGGCGTGCCAGCCAGTTGAGACTAACCGTGCGCATTCCTGGAGTCAGGCTGCAGTGATCTTATTCTGCTTTTCGTGCATGTTCAATGCAGAAGCGGCTTTGCCGTCAAATTCACTCGAATCCGTGTCTCATATTGGCTCCAAAGTTGAGATTACTTAGTCGCGCAAGCGAGCGAGAAAGACCCAAATCTTTAGTGGCTAGCTAGTGAATACTCAAGACTTGAGCATCCTCAAACTGGCTGGCCCAGCGACGTTGGAAATTGATCTTGAACATCGAGTAGGGGACTATTCGTCAAATGGTCTTCACAAGAAGTGTCAACCTGGCAGTTTATGAAAATTCCCTGAAAATAGTCAGGCTGGACTGCATTGACACGTTCAATAAGGGTTTGTAGCGTGTCCCACAATTAACTAACGCCGCATAGAAGATTACTGCGGTCCCACATAAAGCTGTAGCTAACGCAATGATCGGGGGGGTCATGCACAGGCAACATCGGCGTTTCATTAATGGGTTGTCGCTGGTAGGCATTGTATGCCTTGCTGCGAGCTGTACCAGTTCTGGAAGCTCGGCAGTAAGCAGCAAGACGAAAGCGGCTTCCAGTCCAAGTGGCACCACCTACATAGGTTTGGTTGCTCCGTTCACAGGTGCGTCGGCAGTCATTGGCAGTATTCAGTCTGCTGGCGCATATCCCGCAGCCGCAGAGATCAATGCAGCAGGTGGCGTCCTGGGCCACAAAGTTGGGATCAAGATCGTCAATTCGCAGGGTGACCCTGCCGATGCACTTCCCGCAGTTCAGCAGTTCATTGCCACTACCGGCAACATTTTGGGTGTGATAGGTCCAGGAACGAACTCTGCGACAACCCTTGTTCCGGTAATGACTCGCAGCAAAATAGTGATGATGTCTCAAGCTGGAGAGTCACTTTACAACAACAACACCGATCCATATTTCTGGAGGCCGGTTCCACCCGATTCGGCAAATGGCGTCGCGATGTCGCTTTACGCCAAGAGCCAAGGCTGGACTAGGGCTGCTACCGTTTTCGGTTCCGATTCTGGATCTCAAGGGGACCTTCCTGGTGTGCTTGCTGGCGCAAAGGCGCTAGGGATCAATGTGGTAACCCAAGTGAATGTGCCTCTGGACCAGCCGTCGTATGCGGCACAGGTGGCAAGGGTTCTAGCTGCCAAGCCACAGGTCATTTTCACAGAGACTGATCCTGTAACGGCAGGGACGTTCTTTGGCGAGCTCGTCCAGCAAAGCGGAGGCAAGCTTGTTCACGTAGTGAGCACGGCTAATGGGGTTACGCTTCCGTACGTGACGACGTTCGCCCACGCTGTTGGAAGCACCTTGTTCACCAAGATGTTTACCGCCGCGAGCAATGAACCCTCTAGTAGCAACCCAGCTGGAACCGACTTCAACAAGTGGCTGGCTCAGTCAGGAGCAAATGTTCCCAAGCCGTCACAGTGGGTGGGAAACCCTCACGCGCAGGCAGTATACAGCTTCGCGATAATCGAGGCTTTGGCTGCTGATGCTGCTGGTTCAACTCAGGGATCTGCATATCACAATGAGATCAAGTCAATTGTGAATCCGGGCTCGGGTAAGACGACGGTATACACCTATGCGCAGGGACTGAAGCTGATCAAGGAACACAAGGCGATCAGGTATGTGCCACCAGATGGGCCTCTGGATTTCAATAAGTACAACAATGCCGGAAACGGTGAGGTGATCCAGACCTTCAACCCCACGACAAACAAGTTCGTCAATTTGCAGACGCTGTCTGCATCCAAGATCAACGCGGTCAAGGTAACCGGCGTGATTTGATTGATTGAGAACTTAAGGTGACGCTCCTGTTCAACCGGCAATTGATGTCGTGACGGATAGAGCGGTCACCTAGGAAGTGCAGATTGCATTACAAGGCTCCTATTCCGCGCTGAGAATTCCGCCATCTAGGTTCCTTCGGGATCCAACAAAGATCAGATTCTCGGCGCGGTTCAGTTCATTTGCACCGAGCATTTTGAACCACCGGAGCGCTTTTAGTTGGAGGCTGCCGTAAGGAGGAGGCGTTGTCATTACTTGTTTCTGGAATCGGCTTTGGGATAATTAGCGGTGCTATTCTCAGCATGAGTTCCATTGGGTTCACTCTCCAGTTTGGGATGACAAATGTTCTGAATCTGGCATATGGCACCGTGATGACAATTGCGGCGCTGATCACGTATGTGGTGAACATCAGTGGCTATTCGATCTTCGTTGCAGCTTTCATCGGGGTTGTGTTTGCGATGATCGCCACCCTTGCAGTTGGCTGGGGTGTTTTGCAGCCTTTTGCTCACAAAGGCCTTCCCCTGTTTGCGATGGCGATGGTGTCAGTTGGGGTCTCACTGATCGGCGATTATCTCGTGGCATCCATAACCCACAGTGAGATATATCAGTTTCAATTTCCGGCAGGGCAGACTTATCGATTTTCCGGTTTGACGTTCACTACCACGGATCTCGTCATAATTGCTATCTCCATAATCTCAGTGGCAGCCATTGAACTGGCGTTGCACAGGACCCGTCTCGGCGTCGCGATCAGGGCAACCTCGGCAAGTGCATCCCTCGCCCGGGCTTGTGGAATTCCCACGAGAAAGGTTGTCAACGCCACTTGGCTGATCTCGGGCCTTTTCTGTGGACTGGGAGGGGTGACACTTGCGATGAGCTACCAGAGCGTCACATATACGATGGGAACCGCCTATCTGCCATATATTTTGGCGGTGGTGATCGTCGCTGGTATTGGATCAGTTGGATATGCGGCTCTCATATCACTGGTCCTGAGCGTGGTGATTCAGGTAGCCGGAGTGTTTGGTGCCTCTTCGTACAACGTGGTTATAGCTTTGGCTGTGCTGCTTGCCATGTTGCTGATTCGGCCTAAAGGGCTTTTTGGCGAACTCTTCGAGAAGACAGAGGTGGCCATCTGATGGAATACTATATTTCAACGGTACTTGTCTACCTGGCTGTTTATGCTTTGGGTGCATGGGCGCTGAATCTACAGTTCGGTCTTGGCGGAATTGTCAACTTTGCATTCATTGTCTTTGAAGCAGTAGGAGCATACGTCGCCGGTGTCATGAGCTTGGGAAGTTCTGGCGCCTCACTTGGCATCACATATATTTGGGGTGCAAAACTCCCCTTCCCGCTTCCGCTGCTGGCAGGCGCTGTGGCCGGCGGCCTGGTTGCACTGGTCATCGGACCTGCCACAATGCGTAAGATGCGCCGTGACTACCAAGCTGCCGCGATGCTCGTTGTCGCAATAATCTTGAACCAGGTAGTGACCAATGCTAAAGGCATATTCAATGGAGCGGAGGGTCTTGCCGGTGTGCCATCGCCCCTCAGTCAGTATTTCAGTGCTTCCACCTACCCTTGGCTCTATGTGATCTGGGGACTCTTCCTCATGCTTATTGTCTACCTCTTCCTGCAGCGGTTGGGTCGATCTCCTTTCGGAAGGACTCTGAGGGCAATTCGCGATGACGAAGCAGCAGCTGTCGCTCTTGGAAAGAATCCCTGGGCGACGCGGATGACCGTGTTCGTGATAGGCGGTGTCATCGGAGGTCTGGCAGGCGGTCTGCTAATGGAGTACATCGGAGCGTGGGGGACTTCAGCCTGGGGGTACCAAGAGACATTTGTTCTTGTTGTTGCAGTTGTCTTCGGTGGCATCGGCAACCAGCGGGGTGCTCTTATCGGGGCCGCGCTAGTTGGCGTTATTTTGCTTCAGCTCACCCTCTTCCTTCCTCCAGTCGGCTATCCAGGTCTGATTAACTCGCTTCAGTGGGTGGTGATAGGAGCAGCTTGGTTGGTGGTCTTGTGGTTCAGGCCAGACGGAATCCTTCCTGAGCGAGCCTTTCTTGGTCTTTCACGGAAAGGCCGGTTGGATTTCCGGAGAGGTGCGAGTGGCTCGGCTGGGGAAATGGACCAGCGCGGCGAAAAGGCGGTGTCGGTCGGATGAGCAATGTTCAGTTGGGTAGCCAGCACCGTGCCACTTTGACAAAGGATCAGTCTGGATCAGCAGCCTTGGAAACCGACAACGTCGTTGTGCGTTACGGGGGGCAGACAGCGGTTGAAGGTGTCACGCTGGGTTTTCCCGCAGGCTCTGTAACCGGAATAATCGGTCCAAATGGTGCGGGAAAGTCCTCTTTGCTTGGCGCGATTAGCGGCATGATTCCAATAAGTCAAGGCAGCATCCGATTTGACGGGAAAGATGTGACGGGGGAGCCACCTTTCCGGCTGGCGAGGGCAGGCCTAATCAAAGCTTCTCAGCACGCTCAGGTATTTGGAAGAATGAGCGTGCTGGATAATCTCCTGGTTGCCGAGCCAAACCAGAGAGGGGAGCGGTTTGCTGTTGCAGCTCGCGGCCCTCATCTGTGGAAGGCTCAGGAGCGTTCGGCTGAGGAGCGCGCAATGTCTTTGTTGAGTGATTTCGATCTTGCGCACCATGCGAAGACAAGGTGCTCACTTCTCAGCGGAGGCCAGCAAAAGATAGTCGAGTATCTGCGGGCGTTGATGGCTAGGCCCAAGGTGCTCTTGCTTGATGAGCCTTCAGTCGGCTTGGCAGTGCATCTAGTCAAGCGCCTGGCTGAGGACCTGGCTCGCCTTGCTGAAGACGGTTGTTGCGTCGTTTTGATCGAGCACGAGATGGGCCTGATCAGAGAGGCGTCGAACCGCGTTGTCGGTATGGTCAGCGGCAAGGTTGTAGTTGATGGTACCTTTGAAGAGGTTGAACAGAGTGAAGCTCTGCAGCGTGCATATTTGGGGGCAGAATGAGTATTTCATTGCAGCTGGAGAATCTTTCAGTCGGTTATCGGGAGGTGATCGTTCACGATCTTTCATTTTCCGCATCCTCGGGAGAGTCGCTTGCAGTCATTGGTGTCAACGGCGCTGGCAAGAGCACCATTTTGAAGGCCATCATTGGTGAAGCACGTGTCCATGCCGGTCGCGTGTACTTCAACGGAACCGATATCACCGGCTATGCCGGAAATGTTCTTGCAAGCATGGGAGTCGGATACGTTCCACAGGTTAGAGATGCTTTCCCGGGATTGACCGTTCTTGAGAATCTGCGCATGGGAGGCTATTTATTGCCACGCAGGGAGGTCGCCTCCGCCATTGCCGAGGTGCTGGACCGCTTTCCGCAGCTGGGGCCGAAGCGCTACACACTGGCTCATCAGCTAAGTGGAGGCGAGCGAAAGCAACTCGGTATCGGCAGGGCGTTGATGTCAAAGCCTTCGATCTTGCTTTTGGACGAGCCAACGTCGAATTTAGCTCCCAACCTTGCCGAGGAGGTATTGAGGGATATCTCTAGGATCACTTCTGACGGCAGATGCGTGATTGTCGTGGAACAGCGTGTGGAGGCCGTGCTCAGGGTGGCGGATAGGGCCTGCCTGATAAGTAATGGAACTCCCCAAATGCTGTCTGATGCCCGGTCGGTGTTGGAATTCATTCAGACACACGGGCTGTTTGGACAAGACAAGCCGTCCCAAGTCAGATCGGGCAGTCTTCTATAGAGACAATGATCTGAGAGCGAGGCTGCTGCACAGGCGCTCTGCGCACGCCAGAGGAGTGTCTGCCGGGCTTGAAATTATTGGATGCAAGTCAGATCAGTAATGCAGACTGCGAAGGCGGTGGTAGAAGGTTCGAATGCTGGCGAGGGGCTGACGATGGGAATCTCATGATGACTTGGCCTTTGCAATCGGGAATCGGTTATTGGCGTGGCGCTGAGCTTGAGTCAACACTGCACACAGCTCATGATCGGTTGGCGTCGTCTCAACACGTTGCCCGCCTTGTCAGATGAGTTGGTACAGATTCCAGTAATGGAACCTGCAAGCGGGTGGCGGAGCGCGACCGCCTTGGAGAGGGCAGAAGCATGGAAGACGAATTACTGAACTATTTCACACCAATGCTCAGAGCTCGCAGGTTCGATGAGGCGCTGTGCGAAAATGGCGCCTTCGTAAATGACACGTATCACGTTTCCATAGGCCTTGAAACCAGCGCTGCTGCAATAGCATCTTCGCGAAAGTCAGGAGACTCGATATTTCTCAATCATCGCAACCACGGTCAGCTAGCCGCATGCGGGGCCGATCTCGAGGGCATGTATTGCGAGGTGTTCGGCCGTGATGGCGGCCCCCAACGCGGGAAGCTTGGCAGCTTCCATCTGATCGATGTCGAGCATGGCATATCCTATGTCAGTGCGATGCTTGCTGGCGGCGTTCCGATCGCCATTGGGACGGCCTTGGCCAGCGTGAAAAGATCCAGCGGAGCTATCTCGTTTGCATATTTGGGCGATGGTGCGATGGATGAGGGAATCATCTATGAAAGCTTCAACATCGCAGCGCTTTGGCATGTTCCTGTTGTGGTCGTATGCGATAATAACGGCTACAAGCACGACGGTTACAAGTCGAAATTCTGTGATCTGGCGCGAGTATGCGGCTTGAGAGCTTTTAGCGTCGATGCGCAAATGCCACTCAAAGTCTTCTCAACCGTTGAACGTGCCGCTGAGGCAGCACGTTCCGGTGGCGGTCCGCACTTCATTGAGATTGTGAGTGAACCTTGGCCTGGCAACGCAACTGGTAATCATCCACAAAACGTCACCGGACCCTTTGAGTTGACCACTGCCGTCTCACGGGTAGATGAATGGTCGATTGTAGATCCTTTGGTGCATTTGGTCAGGGATCTTCTCGCGCGGGGAGCAAGCCTCGATGAGATGCGTGAGATCGACCGAAGGATAAAGGAGGAGATCAGCAGTGCTGTTGCACTCGCACTGGATGCTCCACTCGCGCCAACGTCGGTGATCTTTGAGCACGTTTGGGGGAACCAATGACGTTGGTACTTACGACAGGAGAAGCGCGGAAGCGGGCCATGTTTCGAGAGATGAACCACAACCCAGAGATCTATCTGATTGGGGGAGATCCCTCGCGCCATGCTTCCCCTGAGTATAGGAAGCGATATTCAGAGCGAATGTTGGATCCTCCCTTGAGTGAGTTTGCTTATGCCAGTGTCGCAGTTGGTGCAGCGATGGCTGGGCTGCGTCCATTCGTTTCAGTTCACACGAGCAGTTTTATCTTCTACGGCTGGTCAGCGCTGGTTCTTGAAGCAGCAAACATCCGATATGCGACGAACGGGATGATGACTGCACCTGTCGTGTTTTCTCTTATCGCCGGGATTAGAAGAGGCGGCGGTCCCCAGCACCAGCACACTCCGCAGGCCATGCTTCAGAATGTTCCGGGATTACGGATTCTTGCTCCCGGCACGCCTAACGAACTGGACATCGCGATACATGCTGCACTAACCGGTGGAGATCCGACCATCTTGATCGAGCATACGCTACTCGAAATAGAAGGCGAGGTTGCTGAAGATCCTCAGCCATTGAGCAGCGTGGTTGAGTTGTGTGCAGGCGAACATGTAGCGATCGTGACCTACTCATACATGACGAAGCTTGCTTCAGATGCTGCAGTTCAGCTTGCAAATGAGGGGATCTCTGCAGCCGTCTTCAGCGTTCCTGTGCTATCTCCAAGTCCTGTTGATGCGATACTGGAAAGCGTTGGTGGATATGGCGTCGTTCTCTTCGTCGACGAGTCCATCGCTGCAGGCAGTCCGGCAAGCTACTGGATGGCAATTCTTGCTCAGGAGATGCCAAAGGCAAGAGTTGGCTTGTTATGCGCCAAACCAGTTCCGCTCCCTGCAGCCCCTCATTTATGTGACGCAGCCATCCCATCTTCGGCCGAGATCATTGGCAGCGTTCACAAGCTCTTACTGACATAGAAACGGCGTACTGCTTTAGCAAGCGGCTGATTTGATCGTGGTTCGAAAACGGTTTTCAGCATTTCTGAGCCTTGGATAGCAGGATTGCCGTTAAGCGAACTTTGTGGTTGAGAGACTAAGCGGGAATTCAATGTTTCGGCTCAGTTGTGCGCTGAAGCGCGAAGCGTGCGCGCGTCTCACATTCGATTTTGAATTCGGCCTGTCAATCGGATTTCACGCTTTTTGCACGCGATGAGGCAGCATCCGTCGATCACCACTTTGAGACAAACACTGTGATGGCAAGAAGTTCATGCAATGGCAGCGCTCGTCATCAGGACGAGGATTGCCACCCTCTATTTTCACTGGATCATGCTGCGCAGCATCCAAGCCGCTTTTTCGTGGGCACGCATCCTGTCGGAAAGAAGGTCGACTGTGGGTTGGTCGTCTGCCTCCTGGGCTGCTGAAAATGCTGAGTGTGCAGTCCGGACGACTGCCTCGTTGGCTACTACGAGGCGTCTGATCATTTCGGCGGCGTCAGGGACATCCCTGTCTTCCTCTAGCGCTGTCAATTCGCTGAACTGCCGATATGTGGCTGGAGCTAGCTCACCAAGTGAGCGGATCCGCTCAGCTATCAGGTCTACGGCGAGCGCCAGTTCGTTGTACTGCAGTTCGAACATCTGATGTAGGGTGCTGAACATTGGGCCGACGACGTTCCAGTGGTAGTTCTGTGTCTTTAGGTAAAGCGTGTAGGTGTCTGCCAGCAATTTGGACAGCTCGCCAGCTACCAGCTTGCGGTGTTTTTCGTCGACGCCGATTTCGATGGTGGTCATTGTTGACCTCCTGTCCATGGTCGGTCGACCCCAAGCTTAGCTCTGTTGCCTGGAGGGGAAACCCCCGGAAACCAAGGTAGAGGGGTCAGGCCGGTATTTGACTCGGTTGAGTTGCGTGTGTTGAGCGGCTTTCGTCTGAGAGGTAGCTAGAGAGATTGAGGCTACGAGAAGGCCTCTTGAAATCAAATCAGTTAGTTAGAGCTTTCTCAGCTTTACAGCTGTACCGTAAGCGCAGATCTCGCTCCAGTCACCACCCATTTCTGAGGTATCGAACCGCATGGCAACAACTGCATCTGCGCCTTTGGCATTGGCCTCTTCGGTGAGACGGTCGATCACTTCCTGTCGGCTGACCACAAGGTTTTTTGTCATCCCTTTGAGCTCTCCTCCCACGAGGGACTTGAATGCCGCCCCGATCTGCGAGCCGAGGTTCCGGCTTCTTACGGTCAGTCCAAAGACCTCTCCGAGCACCTCAGTGATTTGAAAACCGGGCACGTCATTCATGGTCGAAATCAGCACACTTCCCCCTGTCTGTTTGTGATCACCACTGAGCGTATAGTGGAGTTTCGCAGGTGTCAAGGCTCACCAGGCCCACAGAGTGTTGCATGGCTGCACGACGAAGAGACGAGGTTGTCTTGAAGGGTTAGATTGACGGAAAGCATCCCTACGGGAGCAGCGTTCGATTGCAGTGCCGGTGCTTGCGCTAAGAGTCCATCGTCAGCACGGCCGCACCAGTGAAACGGTCATAGGCAAGGTCGCTGAGCGCTCGGTCGGCATCGCTGAAACCATATGGGACCGTGGTCACATTGACGGGAATTCGGGTGGCCAGATCGAGAAAATTTTCGCCATCTGCTCTGGTGTTAGCAGTGACGCTTCGGATCTCTTTTTCTTGGAAAAGATGCCTGTCGTAGTTGAGCGCGGGGATATCGGTGAGGTGGATGCCTGCAATAGCGAGAGTGCCGCCCCGATCGAGTGCCTCCATGATCGGAGGTACCAGCGTTCCTACCGGCGCAAACAAGATGGCGGAATCGAGAGGCTCGGGTGGAACCTCGCCGTCGCCGCGAGCAGAATCAGCTCCCAGCTCAAGTGCAGCACGGCGTGCAGATTCGGACCTGGTGATCACATGGACTTTGGCTCCCTCGTAGAGGGCAATCTGTATCGTGAGATGGGCTGAGGCTCCGAAGCCATATATTCCCAGGCGGCCACCTTGAGGCAAATTAGAGCGGCGCAAGGCTCTATATCCAATAATGCCCGAGCAAAGCAAGGGTGCGGCCTTTTCGTCCGTTAGCCCATCGGGGATTGGGTAAGCGTAGCTCTCATTCACCGTCGCATATTCCGCAAAGCCTCCATCTTCATCCCAGCCAGTGAATAGGGGTGATAGGCAAAGATTTTCAGAACCTTGCTTGCAGTATCGGCAGAGTCCGCAGGTCTTTCTAAGCCAGGCGATTCCGATCCTTTCGCCAGCAGCGAACCGATTGGCGCCATCTCCTGAAGCGATAACTGTACCAATCACCTCATGGCCGGGCACAACCTGTTTGCGCTTCGGAATCAGATCGCCTTCTGCAAGGTGGAGGTCTGTCCTACAAACGCCACACGCCTTTACTTTGACAAGCACTTCTCCCGGACCCGGCTTTGGAACATCCCGGTCGACCATCTTAAGTGGGTGAGTGTCGACAAGTCCGGGACTCTCTACGATCCATGCCTTCATTCCGCCTTCCTCCTTCGAGATCTGTCTTTCTAAAACGTTGGCAGATAGGCGGCGTTTTGCCCGATCCGACTGTGACTTATCATACGTCCATATGGCGCGCTGAGTCGATGCCAGGTCGCGGAGACGGGTTCCAGTCGACGACAACGGGTAGCGGGCAGCGCAATTTTGCCTCTTGAGATAGTGTTAACCCAGCTGAGCTTCAGGAGCATTTCTGGTCCAAAATTCAGGGGGGTGAGCAGTTGGACACTATGGCCGACAGGTGGGTGGGAAAGCCGCTAGAGAGGTATGAGGATAACCAGCTCATACAGGGGGAGGGCAAGTATCTCGACGACATTAATCTTGAAGGGCAGCTTTACTTGCGAGTGGTTAGATCGACTTCGGCTCGCGCAACTATACGTTCAATAGATGTCTCCCTAGCTTCCACCATGAGCGGGGTTGTTGCTGTCTATACCGCCAAGGACTTTGCTGGAACGTATATTCCGCCTCGGCCGATGGCCGCGCCAGGCATAAATCTTCGAGAAGTAATGATGCCCCTAATGGCCGAAAATGCGGTGAATTTTGTGGGAGAGCCTGTTGCGATTGTGATCGCCGAATCACGAGCTCAGGCCGAAGATGCGGCAGAACTGGTTGACATCGACTACGAGCCTTTGACTCCCGTTATAAGCACCAGCGCATCACTTGAAGGGAAAGAACTCCTACATGAGGGGACGGAAAGCAATGTATTGATGAGCTGGGAGAAGAAGACCGATGACTTCGACAGTGTGATTGCTGCGGCAGACCGCATTGTCGAAAGCCATTTCGAGCTTCCCCGACTCGTGGCT
The DNA here is from genome assembly GCA_021799035.1 of Actinomycetes bacterium. Taxonomy (GTDB): domain Bacteria; phylum Actinomycetota; class Acidimicrobiia; order Acidimicrobiales; family Acidimicrobiaceae; genus SCQM01. Next base: position 38,532 of record JAJZBG010000015.1, on the reverse strand, counting down.
GCTCCCATGGAGCCCCGAGGTTGCATCATCTCTTACGACAAAGATGCCGACACAGTACTCATGTGGGTGTCGAGCCAAGACCCTCATAGGCCTAGAGCCCAGCTCTCGCAGATGTTTGGTATCCCACCTGAGAAGATTAGGACTCTGGTTCCCGAGGTTGGGGGCGCATTTGGGTCGAAAGGAGGCTCACCTCAGGAGTACCTTTTGGCATATGCGTCGTCTAGGAAGCTTGGTCGGCCAGTGAAGTGGGTTGAGGACAGGTCAGAAAACTTCACCTCCTCCTATCAGGGGCGTGGCATCAGCGCCAATGTCCGCTTGGCGCTTGACGGTGACGGCAAGTTTCTTGCTATCGAGGCTTCGCTTCTCGCTGATTTGGGCGCATACTTGTTCCCTTCGACACCTATTGCTCCGTTCACAGCTTCCAGCCTCCTGACCGGTGCATATCGCATTCCAAGTGCGAAAGTGACCTTGACGGGAGTTGCCACCAACAAGGTACCGACTGGTCCGTACAGGGGAGCAGGAAGGCCGGAGGCATGCTATTTCATCGAGCGTATCGTGGAAATGGCTGCAAGGGAGATGGGAATTGATCCGCTGGAGCTAAGGATGAAGAATCTCCTTTTGCCTGAAGAGTTTCCATATTTGACTGCGCTGGGACATACCTATGATTCAGGGGACTATGCCCCTGCCCTTCTCAGAGCCAAGGAGCTCATTGAGTCCAAAAGTGGTGAGAAGGCAGGAGATGGCGCTGTTTCAGCCACAGGAATTGCCATGTCTGTCGAGCCTGCTGGCTCAGGTTTTTGGGAGAGTGGAAGCGTAGAGATTCTTTCAAACGGAACAGTCGTAGCGACAAGTGGAACTTCTGCGCATGGACAGGGGCACAAGACGTCTTTTGCTCAGATCTTGGCAGATGAACTTGGGGTGGAGATCGAATCGATTCTGATAAAGCAGGGCGACTCGGATTATGGCCCGGGGATTGGCACCTTCGGATCGAGGTCAATGCTTCTTGGCGGGGAGGCTCTTGTGATTGCCTGCAATGAGGTCAAGGCTAGAGCGGCGGAATGGGCGGCATCTCGATTCGAGGCGGCTGTCGAGGATCTCGTCTGGGAAAATGGCAGAGTCCACGTTCAGGGAAGCCCTGTGCCAAGCATGACTATTTTCGAGATAGCGCAGGACATGGAAAAGTCGGAGGATCATCTCAAACTCGAATCCAAGACTCGTTCAAACATACCGGGAGCCTCATTTCCTTTCGGCGCCTACGGTGCGGAGGTGGACATTGACCTAGACACAGGCTTGGTGAGCTTGAGGCGGATAGTTGCTGTGGACGACGCCGGAACCATCATCAATCCGCTTCTCGCTGAAGGGCAGATCATAGGTGGAGCGATGCAAGGTGTAGCCTCCGCACTCTTTGAGGAGATGGTTTACGACGAGGACGGTATGCCAGTGTCCGCGAGCTTCATGGACTACCTCGTTCCGAGTGCGACAGAGGCAAGTTATGAATCGGAAACCGAGTTCAGATCGACTCCAACGCCGTACACCAAATTGGGCGCTAAGGGAGTTGGCGAGAGCGGGACTGTTGGAGCACTGGCTGCGGTGGCTAATGCCGTGAACGCTGGCCTAGGAAGGCTGGGTTATCTGGGCCACTTAGACCCTCCCTACTCGCCGTTGAAGATTTGGAACGCACTGAAGAAGATCTCTCGTTAGCTCGCTGATAACAGGCTTGCAGACGTGCTGGCATGACGCATATGGCCGTTTGTCAGATCCCCGATTTGCGCGCATGCAAACGGAGCAAGGCCAGTTCGGCCTCCATTTGAAGTGGCGCGCACTGCCGAATTGCCAGCTCGCTTGAATGAGGAATAATTTACGAAAGGTAGTTCGCAGGTCAATTATCAACAGTAATATGCTTGCATGGGAGATACCGTCCGATCACGTCCATGGACCTTTTTGTCGAACCACGGGCATGTATTGATATGCATTGCGCAGGATCCCGGGATCCGCACTCGAGACATTTCCGCCAAGGTTGGTGTCACCGAACGGGCGACTCAGACAATCATTGCCGACCTTGTCGAGGCGGGATACGTAAAACGGACCAAGATTGGCCGACGCAACCACTACGAAATTGAGGCGGAGCTTCCTCTCAGACATTCGGTTGAACAGCCAAACAGTGTTGGGGATCTGCTGGAACTGGTGTCCAGAATCGAGCTCACTGGATCGAAGTAGAGGCGATGATTGATCCCATTCAGACTGCATAGCCTATGGCTGAAGCCATGTTGAGCCAAGCATGCCAGCGCGTTTGCACTTCCGTCTCTCAGATGTGAAAAGTTGCCCGAATCTTGTATCTTTTTGGCGCTTGGATGCGTCTTTCCGTTAGAGAATTGCTAACAAAGGAGCTCCAACATGAAAAGAAGAGTTGGCGTGATAGACCAGGCCATAAGAGTGGTTCTCGGCATAGCCGCCGTCATTGTCGCATTGATCATCGGAGCGAGCACAGCCTGGGGAATTGTCCTCCTGGTTGTGGCGTTCATACTTCTGGCCACAGGTCTTTCGGGCTACTGCCCCATATATTCTGCACTTAGGATCGATACGCTCTCAAAGAGCGAAAAGCCCGGGCACAGGATGGCCCACTGATTCCCGTTGTGCGATTGCGCAAGATGAATAGCATGAAGGCATATGAGCAAAGCTGATTCAGTGCTTTTTGCCGGAACGGGTGGCTTGTCGCAGGCCGTGGCTGCGGAGATCCCTGGCTTATATAGATATGCCCTTACGCTTGTGGGCGACTCCTTGAGTGCAGAATGGCTTGTAAGCGACACTATTTCCAAGGCATGGGAGAAGTCGAATACTCTGAAAAGCCAGGCAGGTTTGAGGGCGTGGCTGCACAGGATCCTTCATAACCTTGCTGTCGATGCTGCACGGAGAACGGCGAGGGAGGTATCGGTCAGCGAGGTGGAGGATCAGTGGAGGGATGACACTTTCAGCGTTGATCCTGAGGTCGTTGCTGAAATGGCGGAAGACAGGGAAGAGCTCATGGATGCACTGTTCAGGCTCCCTTTCGCATATAGAAGCGCAGTCCTGCTGCACGACATGGAGGGTTGGAAGCTTGCGGAAGTCGCTGAATCGCTTGAAATATCGCTTTCTGCTGCAAAGCAGCGACTTAGGCGCGGGAGGATGATGCTTGTGAGTGCGTTGTCGGAAAGCGCCACAAGGAAAGCTTCCAACGTCCGAGCTCCTTTGACTTGCTGGGAGGCGCGAAGCATGGTCTCGGATTATCTCGATGGGGAACTTTCCGGCACAGACATGGAGCGTCGGTTGGTAGAACACCTTTCCGCGTGCACCACATGCCCTCCTTTGTATGCCTCGCTCGTCGGTGTGAAGGGCTCACTCTCTGGCATGAGGGATCCTGACACGGTAATTCCAGCTGAAGTTTTGAAAAGGATCCACCAAGCTGCGGAGCGCAAAGTCAATTTCGAAGACGTGGGTCCACGAGAAGACTGACGAACAGAACAGAGGCTTGGCAACGCTGATTCTGCGTCCAGTCTGGCTAAGCTGTCTAGACCAAAGGTTAGTGTTGGATTTGACTAGGGCGATTTAGAACAGGCTCTGAATCCATGGGCCTAAGCGGGGCAGCGAGCTTTGCAAATCTGTTGATCACGCTCGGCGTGGTAGTGCTGGTCATGGCTTTGTTTAATTCGCCAATGAAAACTGAATCAGAGTTTGGCCTTGCATCCTGGTGAGGTGCAATTACAGCGGATTGGTTCAATGGATCGACAACTTGACAGCCTTTTCCTACTCAGACTCGGCAGAGCTGGTACAAAACTGTCATTGGTTCCGGTATTTCTTTAGGCTATTGCATGGCCGACCAGAGTCTTGAAAGCAATTTACCAGTCGATCCCAGTGCATATGAGGTGCTGGTCAGCGTCAACAGGCTCTTTAGCCGGTCGACGGATTTGCCCGAGGGAGAGCTCTTCTGCAATCTTGTAGAGCTTTTGGCGGATCAGCTCGATCTTGCCATAGCATCGATCGCGGTGCGTTCTGCCGGAAGCGACCGGTTTGATTTTCCATTCGTGGCAGGGAGTTCAAAAGAATTCCTGAGTGATCTTCGGGAGTCGGAAAGAGACGGCCTTTCTAGAGATCAGGACCCGATCAGTCTTGCTATGCGGACCGAAGACATCGTGGCCATAGACGTTGACGAAAACGGTTTTTCCCGTTGGAGCGAGAGTGCTACAGAGCGCGAACCCGGGGGCGGGTTAGCAGTTCCATTTCGATTCCCTGACGAAAGCGTTGGTGTGCTCTGCCTTTGCAGTCGTCAGGAAAGTCCGTTTCGGGAGAGCTTCCGCCCGCTTGCCGTTGAGTTGCGCGACGATCTGAGCGACTTTCTGCGACGGAGGCGCGAACACGAGCAGCTTTCCAGACTGAGCGATTATCAAGATGCGGTTGGCTTGCTCTTGCATCAGCTATTAGCAGTCCCTGACCCCATCACAGCTTATGGCGAAGTGACCAGAATCCTGATAGAAAAGACGGACGCTCTGGCTGCATGGGTTTCCGTTCCTCAAGGCGGTTTCCTGAAAACGGTAGCGGGGGAATGCAAGGGGGCAATCCAAGATCTGCAGGCGGATCTTTGGAAGTTCCGGCCAAGACTGCGCGTAGATGGAAGCCCGGCGTCAAGATCTGTTGCTGCTACAGCCTTCAGATCTGGCAAGCCCGTACTTGCAAGCGATGGCTCGAGTCCTCACCTTGAGGGCATGAAGACTGTCTACCCGTCACTTTCGTTTGTCCGAGTCGCTGGGGCCTGGCCAATCGTGATTTCCGGAAAGCCGACTGCAGTTCTAGTTATGGTTAGCGACGACACTGAGTACTTCAGTGCTGCATTGACCGGGCTGCTGGACCAGCTTGCCGATGGTTTGAGGATTGCCGTTCAAAACTTCGAAACTCAGGCTGAAGCCAGACGTATTTCACGTGTTTACCAGGCTCTTTTGACTGAGGGGGACTTGCTCTTTTCAGTTGGAACTGAGCAGGAGTTCTTGACGCAGGCTTGCTCAAGGATTCTGGAGTCCGGGCTGTTCAGAACGGTGTGGGTCGGCATCCAAGTCGATGGCGAGAACCTCAAGGCACTGGTTTCAACTGGGGAAAATAACTCCGAGCTCGATCTTCTGGTTGGAAAGGTGGGAGAAAGCGGCTGGGCGGAGACTTCAAGCATGAAGGCCATAGTGACGGGTGAGACCGTTGTGGTACGGGATTACGTCCACAGTCCAGTCAATTCCCGGTGGGCACAGATAGCTGACAGAAACGGCTGGCGCTCCTCCGTCTCCGTTCCTATTGAAAGGCACGGAGGGTCATGGGGAGTCTTGAGCGTTATTAGCGATCGTTTGGACGGGTTTTCGGAGGATATGATCGAGTTGATTTCTCGAATCTCTCAGATGATTTCGCACGGCCTGCGCGAGATCGACCTCCGGGAGGAATTGAACAGCGAGCGCGATAAGCAATCGTGGCTTGCATCGCACGACCCCTTGACCGGCCTCCCCAATCGAAGAGGCCTTGAAGACCACATAGCAGAGGCGATTTCACGTGCGAAACGACACGGAACGCTCCTCGTCGTTGGCATGCTCGATCTAGACGACTTCAAGATAATCAACGACACATACGGTCACGATCTCGGTGATCAGGCTTTGAGGAATTTGACGAAGACGTTGAGGGATTCTCTTCGCCAGACTGATTTGCTGGCAAGAGTGGGTGGCGACGAGTTCGTACTTGTTCTCGAGGACGTGCGCAGATTCCCCGACCTTGCGAAGATTCTGCAGAAGTTCGAGAACGTCCTGTATGCTCCTCTGATATTGCCCGACGGTAACCGAGTCACTGTTGGCGGGAGCCTAGGACTTTCGGTTTATTCCGGCAACTCAGCTACTCCAAACGAACTACTGCACAGCGCAGATCAGGCCTTGTACTTGTTGAAGAGAAGAAAGGGATATCGAAGCAGGGCATGGGCGTTTCACTCACCTGACGATCCCGAAGGAATATCTCCCTATCCATATTTCACGCGTAGCAGCCAGAAAGCCGATGAAACAAGCGACTTTCAATACCTTATTCGCTCGGGTGGCCTGCATGTTCTCTATCAGCCTATAGTCAAGCTGTCTACTGGAGAGGTTGTGGGATTAGAGGCGCTTGCGAGGCTGGTGTCCACAAACGGAGTAGTCTATCTTCCAGAGCAGTTCCTATCTGAACTCACGCTTGAGGATCAGAAGCTCCTTACGCTGAAGGTTCTTTCAACAGTTGAAAGAGACTTGGCTGAGATCAAGCAAGACGGTTTCAATTTGTGGTGCGCCATTAATGTCCTCGCCGACCTAATCATGTCGGACGCACATCTTGCCGAGCTCATGGAGGCATTCTCCAGATCAAACCTCGGCCCATCACGCATCACCCTCGAGGTGCTCGACAGCGGCATGTTTCTCTCTTCGCCCGACGCATGGGGAAGGCTTATCTCCCTAAACGAGCGAGGGTTTGATCTGGCTCTGGACGACATTGCATCGACCTACTCGTCGCTGTTGCGGATACAGGAGCTTCCTCTACAGAAGGTGAAGCTTGACAGGGGGTTTGTACGCAATCTAGCTGCGCAACCCAATGGATTTCGGTTTCTCATCGCAATGGCTGAACTGGCACGCAGACTGAAGATGGGTTTCGTTGCTGAGGGCGCTGAGACAGCGGAAATATTGGACTCGCTGGCGTCACTGAATTTAGAGTACGCGCAGGGCTTCGCAATTTCACAGCCATTGGCAATTGGAGATCTGAGAGAATGGCTGCCTACGTATTTTCTCGATCCTGGCACTGAGCGCCCATCGACGGTACTGGGTCTCTATGCCCTTTACGTCAGAGACTCGTTCGGATATTATCAGCGCCTGCTCTCTGGAACGGTGCCGGCAGATGCACAGGGTTGTCCCGTAACGAGGCACTTGATACGCCTGGGTCTTGAAGGCAGTGACATCGGAAGAGCGCACGTGGATTACCATGATGTACTTGGGAGATTTGTGGACGAAATTGAAACGAAACCAAATCCCTTTCTCAGGAATGTTGAAGAAGCGCGGCAACACGTTGAAAAGCTGATCCTTGATGAACTGGCGCGCTCGCTAGCTTCGGAGAGGTGATTTGAAAATGGTGCGGCGGTTATTCCAATCGGAGGATTCTTGCGATTGCGAGAGTCCTTTTGGCAACTGAAAATCTGACAATATCCATAGTCTCTGCGGCTACGCTGGGAGTTGAGCTGTATGGAAGTTGAGCTGTACCTGCACATTCTCTACCGTCTCTGAACTCGGGAGATCTCAACTGCAATGTCGATTAAGGTTGGCACCGACATCATGGAGATAGAGAGATTTCGAAAGGTTCTCCAACGGCGCTCTCGACTCAAGGAAAAGCTCTTCACTCTCGATGAGGTCGCATATTGCGAGTCCAAAGCCGATCCCGCTCCTCATTTTGCTGCCCGATTTTGCGCCAAAGAAGCATTTTCCAAAGCCTTGGGAACTGGCGTGAGCATGTTTTCGATGTCCGAGGTTGAGGTTTTGAGAAACGAGAAGGGCAAACCGGGCCTCAAGCTGGCGGGGAGGGCAAAAAAGGCCGCGGAAAGCTTCGCCGTCACGGGGATGGATCTTTCGATGTCCCACAGCGATCTCTTCGCTATTGCGGTCGTGGTTTTCGAGACGGAGGATTAGTGGAGAAATGATTCCGATCTACCGGCAGGAAGCGATAAGGGCATTTGACAACTCCTTATCGGCGAACGGACTTCTTGATGAGGCTATCTCAAGGGCCGGTTTCGCAGTCTTCTCACTCGCTCGCCAACTTCTTGGAGGTTTGTATGGCAGAAGAGTGACGGTCATTTTCGGCCCCGGTAACAATGGCAGGGATGCCTTAGTTGCCGCAAGTCATCTCAGGCGGGCAGGGGTCGTAGTGAACGAGGTGCGCTACGGCTCGGCGGAGTACTCCCAAAGAGAGAACTATCGTGGCGCGGATCTGGTCATCGATGGATGCTTTGGAGTGGGTTTGAACAGAGTGTTCACCCCTCCGTTAGTCCCTTCAGGGGTGCCTATCCTCTCTGTCGACATCCCTTCCGGCTTGAATGGAGACAGCGGCTCGGTGCTTGGTGACGCTGTCAATGCTTCAGCCACCCTGTGTCTCACGGGTCTCAAGCTAGGGGCCCTGATTTCAGAAGGGCCTGATTTTTGTGGAGAAATTTACCTAAGCGAACTCGGTCTTGGCGAAACCAACTTTTCTGGCTTTGCGGAGTTCTTGATCGAAGATGCCGACCTTGAGATGCTCGCTTTCAGGCGTACGCGCACGGACCATAAGTGGAGCCATTCAGTTGCCGTGATTGCAGGCTCCCCCGGTATGGATGGTGCGGCTCATCTGGCATGCACGGCAGGCTACTTCGTTGGCTCGGGAATAGTTCACCTCTTTACCGATACTGCTGGGACGCAAGGAGACTATGGAGTGGAGACTGTAGTTCACTCGGTATCGCTTGCCAGCAATGACGATGTCGCAAGGAGCGACTTGTTTGAGGAAATCGCGAGGCGCTTCAAATCGCTTGTGATCGGACCCGGGCTGGGACTCGGAGATGGCGTCGCTGAGCTGGTGAAAGCGGCGATTGGCGCTAGGGTCAGGACGGTGATCGATGCCGATGCGATCACGGCAATTCCATCAGCTGAGTGGCTGACTGGACTCCTCGATCCGGATCATCCGGGTGTCATTCTCACGCCTCACCAAGGCGAGCTCAAAGCGCTTATCGGGCGCTCATCCAAAGAGTATGTGGATGATTATGCAAATAGTGATCTTTGCGCGTTCGTACGCCGCTTCTGTGCCAAGACGGGTGTTTCGCTTCTGGTCAAAGGCGGTCCTACGGTTGTCGGCTCTCCGAAAGGAACATGCTATTTGACCAACGCCCCTGATGTTTCACTGGCCGTGGCAGGAAGCGGGGATGTCCTTTCCGGAATGATTGGTGCGTCGCTTTCCTATGATGGGGATGTCGCTCAGCTTGCTGCCGTCACCGCACACCTGCATGGCCTTGCAGGTCGCGCTCTCGGAAAAGGTCCCTCGGGCGAACTTGCGCCAAAGGCGAGGGACATACTCCTTCGTTTCGAGAGCAACTTCAAGGCAGCCCCACGGCATAATTTTCTCAAGCCGACGCAGCTTGACGGCAATCTCGTCGGAAGGCGTCGTTTACTAGAAGATCAGATCCCGCACCGGGTGTAGCCTTTGTGGTTGTGGACAAGGGGAAAGAGTTCTTTGGATGATTCGAGCGAGATCGCGTCCCGCTTGGGCTGAAATTGATGCAGCAGCGCTGGTATCCAACGCTCATTTGGTGAAAAGTATGATCCGACCGGCGAGGTTGTGTGCGGTTGTCAAAGCCGACGGGTATGGCCATGGCGCTGTGATAGTCTCAAAGATTCTCGAGGCAAGCGGTGTTGACTGTTTTGCGGTAGCGCATATTGATGAAGCGATAGAACTCAGGGAGTCTGGGATATCTAGTCCAATTCTATGCCTTGCGGAGCCGTCTTACAGCGCTATCGAGGCTGCTCTTGAGTATCGTGTGACACTCACCCTCTATACGAAGCAGGGGATCGATTTGCTGGCGAGAGAGGCTAGAAGGCTTCATGACAAAGGCCTTCTGCCTGATCCCACTGCCGCTTATCACCTTAAGATCGATACCGGGATGCATCGTGTCGGAGCCGATCCGGACGAGATTCCCGAGCTCGCCGAGCGTGGCAGAGAGTCTGGTTTGGCTCTAGGCGGCTTCTGGACGCACATGTCAGTTGCCGACAGCCCTCCGGAGGACAGCGAGGACGATTTCACTGAGTTCCAGATAGAGTTGTTCGAATCCGCAAGGGAGAGCTTGAACGTCCGCGGCTTCCATCCAAAGTTGCACGTCGCCAACTCTGCCACGGGTGTGAACTATCCCCATGCACGCTATGACATGGTCAGATCTGGGATCGCGCTATATGGCTGCTCACCATCAGCTAAGACTCGGATTCCTGGTCTGCTCCAAGTCATGTCTCTTAAATCCAGGGTTGCTTATCTCAGGGTCGTAGGTCCTGGAAAGCGGCCCTCCTACGGTCGGCGGAGGTCCACTGAAGGTTCTGAGACTGTTCTTGCCACAGTTCCTTTGGGATATGCAGACGGCGTGCCCAGGGCTCTATTTGATGCCGGTGCCGAGGTTCTCATCCGGGGCAGGCGTCGTAAACTGGCTGGGATGGTGACGATGGATCAGGTTATAGTGGACTGCGAAGACGACTTTGAGGTTTGTGTGGGAGACGAAGTGGTCTTTCTTGGTTCTCAGGGCGAGCAGATGATAACTCCCGATGACTGGGCCGGAATGTTGGGGACCATAAATTACGAGGTCTTGACTGGAATCGGGTTTAGAGTCCCTCGCATCTTGGAAAGCGATGTAGACAGGGTGATCGGCAGCGGCGTAAGCCATGCCGGACGCTAGCCAGGATGCTCAAGTGCTAGACAACGCGGCCAGAGATGAGCGGATGGCTCAGATTGCCAGTGAGATAGCTGCATGCTGCAACTGTGTGTTGTGCGAGTCGCGCAAGAACACAGTCCCTGGAACTGGTGACTTTGGGGCAAAGCTTGTCATTGTCGGTGAAGGCCCCGGTGCTTGGGAGGACGAGCAGGGGCTTCCATTCGTGGGCCGCTCTGGGAAGCTTCTGGACCAGATAATCGCGAGTGACGGGCGACTGAAGCGATCGGACATCTTTATAACCAATGTAGTGAAATGCCGTCCACCGGGAAATCGGACCCCGCTTCCCGGGGAGATACTGGCCTGCAAAAGCTATCTGATCTCCCAGTTGAACACAATACGTCCAAGGGTGGTCCTGTGCATGGGTTCAACGGCTGCGCAAACTCTATCTGGACAGGTGGCTTCGCTTACTAGACTACGAGGTAAGAACCTTTCCGGCATGAGCCCAGCGATTGTCGCCACATATCATCCCTCTTACGGAATGAGAATGGGCGATCCAGTGGTGAAGCTGATGGAAAGTGACTACGCATTGGCCTGTAGCCTTGCGCTGGGAGCATGAGATGCTCAGATTTGTTCTTGAAAACTCCAAGGACACCAGGTTGTTGGCTGAAACGCTCGCCAACCACCTTGTTTCGAGCGATCTCGTAATTTTGACTGGCGAGCTTGGCGCAGGCAAGACGGTCTTCGCTCGCTCGCTTCTTTCTTGCCTCGGGGTCCAGGAGCAGGTGACTTCTCCCACCTTCGTTCTCGTCAAGAGTTACCAGGGGAGGATGCCAATCGAACACGTTGACATCTATCGCGTAGACGACCCTGAAGAGCTTGACATCCTCTGCATTGGAGAGCTTCTGGATGATGGCCACCTCGTTGTGATTGAATGGGGGGAGAAGGCTATTGGCATGTTCGGTCCTAGCTATCTCCAAGTCACTTTCGAGCGGATTGATACGGAGGCCTCTTTAGAGGAAGAGATGGCAGGCGATGCCAAGAGGTTCGTGACCGTCGAGATCGTTGGTCCCGGGTTCACGGGTCGTAGAACTCAGATAGAAGCCGATATCGGCAAGATTTGGAGAGTGGCCTAATGATTCTACTGGGAATCGATACCGCCACCGAGATGACTTCGCTGGGGTTGTGCAAGTACGGCGAGCCGCCGTGGACAGTCACACTCTCCAGTCCCCGGCACCAGCTTGAGCTCATCGGCGTGGTTGTGGAGCAGTTGTTCGAGAATTCAGGAATCAGCCGTTCTCAGCTAAGCGCGGTTGCAGTGGACGTGGGTCCTGGTCTTTTCACGGGCCTGCGAGTCGGAATTTCATTCGCAAAGAGCATTGCAGGTGCTCTGGGAATCCCGATCGTGCCGGTCACGTCTCTCGACGTGCTGGCATTCAGCCAGCGAAACTGTCCGAAAACGATAATATCCACAGTTGACGCACGCAGGGGCGAGGTATTTTACGCCTCCTACCGCAAAGTTCCAGGCGGAGGCATTGCCAGGATAAGCGACTACGCAGTTGGTTCGCCTGAGGCAGTTGCAACGGAGATCGAGAGCATGACCGAGCCGGTGCTCATGGTGGGCCAGGGCTCTCTGAGGTACAAAGAGATCTTCTCGGCTCGTCCTCAAGTCTATTTCGCTGGCAGTGCGGCAGCCTATCCGCTCATCTCTATGCTTTTTGAGATTGCATTTCCGATGACCTTTTCAGAAGAGTTTATTTCTCCAGAAAACGTGGACGTTGTGTACATCAGAGATGCAGACGCAAGGGTTAATTTTGAAGTGCGGCATGCTCTCGGAAAAGACAGGTAGGTTTCACCATGAGCGAGCTCAAGAAGCCAGATCTGGGAAGGTTGGCAAGTTCGCTTGAAGTGGTGCCTATGCGAAGAAGGCATCTGGACCAGGTGATGGAGATTGAGCGGCGGGCCTACCCCAATCCATGGTCGCGCTCGGTCTTCGAGAGCGAGCTGTCCCAGGGGATAACCAGGTCTTACATTGTGGCTTTGAACGGCCGCGTGGTGGTTGGTTATTGCGGAACCCTCTACGTGATAGATGAGGCCCACATAACAAATATCGCAGTCGATCCCGAGTGGCACAATTTGCACGTCGGCACAAGGCTTCTCAGCGAGACTGTTAGAAGGGCCTGGCAGAGACAGATAAGGGCGATTACCCTCGAAGTGCGAGTTTCGAATCTCAAGGCACAAAGGCTGTACCAGAAGTTTGGATTTCAGCCGGTGGGTGTGAGAAAGGGCTACTACCAGGAGAACAATGAAGACGCCCTGATCATGTGGGCCTATGACATAGATAGTCCTGAATACCACGAGAGGATTCTCAATATTGAAGCAAAAGCGGGAATCGTCGTAGAAAGCGGAAGGCGGCGAAGGCATTTATGGCGATGAACTCTTATCCCGTCGCCAGCGGGTTGATCTTGGGAATCGAGACTTCCTGTGATGAGACAGCGGTGGCGGTGGTCAAGGATGGAGCGACGATACTTTCATCAGTTATCAATTCCCAGCAGGTGCATGCCGAATTTGGCGGGGTGGTTCCCGAACTGGCAGGCCGCGAACATGAGAGACGGATATTGCATGTGGTGAAGCAGGCAATGTCTGAGGCAGGGCTGGATATGCATAAGCCAAAGCTCGAAGCCATTGCGGTGACGATGGGGCCGGGGTTAGCCGGCGCTCTCATGGTTGGAGTGGCGGCCGCAAAAGGCCTCTCACTGGCCTGGGATGTTCCACTTGTTGGCGTCAACCATCTTGAAGGCCATCTATTTGCGGTGCGCCTTGAAAAGGACCCAGTTACATATCCGGCTGTCATGCTGCTGGTTTCAGGGGGTCACACGATGCTTGTGCTAGTAGAAAAGCCGGGTAGGTACAAGGTCATCGGTCAAAGCCTCGATGATGCAGCCGGAGAAGCTTTCGACAAGGTTGCCAGGTTCCTTGGTCTGAGCTATCCGGGCGGTCCGGAAATTGAACGCGAGGCTGAGTTCGGAGACCCCACTGCGGTGCGCTTTCCACGCGCTCTTCGAGATGGATCGTTCAATTTCTCGTTCTCGGGCCTGAAGACCGCCGTTGTTTCTTTCGCCAGCAAGCATCCTGATGTTGAGGTTGCCGACATAGCGGCCAGCTTCCAGGAGGCGGTTGCCGAGATTCTGGTGGAGAAGACCCTGAACGCGGCGAGCGAGTTTGGTGCCAAGTGTGTAGCCCTTGCTGGCGGTGTTGGGGCAAACACCAGGTTAAGGACTCTTCTGGCTGAGAGGGGGCATGAACTCGACCTGGGAGTGTGCATTCCTTCCAGGATGAACTGCACCGACAACGGAGCCATGATTGCAGCGGCAGGGGCATGGAGGCTGGAAAATTTCGGCCCGAGCGAACTCTCGATAGCTGCCTATCCTTCGCTTCGATTGGAAGAGTGCATTTAGTCGGTAAATGGGCTTGAAAACTTAAATATTTTCCGCTACATTTAGCACTCACCGGCCGAGAGTGCTAACAGACTACTACACTCTCATAGTAAAAAATTCGATAAGGAGGCTCGCAAAACCATGAAGCTTCAACCATTGGACGACCGGATTGTCGTGAAGCCACACGAGTCCGAGGAGCGTACGGCCTCTGGACTGGTACTTCCAGAGTCGGCCAAAGAAAAGCCGCAACAGGGTGAAGTCCTTGCTGTTGGACCGGGCCGAAGGGCCGAGTCCAGTGGAGAGATCATTCCTCTGGGCATAGCAGTTGGGGACACCGTTGTCTACTCAAAGTACGGTGGAACAGAGATTACCGTCGATGGCGATGAGTTGCTGATCCTGTCCAGCAGAGACATTCTCGCAAAGGTGACCAAGTAATGGCGAAGACTCTTAAGTTTGACGAAACCGCCCGGCGGTCCCTTGAAGAAGGCGTCAACAAGCTTGCAGACACCGTGAAGGTGACGCTTGGCCCCAAGGGGAGAAACGTAGTCCTCGAGAAGAAGTTTGGCGCTCCCACGATCACCAACGATGGTGTTTCAATCGCAAGAGAGATCGAGCTTGAGGACCCCTTTGAGAACATGGGTGCGCAGCTCGTGAAAGAAGTGGCCACCAAGACCAACGACGTAGCCGGAGATGGAACCACTACAGCAACCGTGCTTGCTCAAGCTCTCATCAGAGAAGGACTGCGCAATGTCGCCGCGGGGGCGAGCCCTCTCGGGCTCAAGCGCGGAATTGAGAAGGCCGTGGCCGCGGTAGTTGAGTCAATCCAGAAGCAATCGAAGCCGATCGAGGCCAAGTCAGACTTCGCACAGGTAGCTTCCATTTCTGCCGCTGACAATAGCATCGGAGAGATTCTCGCAGATGCCATCGACAAGGTTGGCAAGGATGGCACCGTCACGGTGGAGGAGTCAAACACCTTTGGCCTTGAGCTTGAGTTCACCGAGGGTATGCAGTTTGACAAGGGATTTCTGTCACCCTACTTCGTCACTAACCAGGATCGCCAGGAGGCTATTCTCGAGGATCCGCTGATCCTCTTCTATGCCAGCAAGATATCGACAGTGCACGAGCTGCTCCCCCTTCTAGAGAAGGTGATGCAGGCCGGAAAGCCGCTAGTGATCATTGCAGAGGATATTGAAGGAGAGGCTCTCGCAACTTTGGTTGTAAACCGGATTCGCGGCACCTTTAGCTCAGTTGCAGTGAAGGCGCCAGGGTTCGGCGACCGCAGGAAGGCGACGCTTCAGGACATGGCCGTGCTTACGGGTGGCCAGGTCATCTCGGAGGAGGTCGGCCTCAAGCTTGAGAGCGCTACGTTGGACCTTCTTGGCTCGGCCAGGCGAGTCGAGGTCACCAAGGACGACACCAAGATCATCGGCGGTCATGGCACGAAGGCCGAAGTCGATGCAAGAGTACTGCAGATCAGGCGGGAGATCGAAGAGACCGACTCCGATTGGGATCGAGAGAAGCTCCAGGAGCGCCTCGCCAAGCTATCTGGTGGAGTGGCAGTTGTCAAAGTAGGTGCCGCCACCGAAGTGGAGCTGAAAGAGAAGAAGCATCGGATCGAGGACGCGCTTTCTGCGACACGTGCCGCCATCGAAGAGGGCATTGTGGCAGGTGGAGGAACTGCGCTTGTCCGGTCCAGAGCGGACGTCGACGCCTTGATTGCCAAGTTGGAGGGCGACGAAGCGACCGGTGCCTCAATCGTGGCCAAGTCTTTGGCAGAGCCGCTTCGCTGGATTGCAAACAATGCAGGTCTCGAGGGAGCTGTCATCGTGGATACGGTGGCGAAAGCCAAGGGAAACACAGGCTTGAATGCAAGGACAGGCGAATTTGAAGACCTCGTCAAGGCGGGCGTGATCGACCCTGCAAAAGTGACTCGCTCAGCTTTGCAGAACGCCGCGTCGATCGCCGCACTGCTTCTGACTACAGAGGCTCTCATAGCTGAAAAGCCCGAGCCTGTCGATGCTGCCGCTGCGGCAGCCGCTATGGGCGGCATGGGCGGAATGGGTGGCATGGGCGGAATGATGTAGCTGTCCTAATAAGGGCCAGCTGGCGATCAGATCGCCATCGCAATTTCAAAAGGGGGTCGGATCCAGGATTCGACCCCCTTTTGCGTGGATGATGCAGCAGGAGTCTTTACCAGCACTGGGTTGGTAGACTTTAAATATCCTGATTTTGGAGTTCTTGAGCTCTTATCCAAAGCAGGGAGTGGGAGTTGTTTGACCGAAGCGGAAACGGAAGCTTTAGGCAGAGGGTAAATAGGCCGACTGGGGCGCAACCAGCTAAGGTGCATGAGTGGGTTTCGAATTCGGGGCTGAGCAAGGGAGTCCCCATTTCCCTGATAAGGCAAGTCATGTCTTCGCATGTTCCGATTGTTTTGACGCCTAGACGAAACTCTTCGAACCTGGCGCCGAACAATGGGGCACCTCGTAAAGCGGGTATCCTAATTCCGATATTTGACGTCGACGGTATGGCGAATATGATTCTCACCCGACGGTCCAGCTCACTGAGGACTCATGCAGGAGAGATAGCATTCCCTGGCGGCAAGATTGAAGATGGTGAGACAGCCGAGCAAGCGGCGGTCAGGGAAGCATATGAGGAGATAGGTCTTGACCCCGAGATGATTGAGATCGAGGGACGCTTGGCTTCTTCTTCGACAATGTCATCATTCATGTCACTAGTGGCGGTTGTGGCGACCCTTCCCAAACCCGGATCTTATAGACTCAATTCAAGTGAGGTAGAGGAAGTATTCTCCTTTCCGATCTCTTATCTATTTCAAGAGGGCGTATACAGCGTCGAGCACTGGCCTCTGAACGATGGCGGCCATTTTGAGATGCATTTTTTTGATTTTGGAGATGACCTTGTATGGGGTGCGACAGGAAGGATCATCTACGAACTTATGCGGACGATGTCCGAGGCCGTAATGGCGCGACAAGATAACGGGTAGGTCTTCTGAGCGGGACTGGCGCGATGCCTATCCGCTCAGGGCTGTTTTGGGGACATGGTTTGGCAGGCAAGCTTTCACAACCACTTGTTTGCCCAGTTTGTGATTCAAAGTTGTTCAATCCGCATTAGGAGGCAAAGTGGCTGAGGTGGAAATAGGGATAGGAAAGTCAGGCCGTCGTGCCTATGGCTTTGATGACATAGCTATAGTTCCAAGTCGCAGGACCCGCGACCCCGAGGATGTCGACATCAGCTGGGAGATCGACGCGTTCAAGTTTGACCTTCCTTTGATGGCGTCTGCCATGGATGGAGTGGTCTCGCCAGGAACGGCGATCGAGATCGGCAAGCTGGGCGGAGTTGGCGTATTGAATCTTGAGGGCCTCTGGACTCGGTACGAGGATCCCGAACCCCTTCTCAAAGAGATAGCCGAGCTCGATCCTGAGAAGGCTACTCAGCGCATGCAAGAGATCTACTCGGAGCCCATCAAGCTTGAGCTGGTCACGGAGCGGATTCGCCAGATAAAGGCGGCAGGTGTGGTTACCTCAGCGTCGGTGACGCCTCAGAAGACGGAGTTCATGGCCAAGGCAATTCTGGCGGCAGAGCTCGATCTCCTCGTGATTCAGGGAACCGTCGTTTCAGCTGAGCATGTGTCAAAGACGGCAGAGCCGCTCAACCTGAAAAAGTTCATACGTGAGTTTGACATTCCCATCATTGTTGGAGGCTGTGCTTCATATCATGCAGCACTGCATCTAATGAGAACAGGCGCAGCAGGGGTTCTGGTTGGTGTGGGTCCTGGAAATGCCTGCACCACGCGGGGCGTGCTGGGTCTTGGAGTTCCCCAGGCTACCGCGATTGCTGATGCTGCGGGTGCAAGGATGCGGCATCTGGACGAGACGGGTGTTTATGTCCACGTGATTGCTGACGGTGGCATGAGTCGGGGTGGCGACATCGCCAAGGCCATTGCATGCGGTGCAGATGCCGTTATGATCGGATCGCCGCTTGCAAGTGCCTATGAGGCCCCTGGACATGGGTATCACTGGGGTATGGCAACTTTCCACCCAACGCTGCCCAGGGGTGCCCGCGTGAAGGTGTCGCAGAGGGGTTCTCTCCGGGAGATTCTTGTCGGCCCTGCCCATGAGAACGACGGCAGGCTCAACCTCTTCGGTGCCCTCAGGACCTCCATGGCGACCTGTGGATACGAGACGGTCAAGGAGTTCCAAAAGGCCGAGGTTATGGTTGCGCCAGCGCTCCAGACGGAGGGCAAGGCCCTCCAGAATGCGCAACGCGTCGGCATGGGCCACTGATCGACCATCAAGGCCCACGCAGTGCATGACAACAGATCATCATCAATCATCGTTGTTGACTTCGGTGCCCAGTATGCGCAACTGATCGCAAGAAGGATCAGGGAGCATCATGTCTACTCGGAGATCGTCCCTAATAGCCTCACGTTTGAAGAGGTTCGAGAGCTCAACCCCAAGGGCATAGTGTTTTCGGGAGGGCCCAAAAGCGTAAACGAGCCTGGTGCCCCTAGGTTGGATCGTCGCATCCTTGAAATGGGGATTCCCATCTTAGGGATCTGTTACGGGGCGCAACTGATCGCAGCCGAGTTGGGTGGAGTCGTCGAGAAGAACTCCAAGGGGGAGTATGGGCGTGTGGAACTCTCCGCGAATGACCATGGCCTGCTTTTGTCGCACTCCCCTCTGGTCCAGACTGTGTGGATGAGCCACTTCGATGCCATTGCCAAAGCTCCAGACGGCTTCACCGTCACAGCCTCTACTCCAAATGCACCGGTCGCCGTGATGGAGGATAGCGCAAGGGGGATCTACGCGGTTCAATATCACCCTGAGGTGGCCCACACGGACTTTGGTCAGCAGCTTCTCGGCAACTTCTTGACCGATGCCGTAGGTGCCGATGCTTCCTGGACCAGCTACTCGATCATAGAGGAGTCTCTTAAGGACCTTCGAAGCCAAATCGGGTCGGAGCGCGTGATCTGTGCACTCTCTGGCGGCGTCGATTCCTCAGTCGCAGCCGCACTGGTTCATGAGGCAGTTGGCGATCAACTGGTATGCGTGTTTGTCGATACTGGGCTGATGCGCAGTGGGGAACGGGAAACCGTTGAAAAGACCTTCAGGAACCAGTTCAAGGTCGAACTCGTGGTGGTGGATGCCAGCGAGAAGTTTTTTTCGCTGCTCAAGGACGTGATTGATCCCGAGGAGAAGCGGAAGATCATAGGGGCTACTTTCATTCGCGTGTTCGAGGACGTGGCTAATCAGATACAAGGAGCAAAGTACCTGGTTCAGGGCACCCTTTACCCGGACGTCATAGAGTCTGGGACGAAAGATGCTGCGAAGATAAAGTCTCACCACAATGTTGGGGGATTGCCTGATGACATGGATTTCGAGCTTGTCGAACCACTCCGGCTCCTATTCAAAGATGAGGTTCGCGCGATAGGCGAGGAGCTCGGCCTGCCAGAAAAAATTGTCTGGAGGCAGCCTTTCCCTGGTCCTGGCTTAGCGGTGAGAATTGTCGGCGAGGTTACCCCAGAGCGTGTCGAGATTCTGCGCCAGGCTGATGCGATTGTTCAAGACGAAATCGAAAATGCTGGTTTGACCCGGTCATTGTGGCAGAGTTTTGCTGTTTTGCCCGCAATTAAAAGTGTTGGGGTTATGGGTGACGAGAGAACCTATGCCTACCCGATCATACTCAGGGCCGTCACGTCACTCGATGCTATGACAGCCGATTGGGCCCGTTTGCCCTATGAGGTGCTGGAAGCGATATCGTCGAGGGTCATCGCAGAGGTACCCGGAGTGAACAGGGTAGTCTATGACATAACCTCCAAGCCTCCTGGAACCATCGAATGGGAATAGCTGGCGTGCATCCCAACTTTTTGAACTTATGTCCTTAGAGTCCTTATTTTCTGATCTTAACCCAGCCCAGAAATTGGCCGTGACCCATGTTGGCGGCCCGTTGGTCGTTGTTGCTGGCGCTGGATCTGGCAAGACGAGAGTCTTGACGCGGCGAATAGCGTATCTGATCGAATCTATGGGAATGTCTCCATACGAAATTCTCGCGATTACTTTCACCAATAAGGCTGCGGCAGAGATGAGGAGCCGACTTGCGGATCTTGTCGGATCTGTGGCAGGGAGGATGTGGGTATCGACATTCCACTCTGCCTGCGTTCGGATCTTGAGGCAACATGCGCCAGCTCTAGGTTTCAAATCAAGCTTCACTATCTATGATCAGGCTGACTCCACGCGCCTTATTGGGTACGTGGCAAGAGATCTGGACCTGGATGCAAAGAGATTTCCACCCAAGAGCCTGGCAAATTACATATCGCAGGCCAAGGCGGACTTCGTGAGCCCTTCGCAGTATTGCGAAGCAGCCCGAAATATCTTCGAGCGAAAGATTGGAGAGGTCTACGCGGAGTACCAGCGGAGGCTTCTCGCATCGTCTGCTATGGACTTCGACGATCTTCTCAATATGACGGTGACCCTTTTCGAGACCTTCCCCGACGTCCTCGAAAACTATCAGAGGAGATTTCTCCATCTTTTAGTGGACGAGTACCAGGATACAAACAAGGTGCAGAACAGATTGGTCGCACTGCTGGGAGCGGAGTCGCGGAACGTTTTTGTCGTAGGAGACTCGGATCAGAGCGTCTACGGTTTTCGTGGTGCAGACATGACCAACATCTTGGAGTTCGAGAGCTTTTTCCCGGATGCCCAAAGGGTGGTACTTGAGCAGAACTACCGCTCGACACAAAGGATTCTCGACGCTGCCAATGCGGTTATTGCCAACAACTCCTCTAGGGTTCCAAAGAACCTCTGGACATCGGGTGGGGCTGGCGAGACGATAAAGCTTTACAAGGCTCAAAATGATAGAGAAGAAGCGGCATTCATTGCCTCAAAGATCATAGAGCTAACGTCATCTGCGCACTCGTTCTCTGATGTTGCGGTCTTTTATCGGACGAACTCCCAATCGCGTGCAATAGAAGAAGAGTTCGTCCGCAGGGTTATTCCTTACCGCGTCATAGGGGGTACAAGATTCTACGATCGCAGGGAAATTAAAGATGTCCTTGCCTATCTGAGGGTCATCAACAATCCCCAGGATGAGGTCTCTTTGAGAAGGATAGTCAACGTGCCCAAGCGGGGGGTTGGAGATGCTTCACTCGCAAAGGTGGATCTGTACGCAAACATGGTCAGCATCTCTTTTGTTGACGCGTTTGCCAGGGCCGAGGAGGCGGGCGTCGGAGGAAAAGCCTTGAGCGGCATCAAAGAGCTGAACGGGATGCTTGCCGAGGCGAGGGACCTGGCGGCGTCTGGGCTAGAGGTCAAGAAGCTGATAGAGTTCGTCCTCGATCGTTCGGAGTACATGGCTGAGCTGAAGGCTGAACGATCAATTGAGGCGACTGGGAGGGTCGAAAACCTCGAGGAGCTGATTCGCGTTGGCGAAGAGCATGAAACGTTGCCCGATTTGCTCGAAGACATTGCACTCGTGTCGGCCACAGACGAGGATGTTCCTGACTCCACCGTGGTCCTCATGACCCTCCACATGGCTAAGGGGCTTGAGTTCCCGGTGGTGTTTCTGAGCGGCATGGAGGACGGGATATTTCCCCACTCGCGCTCGCTGGTGGAGCCGCAGGAGCTGGAAGAGGAGCGGCGGCTTTGCTACGTCGGGATAACGAGGGCCAAGGAGAAGCTGTTTTTGACGTTGGCCACTTCACGGGGCCTGTGGGGAGAGGGTTTGGCGAATCCGCCAAGCAGATTTCTCGACGAGATACCTTTCGAGTTGATTGAAGACATCTCACCGAAACGCTCGAGTGCAGAGCTGGCTTATTTCACAGGCCGTTTCGATAGGCTGGTTTCGAAATCTGAGCGTGACACGTCTCCTGTGAAGTCGGGATTTGCTGCCAGGTCGTTTGCTCCAGAACTCCTGTCTTTGAAGACTGGCGACGACATTGTCCATGCAAAGTGGGGAGAAGGCGTGGTTACCGGCACCAGAGGGTCGGGAGAGAATGCTGAGATCACGGTTCGCTTCCCCTCTATCGGCGAAAAGACCCTACTTCTTTCTCTGGCGCCTATCAAGCGCGCCTAGCCAACTTTCTTGCACCCAAGCTCTCATTGACCACGCGCCTGTTTCGGGGCGAATGTCCGAGATATCATCGTTCATCCTTCTGGTGCGACTCCAGCAATGCCCAAAGCGCAAATCCAGCCGGGCGGAGGCGAAATTGCATTTTGCAGAAATAGAGCACCACTGATATACCATAATTCAGCCAGGGAAATTTTGTGAATAGGTCGGGGAAGTGGCGGGGAAGCTTTCATTTCTTAAAGGGCGGCGGGATGCGGATCTCGACATGGCTGTCTCCGGCTTCGTCGTGCCTCGTCGACTGACTGTCAGTGTTCTCGCGATGATTGCAGTAATGATCGGCGGCGTCATAGGATACATGTCTTTCGGATTCGGCCTGGTAGATGCCCTGTTTGAAACCGTGATAACTGTCACCACGGTCGGATATGGGGAGCTGCATGCCTTTTCCAAAGGAGAAGAGATCTTCTCGATCATTCTGATTCTGCTGGGAGTGGGCACTGCTGCGTACACATTTAGCGCATTGATTGAGACGTTTGTGGAAGGCTACCTCAGTGGAGGGTTTCGGAGGCGGAAGATGGAACGACAGATTGCGGCGATGAGCCAGCATGTGATTATCTGCGGTTGGGGGAGGGTTGGAAGGGCCATCTACCACAATTTGAGAGCATCGCACGCTGATGTAGTGGTAATCGATGTCTCCGCTCAAAGAATATCCACGGTTGAAGGACCTTACATACACGGAGACGCTACGGATGAGGCGGTCTTGAGCAAGGCGGGGATAGGCCAGGCCCGAGTCCTTATCACAGCTCTGAACGCTGACGCAGACAACCTTTATGTGACCCTAACGGGCAGGTCTATGCGGCCAGATCTGTTCATAGTCTCGCGCGCAGCTAGCGACCAAGCTGTTCCAAAGCTTCACCAGGCTGGAGCCAACAGGGTAGTCAACCCTCAGGATCTGGGTGGGGCGAGAATGGCGGCTCTGGCAGTGCAGCCTCACGTGGCCGAGTTTCTCGATGTCGTGATGCATGACGGGAGCCTCGATTTTCGGCTCGAGCAGGTGCAGATCTTTCCCGAGTCCCCACTTGTCGGCCAGACCCTGAGAAGCGCAATGGTTCACGATCAGACCGGCACCCTCGTGCTTGCAATGAGAGGCTCGGATGGAGAATTCCGCACCAATCCTCCTCCTACGGCGGAGATAAGGTCGGGCGAAGTGCTCATTGTCATTGGTGATGCCGATCAGGTGGCTTCCTTGCGTGCGTTGGCTCAGGACGTTTAATGGCCAACCTTGTGCGCTGGATCGAAGCGATTCCATTGGCACCGGGAATGGCTGGTAGGTCATATTCCGAAAAACACGCGGATGCGGGGTCTCTTCGTGAGAGTAACAAGCTCTGAAGTGACCTCCCGTGTTGGGCCAGGTTCTTCGGGGCTCACCAGGAGGGTACAGTTGTGTACCGCTTCCAACCATGGCAAGGTATATAAGGTGAGCTTGCGATTCTAGAGCTGTCCGTCTGGCGCAGGATGCGCCCGGTCAACCTTTCAGCTGCGAACAAAGCGAAGAAATCATTTTGTATAAGTGGAGGTGGCTTGTGATCGAACCAAGAAGCATGTCGCTGACTCGTAGGAGACAGATGGGTTCTCGAATTGTGATTGCTGGAACGGCAATGGCCAGAGATCACATCTTTGAATTGGCTCGAAGCAGGAACATTCAGGTCGAGTTCGTGGAGATAGGTGAAGACGGCCAGATACTTCACCCGGAAGATAGAGGCAAGGCCGATGAGGTTGAACTCTTGTGGTGTCACGGACGATTCGCTGGTTCCTGGGTAATGGCAGCCATCGATTCTCTTTCAGAGCTTGACTGGGTTCATTCAGATTTCGTGGGCGTGGATTCACTCACTCTGGGTACTTTCGTGCACCGTGGGATCGCACTTACAAACGGTGGCAACAACTTCTCAAGACCCATGGCAGAATATGCGGTGTTGGGAATCTTGGCCTCGGCAAAGCAATTTCCGTTCTTTGTGCGAAATTCCGATATGGCGAGATGGGACACATCTGTCGAACTCTGCGAGCTCGAGGGCGCGAAGCTGCTTCTGCTTGGACTGGGTTCAGTGAATTCCCTTGTGGCAAAGATGTGCAAAGGCTTCGGCATGGAAGTTGTTGCATGGACCAGAACGGAGCATTCCGCTTTAGCCGAGGGAGTCTCTCGCCAGCTTACCGGCAACGAATGGTTAAAAGAGATAAGAGATGCAGACTATGTCGTGGTCGGACTGCCTCTGACGGCACAGACAAGAGGACTGATCGACACTGAAGTGCTCGAGAGTGCGAGAGAGGATCTCACTATTATCAATCTTGCACGGGGAGCGATAATAGACCAGGATGCTCTGATCAAGGCACTTGATTCAGGCAAGCTTCGCTACGTTCTCCTTGATGCTTACCCAACAGAGCCTCTTCCGCCCGAAAATCCTCTATGGCGGCGCTCGAACGTTACCGTATTGCCTCATCACAGCTGGTCTTCTCCGAGAGTGATCACTAGAAGCATCGAGTTGCTGGGCGTGCAGCTTGATCGATGGATGACAGGGCTGCCTCTGTCGGATCCAGTCGATTTCACTGCTGGGTATTAGGTGATTTCAACCCGCATGTTATTGGAGAAGCTCTTTGTTTGGCAAGGGTCTCTGAGTTGTACCCTCCTCAGAGTGGTCCGAGCGGCGAAGGCGGAAGCTGCTGATCAGCTGTTCTTGTCTGGGGCGCCCAGGACGTCCATCAAAGCCGAACTCAGTTTTGTCAGAATAGCCGGATCAGAGATCGGAGCTCCGTTGCCATCGGTCAAGTAGAAGCTATCCACCACGTCATCACCCAGAGTCGACACCTTCGCATGGGCGATAGAAAGCGAGAGTTCCGCCATCACTGCAGTAATGTCATGGAGCAGACCGATGCGGTTGGGGGCCCAAACCTCAACAACCGTCGCCCGTGAGGAGGCGTCGGGGGCAATCACGACTCGGGGCGGAACAAGCTGAACGCCGGATTTCCTTCGGGATCGTGAGTAGTTCTTGGCTTTGTCCTGCAGTCGTTGATGCAAGCTGGCGGGATCGTCGAAGCTCTTCTGGAGTTCTTTCTTGAATCGGTTCCAGTCAGTCGGCCTGGCTTCAGGCGGCTGGAGTAGAAGGCTCTCGAGAGCCTTCGATCCACTCGACCCGACTTTTGCAGCGACAATGTCTGTGCCCACCAGTGCGAGGGTCCCAGTCACAAGAGAAAATAGGCCTGGCTTGTCGGGAGCGACGATCTTGAGAATGTCGTGTCCGGTTTCCATGGCCCAGCCTTCTCCTGCCTGGCTTATCAGTTCAGCAAACCCCTCGTCCTCCAATGAGCTTTCCTGGGGCTGCAGGCCTTCCATTGCTCTTGCGACTTTGGATGCGAGTTCGGAGACGAGCCTGGACTTCCAGCTGCTCCATGCACTGGCCCCTGTTGCAAGGGAATCTGCCTCGGTCAAGACCTCTAGCAATTCGACGACGAGCGGCTCTTTGAGGAGCTCAACCACCTTGCTGATCGTGGTGGGATCTGATATGTCTCGCCTTGTGGCGGTGTCGGCAAGCGTAAGGTGGTTCTGGACCAGGCAAGTGACGGTCTCCTCATCGCGCTGGTTCATTCCAAGTCTCTTGCATATGCCAGGAACGATTCGGATTCCAGCCTCAGTGTGATCACCGGGGAAGCCTTTGCCGATATCGTGAAGAAGTGCCGACACAAGGAGAAGGTCGGGACGCCTTACCCTTCTTCTCATCATTGCCGCATTCGACACTGTCTCTAGCAGGTGACGATCGACTGTATAGGTGTGGTAGGCGTTTCGTTGCGGTTTGCAACGAACCTGCTTCCACTCAGGAAGGATCATCTCAAATAGCCTGAAGTGGTCCAGTGCCTCGGCCACCTCGATCATCGATTGTCCTGCTGAGAGAAAGCTAATGAAGCTCTGATAGTCCTCTTCGCTGAAGAGGTCAGGCGTCTCCATGTTCGCATCTGAGAACTCTTCGATGGCTCTTTCAGATACGTGCAAGCTGTGTGAGCTTGCGATAGCTGCCGCTCGGAGCAGCATAGAGAAAGTAGGTCTGGCTCCCTCGGGCAGCACCAGCGAGATTTCGTCTCCATGAACTGCGAAGTAGCCGGGAAGGCTGATGCGCGGGGATGTAGGCTTCGAGATTGATGCCAGGAGTTTTCGCGATATGGTATCGAAGGCAAAGGAGATGGTCTTCCCTGACTGGGCTACCTGCTCCATGAGCTGATCGGCGTCACGGTATCCCAAAGCATCGGCGACCGCGTCTTGGTCTTGCAACAAGAGCCTATTGGATGACCTTGGGTTCTTTATGTGGAGCAAGACTCTGCAATCTTGAAGAGTCTTCTGTGAATCGTACACGCCCATCAAACCGCTACCGAGCAGGTCAGCATCTTCGAGGTATTCAAGAGCTTTGATGACGGAGAAGTCTCTGAGCCCTCCCTTGGCGTCTTTCAAGTCTGGCTCCAAGAGGTAGGCCAGCTCACCAAAGTTGCTGTGGCGTTCCCTTGCGTACCCTATGACGAAATTCAGAAGGGATTTCCGTTTCTTACTCCAGGCCTGGCGGAGCATCGCATCCATCTCGATGACGAGTTCGGCATCACCCGCCACCAGCCTTGGCCTGCAAAGGCCATTGAGCACTCGAGGGTCGGAAGCTGCCATCTGTATAGCCTGCTTGGGAGTCCTGACGGAGTTGTCTATTTTGAGGCCGGCATCCCAAAGCGGGTACCAGATCGATTGGGCAAGTGACTCCACCTCGACCTTGGGATGGTGCAATAGGACGATGTCTAGGTCGCTGTTGGGTGTCAGCTCGTAATCTGCGTAGCTTCCCAGCGCAATGAGTGCAGTGCCCGAAGGAGGGGGAGACGGGTACAGGCTGTTCAAGAGAGTGTCGCTGAGTTCCGTGAGCTCTCTGGTGATCTGGCGAGGATCTATCTGGGATCGCTCAAACAGAGTGGCTCTGTCTTTCTTGAAGTTCTCAATTGTCGACCGGAGGTTAGCACTCATCATTTAATTCCTCGTCTCCTCAGCACACCAATACTAGAAGACTTGGAAATACGGAATGGGGCAAAAGAACTGCGCAATTGCCCCAAGCTCTTGAGTTTGTGGTTTAGAGTGCGTCTGTGCCTCGCTCGTTGGTTCTCACCCGCACTAGTTCTTCGATAGGTATGACCCAGATTTTCCCATCCCCAATCTTGCCAGTTTGTGCCGCCGACACGATCGCGTCGACGACCTCATCTACCATGGCGTCATCCAGGGCTATTTCGACTCTGACCTTTGGCACAAAGGCAACCTGATACTCAGCGCCTCGGTACACTTCAGAGTGACCTGACTGGCGGCCGTAACCTTGTGCCTCATTTACCGTCATTCCCTTTATGTCGAGACGGTCCAGAGCATCCTTTACGTCATCAAGTTTGAAAGGCTTGATGACTGCTACAACAAGCTTCATGATTCTCCTTTTTAGTACGTTGAACTCACTGACATCGAGTCAATTCCCGGACGGGTATGGGTTCTCGAAGCCACTGTCCATTGCCAAGATGCCAAAGGCTCCCTGGCAACTAATCTGACCGGTGGAATGAAGGCCTGAAGTCAGGTTTGGAATCGCTGTAAATCTCCAGTGCAGAGAAAAAAGGCCCAGTCCTCTCAGGCCTGCATGTCGTCGAGGGCGAAGCCGGAAATCGTTCAGCCGGCACCTTGGCAGGTTTCTCTCGGGCACGGCCCTTTTCACAATCTTGGGCAATTGTGAACCGGCTGTTCGAGCACCTGATGACGCAGTGCAGACATCAGTTTGCCAAGCGCCACGGAACCTTTCATGCGTGACTTTTCGAGCACGCGCGGGGGATAGGGCAGGCGAAGCCCGAACATGCTCCGTTGAACTTGCCGCAATATGCGCCCCTGAAGTCGCTCTTCGGGTGAGCGGGGTTGGAGGCTTGCCGATGGTGACCGCGTTTTGAAAGACGTGCAACTGGTGACGGGGAGCGTCTTTTGGCGCGTTGCCATGATGATATGCACGCAGCAGTGCTGCATTGGTTTCGACGGCACCGATTATGGTGCCGAGACTGGAGTGCATAGCCTAGCCCTTCTCGCTGGACATTTGTGTCTCGTCTGGCCACGTCATTGTGAATTGCTACGAGGTCTCCCTCGTGCCAGTACCACTACAAGTTAGGCAGGGCTAAGTTTCGAGATTGAATACTGACTGTTACCACATTGTTAACAATGGGCTGGAACCGGCTTCAGATCGCGTCAGTTCCGCGCTCGTTGGTTCTCACGCGCACAAGCTCTTCTATGGGTATGACCCAGATCTTGCCGTCACCGATCTTTCCAGTCTGCGCAGCTGAGACAATTGCGTCGACTACCGAATCAGCCATGGCGTCGTCCAGGGCTATCTCGATGCGAACCTTGGGAACGAAGGAAACCTGGTACTCGGATCCGCGATAGACTTCAGTGTGGCCTGATTGTCGGCCATACCCCTGAGCCTCAGTAACGGTCATTCCCTTGATGCCAAGGCGGTCGAGCGCCTCTTTGACGTCATCAAGTTTGAACGGCTTTACCACAGCTACGACTAGCTTCATCTTTCTCCTTCGAGGCGAACAACTCAACTACAGAGACTGTTCACCGGCTCGGATTGCCAGGCACCCTCAGTGAACCCAACATAGTGCTTATTCGCTATGTTGCTCTCGCCAAAATCCAACTTCGGTAGCGTCTTTTGGATGCAGCAGAAGATATGTCGATGTGAAAATAGCGAGCAAAGGACAGAGAGCCAGCTGTCCTCGCGGGCAAAGAATTGAGTTTCTCGGGTTGAATTGAACCTTCAAAGGCCGCAGTCCCCTTCTGTGGGGGATCAAGCGGATGGGTTAGAAGCCCCGTCCGCAAGGTCGGGGGTTCACGATGCGCCAAAAGATTAAAATCCATCGATATCAAGGTATTTTGACTGCAATTCCGAGAGTGTTTGCACATATGGTTGAATTTCTGTCTACAATTTGCCTCTGTGGATCGTCGATATCGAGTAGTTGTAGCCAAGCCTGGACTTGATGGCCATGATCGCGGCGTGAAGGTGATTGCGAGAGCGCTGCGGGACGCCGGTTTTGAAGTGATCTACACCGGACTCCATCAGACTCCCGAACAGATCATTCAGGCTGTAGCACAAGAAGATGCGGATGCTCTCGGGTTGTCGCTCTTGTCAGGTGCCCATATGACGCTGGTTCCGAGAATTTGCGAACTTCTCAAGGAACAAGGTCTGGGAGACGTGCTTGTCGTGGTCGGAGGCATCATTCCTGAGGGAGATATACCTAGGCTCAAAGAGGTCGGTGTTGCAGAGGTGTTCACCCCTGGATCCTCGTTGCCGACCATATCGCAGTGGCTGGCAGATGCTCTCGATCAGAGGGAACGCTCCCTTGGCTGATCACTTTTCCTAAGTGTCGAACCGATCGATTTTCACGTCTGACCATCAAACTCAAGGAGAGAAAAGGTGGATCTTTTTGAATATCAGGGCAAACAGTTTTTTGCCCAGTACGGTATCCCTACCTCGCCCGGCGGCGTGGCAACAACGGTAGACGAGGCAGTTTCAGTTGCCGACAAGGTCGGTTATCCTGCGGTGATCAAAGCCCAGGTCCAGGTCGGTGGTCGTGGAAAGGCTGGAGGCATCAAGATTGCCAACAACAGTGATGAGGCCAAGACCCATGCTGGAAACATCCTCGGTATGGACATCAAGGGCCACCTTGTCAAAAGGGTGTGGGTCGAGCATGCCTCAGATATCGAGAAAGAGTATTATGCCTCGTTCACCCTTGACCGAGCTGCAAAGCTGCATCTAGCTATGGTTAGCGCCAAGGGAGGCGTCGACATTGAAGAGGTGGCAGCCACCGACCCTGACGCGATTGTCAAACATCACGTCAACCCGCTCGATGGCATTACCGTCTCAGAGGCTCGTGAAATCGCCACCCGTGCCGGGATAGATCAGCCGGCGATCGAGGGGGTGGCTGAGATACTGGTGAAGCTTTACGACGCCTTTGTCAAGGGGGACGCGGATCTTGTCGAGATAAACCCCCTCATCCTTACTCCCGATCACCGTGTCCACGCTTTGGATGCAAAGGTGACGCTCGATGATTCAGCGTCATTCAGGCACCCGGAGTGGGAGGAGTTCAGGGCGACCCAGGAGTACGACGGACGTGAGAAGCTTGCCAGGGAGCTAGGACTCAACTACATAGGCCTTGACGGCACTGTAGGAATCATTGCCAACGGAGCTGGGCTAGCCATGTCGACTCTCGATGTGGTCAACCAGGTGGGCGGCAATGCTGCAAACTTTCTGGATCTTGGAGGCGGTGCTGACGCCAACACAATGACGAGCGCGCTTGAGGTGATCAACACCGATCACAACGTGAAATCGGTTCTAGTTAACATCTTCGGCGGAATCACCCGGTGCGATCTGATTGCCAAGGGCATCATTGAGGCTCTTTCCAGAGTTGAGCTTAATGCTCCGCTCGTGATCCGTTTGGATGGAACGAACGCAGAAGAGGCGCGCAAAATCATCGAGCCTTATGTTTCTGACAGGTTGATAATCAGACCTACGATGCTGGATGCCGCCCGCACTGCAGTGAGTCTGGCCAATGAAGGAGACGTCAAGTGAGTATTTTCGTTGACAGCAATACAAAGGTGATCGTTCAGGGCCTCACCGGTGGACAGGGTCGTTTCCATGGTCTGAGAAACCGTGACTACGGTACGAAGGTAGTTGGAGGTGTCACGCCAGGAAAAGGTGGGACCGATGTCGACGGGGTCCCGATCTTTGACTCTGTCGAAGAGGCTGTTGCCGCCACGGGGGCGGATGCATCGTTCGTAGTTGTGCCGCCCAGGTTTGCAGCAGACGCGGTCATAGAGGCTGCGCAAGCAGGCATACCGTTCATAGTTTGCATTACCGAGTTCATTCCTGCCCAGGACGAGGCGAGGATGTACAACCGCTTGCGCCGCGATTTCCCGGGCACCCGGCTTCTTGGACCTAACTGTCCAGGAGTGATATCCCCCGGCCAGTGCAACATTGGTATCACTTCCGGAGACATCGCTTTGCCCGGAGGCCCGGTGGGAATCGTTTCCAGATCCGGGACTCTCACTTATCAGGCGCTTTATGATCTCAGTCAAAAGGGTGTTGGTCAGACAACCTGTGTAGGAATCGGTGGCGACCCTGTTCCTGGCACCAACTTCATCGACTGTCTCGCAGCGTTCGAAGCTGATCCCGAGACCAAAGCCGTGATCATGATCGGTGAGATCGGTGGTTCCGAGGAGGAAAGGGCTGCGGAGTTCATAAAGGAGAAGATGACCAAGCCCGTTGTCGCGTACATTGCGGGAGTGACCGCTCCGGCGGGGAAGAAGATGGGTCATGCTGGAGCCATTATCTCCGGGTCTCAAGGTACAGCCCAGGCCAAGATGAAAGCTTTGGCTGAAGCGGGTGTGACCGTTGCCAAGAATCCGACTGAGGCGGCAGAGCTAATGGTCGGGATTGTCTCAAAATTGAAGTAATCAATGAGCCAGTTTTCGCAGACGCGCACTCTGCGAGAACTGGCTCGTGTAGCCGGATACATTTGACTCCAAGAATGCACTGTGACCAACAGGCAAACTCCTCAAGTCCAAGTAGCCTTTAGCCGTGAGAATTGGGGTACTGGCATCAGGAAGCGGAACGATCTTAGAGGCGATTCTTGATAAGAAGATAGATGTCTCTCTGGTCATCACCGATAGGCCATGCAGGGCCGTGGAAGTGGCCAACAGAGCAGGAGTTCCTTGTCTCGAGATTCCGCGAACGTCGTACGGTGAAGATTTCGATCGTGACGGCTACAGTGGACAGGTTCTGGAAGTCTTGGAGGACCACGGGATAGAGCTTGTGGCCATGGCTGGTTATGGCACTATTCTGGGATCGATCGTTCACGAGCACTTCGGTGGGAGAATTCTCAACACCCATCCATCGCTTCTTCCTTCCTTCCCTGGCTGGCATGCAGTTGACTCTGCGCTCGAGTATGGAGTCAAGGTGACTGGCTGTACGGTACACATTGCAACGCTAGAAGTGGACTCGGGGCCCATCCTGGCCCAAGAGGCTGTGAGAGTGTTGCCGAGCGACGACAAAGATCGCCTTCACGAGAGAATCAAAGAAACGGAACGGCTCTTGTATCCAGCAACCATAGCTGCTTACGCCGAGCACCTGGAAGGCGGGAGTGTCGGGCCTTTCGATCTGGGTATGAGGGTTGTAAGAAATGATCAGGGTGTTCTGCTTCTGGAGAGCTACGAGGCATAAGGAGTTTTGATGAGGGCACTTGTCTCTGTTTACTACAAAGACGGTCTGATTGATTTTGTACGGGGTCTTGCACGCCTTGGTTTTGAGCTGGTTGCCAGTGGAGGGACATCGGCCGCGCTGCGGGAGAACGACATCAGCCACAAGAGCGTCGAAGAAGTGACCGGAGCTGCCGAGATGCTTGATGGCAGGGTGAAGACGCTGCACCCGAACATTCACGGCGCGATCTTAGCTGACCTGGACAAAGACAGCCACCGACAGGACCTGGAAAAGCGTTCAATAGTCCCCTTTGACCTTGTGGTTTGCAATCTTTATCCCTTCTTTGAAAGGCCGGGAATCGAGACCATCGATGTCGGGGGGCCGACGATGATCCGAGCTGCAGCAAAGAATCATGCGCATGTGGCAGTGGTAGTCGATCCCTCAGATTATCCCATGGTGCTCCGTGAACTCGAAGAAGCTGGCAAGGTCTCTCTTGAGACCAAACGATCGCTGGCACTCAAGGCTTTTGAATTGACGGCTCGCTACGACACCGCTATTGCGAACTGGCTCGCAGCCGAGGGAGAGACAGAGGTGCTTCCAAGGCGCATCACGATGACACTGGAACGTGCCGCCAACCTAAGATACGGTGAGAATCCGCACCAGGTTGGCGCTCGCTACAGGCAGCCCGGCGTAGCCAGTTGGTGGGACGAGGCAAAGCTTCTTTCTGGCATGGAGCTCTCGTATCTGAACATATTCGACACCGACGCAGCTTGGAGATTCCTCCATGGGTTTGGGGCGGAGCCTGCGGTAGCCATAATCAAGCACGCCAACCCGTGTGGCTTCGCAATCAGGGGCACGATCGAAGAGGCCTACCAGACCGCATTTGAAAGCGACCCAATTTCTGCCTTTGGCGGCATTGTCGCAATCAACCGAGGTGTGGATCTGGCGCTTGCAAACATGATCCTGGCCAATCCAAAGGCTGATGTCATCATTGCCCCTTCGTACGATGAAGAGGCTCTGAAGCTTATGGCAGGCAAGCGAAAGAACACCAGGTTGATAGCAGCGCCTGCTCCTGAAGCAAACTCGATCGAAATTCGCTCCATAGGTGCAGGATTCCTAGTTCAGAACAGTGATTTCTTCAGCGTTGCCCCGGAGGCGTACAGGGTGGTCTCCAAGGCCAAGCTGCGTGACAGTCAGCTGCAAGACGTGGAAATTGCGTGGAAGCTCTGTGCTCGGACGAGCTCTAATGCGATAGTAATTGTGAAGGACAGGATGGCACTGGGCATAGGAGCCGGCCAGCAGAACAGGGTTGACTCAGCACGGATAGCGGTGGAGAAGGCCGGGGATAGGGTAAGTGGTTCGGTCGCTGCGTCAGATGCCTTTTTCCCGTTTCGTGATGGACTCGATGCGCTTGCCTCTGCAGGTGTATCCGTAATTGTCTCACCGGGAGGGTCGATACGAGACCAAGAGGTCATCGATGCGGCCGACGAGGCCGGAGTTGTTCTCATATTCACTGGAGAAAGGCATTTCAGGCACTGAACATGGCAGCTCAGCTTCTTGATGGTCAAAAAGTCGCCGATGAGATGAAGGCTCAGCTGGCCGTTCGAGTCCACGATCTTGTCGCAAAGGGGAAGAAACCCGGGCTCGGCACGATCCTTGTTGGTGACGACGCCTCCTCCGCCCGTTACGTTGCCATGAAGCATAAGGACTGCGAAGAGGTCGGCATAGCGTCTTTTCATCGCCATTTGCCTGCCGATACAAGCCAGGATCAGCTCAACTCTGTTATTGATGAGTTCAACCAAAATGGTGATATTGACGCTTACCTTATACAGCTGCCGCTTCCAAAACATCTGGATGAGGTGACCTCTTTGATGAGAGTCGACCCCGACAAAGACGTTGATGGGCTTCATCCGGTCAATCTGGGAAAGCTCGTTATGGGTGCTGAAGGTCCACTTCCCTGCACACCCAACGGAATTCTCGCTCTTCTGAGCCATTTCGGAGTCAAGACCGAGAGATCAAGGGTTGTCATAGTGGGGAGAGGCCTCACCATCGGCCGACCCTTATCACTCCTACTCACTTTGAAAAGGCCGGGTTGCAACGCAACGGTCACTGTTGTTCACACAGGCACCGACGATATCGGAGCGTTCACCAGGGAGGCAGATATTGTGATCGCCGCTGCCGGTCAGGCGCACCTCATCAAGGGTTCGATGGTGCGTCCTGGAGCAGCTGTTGTTGGCGCAGGCACTACATTCGTCAACGGCAAGCTGCTGTCGGATCTCGACGACGATGTCGCGGAGGTCGCTGGCTGGGTCACTCCTCGAATAGGGGGCGTGGGTCCCATGACTAGGGCAATGCTGCTTGTCAACACCGTGCTTGCGGCGGAGAGACATTATGGCAAAGATCGCTGAGATAGTTGCCAGCTCAAAGAGACCCACTTTTTCGATAGAACTCTGGCCGCCGCGCTCGCCGGAATCAGAAGCAAAGCTTGAACTTGCGCTTCCGGTGCTAGAACAGCTTCACCCTACCTTCACCTCCATAACTTACGGCGCCGGCGGCTCCACGAGAGAGCGTACACATGATTTAGTGTTGAGGATCAGGCGCGAGACTTCCATAGAGCCAATGGCTCACCTCACTACGGCAGCGCACACCAAGAGCGAACTGGTTTATATTCTCAAGCGGTACCTCGGAGCCGGCGTTGAAAACATCCTTGCACTCAGGGGTGATCCCCCGCTGAACGGAGATGCAAAGCTGGCAGAGGGTGAGCTTGCCCATGCTATCGATCTTGTGCAGTTGGCACGCACCGTGGGAGATTTCTCTATTGCAGTCGCAGCACACCCAGAAGGGCACCCTGACTCGCCTGATCTCGAAACCGACAGGAAGATGCTTGCCAAAAAACTTGAACTGGCAGATATGGCTATCACCCAGTTCTTCTTCCTTGCCGACTTCTATTTCAGGCTTGTGGATGACATGGACCGGCTCGGTATTTCTAAGCCGATCCTCCCAGGTGTTATGGCTCCTGTTTCGGTGAAAACGCTGGAGAGGATGGCCCAGCTCTCCGGGTCCAAGATTCCTGATCAGGTGCGGGAGCGGCTCAACCGCGCCTCTGGCAGTGTCGAAGCTGTCAAGGCGGTGGGAGTGGAGATTGCCATCGAGCTGTCAGAGGAACTCCTGAAAAGGGGTGCTCCAGGAATCCACGTATATACCATGAACGAGGCGTCAACGACGGTGCAGATTTATGAGGGCTTGGGGCTTGGAAGGTAGATGTCTTGTACATTGGTTGAGGCCACATGTATGAAACTTGTGTTGCATCATTTAGACAGTTGACTGTCAGAGAGGTACTATCGAGGCTATGGCTGAAAAAATTACCATGTCGAGCTCAGGCTCGCTAATTGTTCCTGATGAACCAATCATTCCCTACATCGAAGGCGACGGGACAGGCGTCGACATCTGGCCGGCTTCACAGCTCGTGATGGATGCGGCGGCCAAAAAGTACGGGAAGAAGATCGCTTGGAAAGAGGTTCTTGCAGGTGAAAAGGCTTTCAATGAGACAGGGAGTTGGCTTCCTGACGAGACCGTGGAAGCTTTCAGAACACATCTGATCGGCATAAAGGGCCCTCTCACAACCCCCATCGGTGGCGGAATTCGATCGCTCAACGTAGCATTGAGGCAAATACTCGACCTTTACGTGTGTCTTCGCCCTGTCAGATGGTTTGCGGGAGTGCCATCCCCGGTGCTCCATCCTGAGAAGGTTGATATGGTCATCTTCAGAGAGAACACCGAGGATGTCTACTCCGGCCTGGAACTTGAGGCCAACACGAAAGAGGCCAACCAGCTTATCTCATATCTTCATGACTCTTATGGTTGGGACATCAGGCCCGGATCAGGAATTGGAATAAAGCCAGTTTCTGAGGAAGGCTCGAAGCGCTTGATAAGGGCGGCTATTCAGTACGCTCTAAATCATGATCGTAAGAGTGTGACCCTGGTGCACAAGGGAAACATCATGAAGTTCACCGAAGGTGCCTTCAGGGGCTGGGGTTACCAGCTAGTGCGCGAAGAGTTCGCAGATGTCGCGGTCGGCTGGGATGACTGTGGCGGCAACCCGGGTGACAAGCTCCTTGTCAAGGATTCGATCGCGGATATAACCCTCCAGCAGGTGCTTACTCGGCCAGATGAATTTGACGTGATCGCCACTCTGAATCTAAACGGAGATTACCTCTCTGACGCCCTTGCGGCTCAAGTCGGAGGCATCGGCATTGCACCCGGAGGAAACATCAACTACGTCACCGGTCATGGCGTGTTCGAAGCCACCCACGGCACTGCGCCAAAGTATGCGGGTCAGGACAAGGTGAACCCAGGCTCGGTAATTCTCTCCGGCGTGATGATGTTCGAGCATCTTGGCTGGACTGAGGCTGCCAACGACATTGTTCGCGCACTTGAAGCAACGATTGCTGACAAAGTCGTCACCTATGATTTCGCTCGGTTGATGACGGGAGCCACCGAGGTCAAGTGTTCGGAGTTTGCTGCAGCAATTGTCGATCATCTGTAAGCAACCGGTTAGTGTTGGATGCCGTGAAGCCTTGTGGGCAATGTAAAGTTGCTTCAGCAAGCCACGGTTTTCACGAATTGGAGTAACTATGTCGAAAATCAAGAAGGAACCCATTCACGTAGCGGTTACTGGAGCAGCTGGTCAGATCAGCTATTCTTTGCTTTTTCGGATTGCCTCCGGAGCGATGTTAGGTGAAGACCAGCCTGTTGTCTTGAGACTGATCGAGATCGAGCCAGCCATGAAGGCTCTCGAAGGCGTTGCTATGGAGCTGGACGACTGTGCATTTCCTCTCCTCTCAGACATTGTGATGACCACCGACCTAAAAGTCGGTTTCGATAAGACTTCCTGGGCTCTACTGGTCGGGGCGATGCCGCGCAAGGCGGGAATGGAGAGGGGAGACCTTCTTTCGATCAACGGTGGAATTTTTGGCCCTCAGGGTCGTGCAATCCAAGAGAACTCCTCGTCTGACATACGGGTGCTGGTAGTCGGCAATCCGTGCAACACGAATTGCCTGATTGCGCGCTCAGCTGCCCCGGAAGTGCCGGCAGAGCGCTTTTTTGCCATGATGCGACTCGATCAGAACAGGGCAAAGACACAGCTGGCCAAGAAGGCTGGGGCAACGGTCGACGACGTGACTAACATTGCCATTTGGGGCAACCACTCTTCTACGCAGTACCCAGACTTCGCGAATGCACGCATATATGGCGTTCCAGTTCCAGAGGTTATTTCTGACCACTCATGGCTGGAGGGCGAATTCATCTCCACCGTTCAAAAGCGAGGGGCAGCCATTATCGATGCCCGAGGGGCTTCCTCTGCGGCCTCGGCTGCAAATGCTGCAATAGATTCTGTGAAGAGCATAATTAACCCGACTCCCAAAGGAGATTTCGTGTCCCTTGCGGTCGTTTCCAGAGGAGAGTACGGAGTGCCTGAGGGCATTCAGTTCGGATTCCCGATCGTCTCGACTGGAGACTCCTGGAGCGTTGTCGAAGGACTTCGCCACGATGACTTTGCGAGCGAGAAAATCAAGGCTACAGCGGCCGAACTAGTTGCGGAACGTTCTGAGGTTGAGTCGCTGCTCGGGAAGTAGTACTTCTCTTGCGTGACCAGCGTCAGATGCCTGGGGGGAGGGTCGCCAGAGGTTCGGGTGCTGCTCGAGCGCTTAGCGACCCTTGGCATTTCATGATCACTCAAAGTGATGGCATGAGAACATCCATTCTCACTCTAGGAGCTGTGTAAGCGCTTTGGCGAGCTGCGAAAGCATGTCACCTGCTCTCATAAGCATCTCCACCTGTCCTCCAAGTTTGATCTCGCCTTCTGAAATCGCGTCCGAGACACTACGCGCTCCTGAATGGAGCTCATCTGCGACTTTTCGGTCCATGGAAAGGACGACGCCGTCTGCAACGTCACTTGCAGACTGGAGTCTGGGGCCTTCTTTCCCAAGGGTGAGAGCATAAGAGGCCAGTGCATTCTTGGATGTTATCTTTACGATCACGGTGAGTTCTTGCTGCTCTGGACGAGTATCGAACCGCAGCAGTCTCAGGGCTCTGTTGCTCTCGTCGATCCATTCCGGGGTGCCAATTTCTGCTGCCATCTCATGTGATCATAAAAGCAGAGGGTGAGATTTGCTTCAGGTGCAAAGTAACCTTCACACGACACACGGAGGGCGTGTCCATTTCTGAAGCTAGTAAAGATGGAATGGTGGGCTGTGAACAGGAGTTTGACAGTCAAGGACTGACATCGTTTAGGGATGCC
>JAJZBG010000061.1 GCA_021799035.1 Actinomycetes bacterium | reverse complement strand
GATGCTCACGGTATTACCCTAGCTCCTGGGTGTGACACAGATAATGCGATACACCTTGTAACGGCTACGCCGTTAGCATTATCCTTCCCCGCCCTCACGGACGGGGTTTGCCGCGCAGAGCGATCAAAACACCAATTAAAACAATTGAGGGAGACATAGCCTCCCTCAATGCATCCGACAAATCAGATTTAGATCTGATCTACGCCCGAACCAGATTCTGCCAACTCAATGGCCGGGGGCACAAAACCCTCTACCGATCTGAAGACAATCTCGTCATCTTGCGCATCCACGATGACGGTTTCGCCGACTCTGAACTCCTTCCAAAGAAGTCTCTCTGAGAGCTGGTCCTCGATCATGCGCTGGATTGCACGGCGCAGTGGCCTGGCACCAAGGGTTGGGTCATAGCCTCGCTCTGCAACAAGCTCTTTCGCAGCCTGCGTCATTTCGAAGCCTATACCCAAAGACTCCAGGTGCTGTTGAATCCTCTTTATGAGCATGTCAACGATCTCGGTGACTTCAACCTTCGATAGCTCATGGAACACTATGACGTCATCGATCCGGTTGAGGAACTCCGGCTTGAAGTGAGCCTTCAGAGCCTCGTTTACCTTGAGCTTCATCTTCTCGTAGGTGACCGCTTCAGATGTCTGGGCAAAACCGATGCTAGCCTTGCGCAGATCCGCTGAACCTAGGTTGGAGGTCATGATCAAGATAGTGTTCTTGAAATCGACAGTCCTTCCTTGCGAATCCGTCAATCTACCGTCTTCAAGTATCTGCAGCAAGGTGTTGAACACATCAGGATGAGCCTTCTCAACCTCATCGAAGAGAACCACCGAGAATGGCTTGCGTCGCACTGCTTCGGTCAATTGACCACCCTCGTCATAGCCAACGTAACCCGGCGGGGACCCAACCAAGCGGGAAACAGTGTGCTTCTCCATGTACTCACTCATGTCCAACTGAATCAGAGCTGATTCGTCGCCAAACAAGAATTCCGCCAGCGTCTTGGCAAGCTCGGTCTTTCCGACTCCGGTCGGACCGAGGAAAATGAAGGATCCACTGGGACGCTTCGGGTCTTTCAAGCCTGCTCTTGTTCGTCTTATTGCACGCGACAGAGCTGAGATTGCCTCCTGCTGTCCAACAATCCTCTTGTGGAGCTCATCCTCCATGCGAAGCAACTTCGCAGTCTCCTCTTCGGTCAGCTTGTACACAGGAATACCTGTCCAATTAGCCAGAACTTCAGCAATGACATCCTCGTCAACTACATCGAAAAGGTCTCTGCCTTCGCTGCGCCATACGTTCTGGAGAGCAGCCTTCTGGTCAAGCTTCTCCTTTTCCTTATTTGCCAGCCTCTTAGCTTCGTCATAGGCCTGCTTCTCAAGCGCACTGTCCTTTTCGCGCCGAATACGCGCCAAGTCGTCATCGATCTGGCGCATTTCAGGGGGCATTGACATTCTCCTGATGCGAAGCCTGGCACCCGCCTCGTCGATTAGGTCTATTGCTTTGTCCGGCAAATACCTGTCGGCAATGTAGCGATCTGCAAGATTGGCAGCAGCCACAAGAGCCTGATCAGTGATTGTCACGCTGTGATGGCTCTCGTACCGCTCTCTAAGACCTTTTAGAATTTCGATGGTGTGCACTAGTGCAGGTTCCTCAACCTTTATCGGTTGAAAACGTCGCTCCAACGCCGCATCCTTCTCAAGATGCTTTCGGTACTCGTCTATAGTCGTCGCGCCGACGGTTTGCAGCTCACCCCGTGCCAGCATTGGCTTGAGTATCGACGCTGCATCTATGGCTCCCTCTGCAGCACCCGCTCCAACAAGAGTGTGCAACTCGTCGATGAACAAGATGATGTCTCCACGAGTACGAATCTCTTTCAAAACCTTCTTCAAGCGCTCTTCAAAATCACCCCGGTAACGACTACCCGCCACAAGAGCCCCGAGATCGAGCGTATAAAGCTGCTTTCCCTTGAGGATGTCAGGCACGTCGTTAGCCACGATCCTCTGTGCAAGGCCTTCGACAATTGCTGTCTTTCCTACTCCCGGCTCTCCTATAAGGACGGGATTGTTCTTGGATCTGCGCGAAAGGACCTGCATCACGCGCTCAATTTCACGGTCACGCCCTATTACGGGATCCAGCTTCTTGTCGCGTGCCATAGCGGTCAGGTTCCGTCCAAACTGATCAAGCACCGGAGACCCGCCAGGAGTCTCTGCTGTAGTCGCTGGACCGACGCCTGCACCAGCGGTCTCTTTGCCTTGATAGCCAGAGAGAAGTTGAATGACCTGCTGGCGAACGCGAGGCAGATCAGCGCCAAGGCTGACGAGAACCTGGGCAGCCACACCCTCGCCTTCTCGCACAAGGCCAAGGAGCATATGCTCGGTACCTATGTAATTGTGCCCAAGCTGCAATGCTTCACGTAGCGAGAGCTCAAGGACCTTTTTGGCCCGAGGTGTAAATGGGGGAGAACCCGCAGTTGTACCTCCAGCTGGGCCAATCGTCTCCTCTACCTTTTCCCGCACTGCCTCAAGAGTGATCCCAAACGATTCAAGGGCACGTGCAGCTACACCCTCACCCTCGTGGATCAACCCGAGTAGGATGTGTTCGGTTCCTATGAAGTTGTGGTTTAAGAGCCGAGCTTCTTCCTGTGCTAGGACTAGAACCCGTCTCGCTCTGTCTGTGAAGCGTTCGAACAAACTGTCCGCCTCCCTCTTGGGGCCTATGGGACTATATACAGTCTACCGTGACCTTGATACTTCTGCGAAAGCCTTTCAACTCTTTCTTTATATACCAATAGATAACACTGAAACTCGCCAGTTACTTCCCGAGTTGTGGTTTGCCGCCTGAAAGACTTTTTTTGAAGAGCATTGTAAGTTTTTCTCTGATACGGCCTATCTTCTTTAATAGTGCAGATTACCGACGCCCTCACCAAGCTGAACTTGGACGCCCACCTCGAGAATTTTGAAGAGCTACTGCGAGAGTCAGTCGCGATTGACGACAATTTCCTCTCTGAGGTATCTCGCCATCTTATGGACGCAGGCGGCAAGCGCATTCGCCCAGTTTTGGCCATTACTTCCGCTGCTGCCGGTGGCGCCGAAATTAGCCGGGAAGTGCTCCTTTCGGGTATCGCAGTTGAGCTCGTTCACCTTGGATCGCTCTATCATGACGATGTAATGGACGACGCTTCGGACCGGCGAAATGTGAAGAGCGTCAATTTCAGATGGGGCAACGTGATCGCAATTGTGGCAGGAGACTATCTCCTGGCGAAGGCAGCTGGAATTGCTGCCCGGCTAGGCCAGGAGATTGCTGAGCTCCTGGCAAACACACTTGCAGATCTATGTGCAGGGCAGATTCTCGAAGCCCACTCGTCGTTCTCGCTCACGCGAACCAGCGAGTCGTACTTCAAGGCAATCTCCGGTAAGACCGCGTCGCTAATGGCAACAGCGTGCAGGATAGGGGCGCTAGCGGCTGATTTAGACAGGGACTACATCGAGACTGTAACCGAGGTAGGCCGCTCTTTAGGTATGGTGTTTCAGATCCGAGATGACATCCTTGACCTTGTAGCCACGGCAGATGTTCTTGGAAAGACTCCGGCCCAGGATCTCATCGAGGGAATATACACGCTACCAGTAATCGAAGCCCTCAAGAGCCCGTACAAGAATGAATTGGAATCCTTGTTGTCACGCACTATGGACGATTCCAGCATTGACAAGGCCCT
The DNA here is from genome assembly GCA_021799035.1 of Actinomycetes bacterium. GTDB lineage: Bacteria > Actinomycetota > Acidimicrobiia > Acidimicrobiales > Acidimicrobiaceae > SCQM01. The sequence continues at coordinate 6,672 of JAJZBG010000061.1, read as the reverse complement.
CAAAATAATCCTCTCGTCCGGTGGAATTGCGACCGCCTGGTCTCAAGCACAGCGCTTCGCTCGGCTGAGCCAAGAAAGCGCCAATCAACTTGATTCTCCGATTGCTACAGAACTCGGTCACGTAGCGCAGTTTCTGCTGGACAGCACCTCTGAGATCGTCGCGCCTTACCTCGAGCCCACAAGGTAATACCACCTTTTATAGCCACTTAATAGCGCTGCAACTAGCCATTTAACCCCGTAAAGAGTCTCTGTTTCAGCTAAATAGTGGTAATACCCTGCATAAACGCCAAACAACAACGAGTTCAAAGCTAATCTTGTTATCAAAAAGTTCCACGAGAAGCCTTTTCCTCGGGCAAGGGGCCGCGACCCGAAATGGGTTTTGACGATGATCTCAAGCAACGAAAGGTTGGCGACATGACTGTTTCGGAGACGGTTGTACAGGATTCCCTATCTCGCTCCATTGACGCAGCACGCAAGCATTTGCTCGGTCTCCAAAACGAAAAAGGGTACTGGTGGGGAGTACTACTCTCGAATGTCTGCATGGAAGCGGAGTATGTCATGCTCCTTCACATTCTCGACAAACGGATGCCTGAGCGTGAAACAAAGATCACGAACTACATACTTAGTCAGCAGAATCCAAATGGCTCCTGGTCGATCTACTACGGTGATCACGGAGACCTCAATGCCACTATTGAGGCGTATCAGGCACTGAAGCTCTTGCACTACGACCCGGCTTCAAAACCAATGGAAAGTGCTCGCAACTTCATCGCAGATCATGGTGGCATCGAAGCAAGCCGCGTGTTCACGAGATTCTGGCTTGCACTGCTCGGACAATACGGCTGGGAGAGTCTCCCAATCCTCCCGCCAGAGCTGATGTGGCTGCCTCAGTCCTCTCCCATTAGCATCTGGGATTTCGCCAGCTGGGCCAGGCCTACCGTCGTAGCGCTCTCTGTGCTTATGTCCCACAGGCCGGTGTTTCCAGTCGCAGAGGACGAGAGGGTGAGCGACCTCTACCAGGGTCTCCCACGCAAGCGCGAGAAAAAGGACGCATGGGACTACTTCTTCTATCTGGCTGATGACCTTCTCCATCGCTACCATAACGCTTCAAAGCATCCCGGCCGATCCGCTGCGATTGAAAAGGCATTCAGATGGCTGGTTCAGCGCCAGGAACAAGATGGAAGCTGGGGTGGCATTCAGCCTCCTTGGTTCTATGCACTGATAGTCTTCAAAGTTCTCGATCGCACTGATCACCCATGCTTCAGACGGGGGTTTGAAGGGCTGGAAAACTTCGGAGTCAGCGACTCGGACGAACGTTGGTGGTTCCAAGCTTGCGTCTCTCCAACCTGGGATACCGGACTCGCTGTACTTGCCCTTCGAGAGGCCGGCCTGGCCCCGGAGGATCCATCTCTCGTAACTGCCGGCAAATGGCTGATGGACCAGCAGGTTCTCCGTGCCTCGGGCGACTGGGCGGTTCGCAGAGGCAATGTCAAACCGGGTGGATGGCCATTTGAATTCTACAACGACAACTATCCCGATGTTGATGACACCGCAATCGTCCTGATGGCACTGAACCAGGTGAGACTTCCGGATGAAAAAGGCCGGAAACGCGCTTTGACTAAAGGTTTTCGCTGGATGGTCAAGCTGCAGAGCAGAAATGGCGGATGGGGCGCATTTGACGCGGAAAACGTGAAGACCTGGGTTACACGCATCCCCTTTAGCGATTTCGGATGGGTCAACGATCCTCCCACAGAGGATGTTACGGGACATGTCCTCGAAGCACTGGGCCAATTCGGATACGATGACGCCTGGCAAGTCGTAGAAAAAGGCGTGAGCTTCTTACGCGAAAAACAGGAACCTGACGGGTCATTCTTTGGCCGGTGGGGTGTCAACTACGTTTATGGAATTGGCGCGGTCATTCCAGGTCTTCAGGCGATCCACTATGACATGTCCCAGCCGTGGATCCAGAAGGCGCTCAGCTGGCTCGAAAAGCACCAGAATCCAGACGGTGGCTGGGGCGAAAGCTGCGAATCGTACAGCGACCCCACGCTTAGAGGCGTCGGCACGAGCACGGCATCTCAGACAGCCTGGGCGGTCATGGCCCTAGTGGCTGGAGGACGTTCAGAAAGCGAGACGGCCAAAAAAGGAGTAAATTACTTAATCAGTAATCAAAATTCCCAAGGGGGATGGGACGAACCGGAGTACACCGGGACAGGATTTCCGGGAGACTTCTACATCAACTACACCTTGTATAGAGATGTGTTTCCGTTGCTTGCTCTGGCTCGCTACCAAAAGGCAAATAGGGAGAAAAGGCTGTCATGACATCTTCGATAGCCGGCGATCAGATCGAAAATGACTTCCGGTACTGCCAGAAGATTGCAAGTAACCACTATGAAAACTTCTCTGTTATATCGAGCTTCATTCCCAGGCATTTAAGACCCCATTTCAGCGCAATCTACGCATTTTGCCGTGGTGCAGACGACCTCGGCGACGAGTTTGATGGGGATCGCAAACGCGCTTTGAAGGCTTGGCGCGACCAACTGGACCACGCTTTCAATGGAACAGCTGACCATCCCATCTTCCGCGCGCTCACAGAGACAATCCGCAGGTTCAATCTGAACTACGTCGAGTTTGACAAGCTGATAAAGGCCAACGAGCTTGACCAGGAAGAACGAACTTACCTTACGATCGACGACACGCTCGAATACTGCCGCCACTCAGCTGATCCAGTTGGACGCCTTGTCCTAGGCCTCTTCGACATCCGTGACAGCAAACGATACGAGCTCTCCGATTCCATCTGCACGGGGCTCCAGCTAGCCAACTTCCTTCAAGATACAGCCGATGATCTTCGCCGTGGTAGGGCTTATTGGCCACAAGAAGACCTGGAGAAATTTGGCCTGACGCAAGAGATGCTCATCGAATTCGCCATAAACGGAAATCCTCAGCCAGACGTGGATGCAATTTCGAGGTGGGCGGCCTTCGAAGCTCAGAGAATCCAGCAGTTCTTTGACCAAGGTGCGCTACTGGAGCGAATGGTGCCTCCTAGGCTGGGCCTCCAGCTTCAGGCCTATCGGCTAGGCGGTGAAGAGGCTCTCGAAGGGGTCCGGAGACAGCGATTCAACCCCTTCGTGGGCAGACCTCAGGTAACCAAGCCTAAAAAGGCTCTGATTATGGCACGAATCGTTGCCGGTTCAGCAAAGAATCTTGCGAACAGGAAAGACCGCGAGCACGCCTTCACCAGGCCAAGACGACCCAGAAGTTTCGCCGCTACGGCAAATGGCACCTTGAATCATGCTCAAAGCACAGAAAGAGTCTCGGAAGCCTACAGAATTTGCACAGGAAAGGTCCGTAAATCAGGGTCTAGCTTCTATTACGGAATGCGAATGCTGCCCGCCGAGAAGAGGGCTGCCATCTTTGCCGTTTATGCATGGAGTCGAATCTGCGACGATGCTGTCGACGACTTCACTGGCGAAGAAGCCATCGCTCAGCTAGCTCGTGCAGAGCGTCTTTACGACCACGCCAGGACCGAAGAGTGGGATGAAAGCCCAGACCTTGTTTCTGTTGCGCTTGGTGCATCAATCAGACGCTTTCACCTAAGCGATGCTGGCTTCAAGGGGCTCCTCAGGGGTATGCGGATGGACCTAGAACCCCAGACGTACCAGACCTACGAGGAACTCGAAAACTACTGCATTGACGTTGCGGGCGCGGTCGGAGTCCTTTGCGTGGAGATCTTCGGATACAGAGACGAAAAGGCTCTGCAGCTTGCCGCGAAGCTTGGGGTGGCTATGCAGCTCACGAACATAATTCGCGATCTCACGGAAGACTCCGAGCGAGGGCGATGCTACATACCAGTAGAAGACATGCGCAAATTCGATGTTTCAACAGAGGATATTTTGAGTGGTCAGCCGTCAACTCAGGTCAAAGATCTGCTCTCGTTCGAAGCCGAACGTGCAGAGCAGTACTATCAGGAAGCAGCCGACCTCTTCGACTTGATCGACCCAGACTCGCTTCGCTGCCTGAAGCTGCTCTACGGGATTTATCATCTTCTTCTTCAGAAGATCAGACTGAGCGATTTCGATGTCTGGACCTCCCGGACCAGTGTGAGCAGCAGGGAGGCTCTTCAGATCATGGGAGGCGCGCTTTGGCATTCGCACGGCTAGAAAAGCCCTGCGATGTTGTGGTAGTGGGCGCCGGATGGGCAGGCCTGTCAGCGGCTTTTCACCTTAGTCGACGAGGATACCGCGTTACAGTCTTGGAAAAGACCCGCAAGGGCGGAGGAAGAACATACTCTTTCGAGGACCGCCAGAGAGGCGAGCAGCTAGACAACGGGGAACACGTCCTGCTTGGACTCTGTAGCCACTTTCGATACCTCCTAAGGGAGGCGGGGCTGGAATCAACCGTCCGCTTCCAGCCACTGCTCGATGTTCCCGTTGTGAGCTCCTCGGGACGATCTAGCCTTGGGTCTAAGAAGTTGCCAGGTTCTCTACACCTTGCCGGCTCTGTCCTGCGCTATGGCCCACTTGACCCCATGGAACGGATCAAAGCTCTGCTTGCAGGGCTTGCTATTCAACTAAATGGACCAGCCGATTCGTTGGACGGCATTTCCTTTGCTGAATGGCTCAAGCGCCACGGACAAAGCAGAGATGCCATAAGCCTGTTCTGGGAAGCTATAGGCACAGGGATCCTAAACGCGCGGGCAAATGAGGTTAGTGCCTCTCTCGCCATCAAAACATTCAGCCTGCTCCTAAAGCAAGGCTGGAAAGGGGCCCGGCTTGGCTTGTTTGTTCGCCCCCTATCTGAAATCACCCAGGAATTTCAAAGCTTTCTGAAATCACAAGGCGTAGCGTTTCGCTTCGAATCTCCGGTCAATGCTCTTGATATTGGCGACTCAGGTGTTGTAACAGCAATGGGGCCTGACAGCAAAGCGTCGGCTTCGGCTGCGATACTCGCTCTTCCTCCCGACCAGTTGAGAAGACTGGTAGACAATAGTGCGCTGGATTCAATGCTCGTACTCCCTGACTTCGATTTCAGTCCAATACTCAACGTCTATCTTTTCTATGACCGCACCGTGTTCGAAAGAGACATCACGCTTCTACCCGACGACTTTGGAGCGATGGTCTTCAATCGCACACGCCTGCTCTCTTCGTCATCAATTGGCCGGACAACTCTCGTAGTCTCAATTTCCGCCGCACGAGAGTTGCGGAACCTGCCCATGGCCGACCTGTCTCGCATGGTAGAAAAGAAGGTGAGAGATAGGCTGAGGCTGCCGAAAGCAGAATCATGCCGATCTGTCTGGCAGCCGCATGCGACTTTCCTGGCCACGCCTGGAAGTGAACATCTTCGACCCGACAATGAGACAAATATCTCGGGACTTTTTCTGGCAGGAGATTGGACGAGAACCGGTTGGCCAGCGTGCCTGGAGGGTGCAGTTCTAAGCGGACAAAATGCTGCAAACGCAACTATCTCAGCAAGTCACGGAAAGAGGCTAAGCATACCAAATGAGACATGACAATCCAGATGTACTGATATTGTCCACTGGATTAGGATTCGGCCATCATCAAGCTTCGCAAGCAATAACTGAAGCCCTTCTCGAACGAAATCCGGAGATCCGAACTGAAACACTGGACTACCTTTCCCTGCTGCCCAGAAATCTGGCAAAAGGAATTCCTTGGGGCCATCAATCTCTAGCTAAGAACTGGCCCACCGGTTACGGCCTCATGTATCGAACAACATCTTGGATGTCGAGATTTGAGTCTTGGAACAAAATTGAGCAGAGGCCTGGACTCAGTCGCCTTGGTGAACTGCTCGAAGAGGTGCGCCCACGCCTGGTGATAGTCACCCACCCAATGCCCCTAATGGCCGTGTCTGTCCTTCGCGGTGAAAAGCGGTACTTGGGACATTCCCTAGCAATAGTCACAGATTACGTTGTGCATCCAGACTGGATTCGACCCAATATCGACCACTACTGCGTGCCGACCGGTGAAGTCCAGGAGCTGTTGATGAAACGAGGATTCGACCGGTCGAGGGTGAGTGCCACCGGAATTCCACTCCGGCACGCCTTTCATTCACCTTTGGACTACGCAACAATGAGGCAGAAGCTTGGATGGGACTCAGTTCCCCACATACTTTTCATCGTAGGGTCTCAAGGAATGAGGCCCAAGCCTGCTCTGAAAGCGATTGACAACCTCCTGAGCCTGTCTCACGAGGTTCGCTTGGTCGTCATCACTGCCGAAGATGCCGCACTCTTCCAGCACCTTGGCAGACGTAAAGCTGGCGAGACAAGACTCACAATCCTCCCATATCAGAACAACATTCACGAGTGGATGGCTGGCTCTGACGTAGTGATCACAAAGGCCGGAGCGCTGACAACTTCCGAGGTGCTTTCGCTGAGGAGACCTCTCATTATTTTCCGGCCGCTTCCGGGACAGGAAACGGGCAACACACGATGGCTCATGAACTCTGGTGCTGCGTTTCATTGCGAAACTCCCCTGGATCTCGCCAGAGCTGCCGCGCAACTTTTGAGTGACCGATCCCTGCCAGAAGGCATGGCCAAGGCTGCATCAGAGGTGGCTCGGCCTTTGGCCGCCAAATCCATCGCCGAGGTCTGTCTCGAGCTGATAGGCAGTTGAAGTCTTCCATCGGCAATCACAACCAAATGCAAACACAAGGGTTGGT
>JAJZBG010000014.1 GCA_021799035.1 Actinomycetes bacterium | reverse complement strand
CGAATGTAGCTACTTCGTGTTATCTTCAAAGTTATGGTTCCTGAGCCCAGCACTAGCCAAAGGCAGCTTGATCGCATGAGGTCAATCGAATGGAGCAGGCAGCTCCTTGAGAATCCGGACGACTGGTGCATATTGGATACGGAGACCACTGGGTTGAATCCGAGATACTCGCGCGTAGTAGAGATCAGCATACTAAATGGGCGGGGCGACCTCGTACTCGACACTCTGATAGATCCTGGAGTTCCGATCCCGGACGACGCTGCCTCCATCCACGGCATCTCTGACGAGCTGATCTACGGCTCCCCTTCCATGTCTGACGCATGGTCAAGACTCCAGGACGTGACCGGCAACAAGCTGGTGCTTGCCTACAACAGCTCGTTCGACCGCGGGATGTTGTTCTACGAAGCTGTGAGAAATGATCTTCCGAAGCTGAACTGCGAGTGGGACTGCGTGATGGTCAAGTACTCAGCCTATGTCGGTGCGTGGAATCCGAGGTTTGGGAACTACCAGTACCAAAAGTTGCCTTCAGCAGGGCACCGGTCTCGGGTTGACTGCGCTGTCACTCTCGATCTTGTTCGGCTCATGGGTGCATCCGAATTTTGATCAAGCTGGGCCATCGATGGTGTTACCCTAACGATTCTGATAGCAATCTAAGCGAATCAAAGGTCTAGTTGCCCGTAACTTTCCAGGCGCGAATAAGGTGAACTTGACACAAAAAGCACAGTTCAAACGGATGACTGTTTTTAATTTCATGCATTGGTGGACTTTGATCCAGCGTTGAACGATCTTGGAGGTGAGTCCGACGTCAGATATATACGACGTCCTGGTTATTGGTGGAGGGCCCGGAGGATATGCAGCTGCATTGTACGGGGCCTCGGCGGGACTGTCTGTTGCAGTAGTTGAAAAGGACAAGGTCGGTGGAACTTGTTTGCACCGGGGATGTGTACCAGCAAAGGAGTTCCTGGAGACAGCTGCGGCATTCAGAGCGGTAGGCGGAGCCTCGGAATTCGGGATCTCCGTGTCAGAGCCAAAGATCGACTTTTCGATCTCGCAGGCTAGGAAGCAAAAGGTGGTTGATCAGCTCTGGAAGGGCCTTTCCGGTTTGATGAAAGGCCGGAAGATAGAGACGATCGAAGGAGTTGGGAGATATCTCGGCAGCGGTCGCGTAGAAGTATCGGATGGCCGCATTTTCGAGGGTCAGAATGTCATACTCGCATCTGGCTCGGTTCCGAGATCGATCCCCGGATTCGAGGTGGACGGGAAGATCGTGATGACATCCGACGAGGTTCTCTCGCTGGAGTCACTCCCGGCCAGTGTTGCCGTGATCGGTGGTGGTGCCATTGGATGCGAATTTGCATCTATGATGGCGGACCTCGGTTCCAAGGTCACCGTTCTGGAAGCGCTGCCTCAGATCCTTACCGGTGTAGACAAAGATGTTGCTGACGTGGTACTCAAGTCATTTAGACGTCGGGGAATCAATGTCCATGCTGGAGTTGCAGTGTCTGGACACACGCCTAACCCAGACGGCACGGGAACTGCCGTTCATTTCGGTGAACAGCAATCCGTGTCAGTGGAAGCGGTAATCGTCTCCGTGGGAAGACGACCCAATTCTGAAGGCCTGCTAGGGCCGGACGCATCGGTTGACATCGATCAGCGCGGTTTTGTTGTCGTCGACCAGTTTATGAGGACTTCTGAGCAGGGAGTCTATGCCATTGGTGATCTTGTAGCGACAGCTCAGCTTGCCCATGTCGGATTTGCCGAGGCGGTTGTCGCCATAAAGCACATTCTTGGGGAGCCCGCAGTCCCCGTTGACTATTCAAAGGTCCCATGGTGCATCTATTGCCATCCCGAAGTCGCATTTGCAGGGATGACGGAGGAGGCTGCTCGCGCTGCAGGAGTAGATATTATTGTGAAAAAAGATCCGTTCGGAGGTAATTCCAGGGCCAGAATTGTTGGCGAAACTGACGGCCTTGTCAAGGTTGTGGCTGAGAGAATGCCGGATGGTTCAGCTGGCCGGATTTTAGGTGTTCACATGGTGGGACCATGGGTGACGGAGCAACTTGGCCAAGGATATCTTGCGGTCAACTGGGAAGCTACACCTGAAGAGGTTTCACAGTTCATTCAACCACACCCGACACTCTCCGAGGCTTTCGGCGAGACAGTTATGGCTTTGACAGGAAGGGGACTTCACGTTGGCTGAGATTACAATGCCACAGCTTGGAGAGACTGTTACTGAAGGTACGGTAACCAAGTGGCTTAAAAAGGTAGGCGATACCATAGCACAGGACGAGATTATTTTTGAGGTGTCGACAGACAAGGTCGATTCAGAGGTGCCGTCTTCGGCGAGCGGAGTCCTGATGCAGATTCTTGTGCAAGAGGGTGAGACTGTAGACGTGGGCACCGTCTTAGCCATAGTCTCGGCCGAAGGCGAGGCACCTGCGCCAGCCGCTCAAGCTGCTCCAGCACCAGTTCCAGAGCCACAGCCTGCTCCGGCAACCCAGCCCGCACCTCAACCAGCTTCTGTCGCAGCGGAAGCTCCAACACCAGTTCCAGAGCCACAGCCTGCGCCAGCCGCTCAAGCTGCTCCAGCGCCAGTTCCAGCTCCAGAGCCAGCTCCGGTTGCAGCCCAACAAACCATTGCTGCTCAACCGAGGGTCGAGCAGCCTGATGGCGCGATGCTCCTTTCTCCCGTGGTCAGGAAGCTAATTAGCGACAACGATCTCAATCCAGCCGATATCGTCGGTACGGGTGCAGGCGGCCGAATAACAAGATCTGACGTTCTTTCGTATCTGGATCGTCTTGCAGCATCTGAGGCAAAGGCTCCACAGCCTGCGCCAGCCGCTCAAGCTGCGCCAGCACCAGCTCCAGAGCCACAGCCTGCTCCTAGACCACAAGAAGTATTTGGCGCATCGTCGGTCATTTCGGCACCTCCGAGGATCCAGCCGCCGGTTGCTCGCAGTGTGGCAGTGGAGGCAGTGAGTGCAGGTCCGAGAGACGAGGTCATTCCGTTCACTAATATACGTAGGCGAACGGCCGAGCATATGGTGCGATCCAAGGCTACTTCGCCACATGCATTGGTTTCGATAGAGATTGATTTCGAGGCGGTTGAGAGGGTGAGAAGGGCTGTCCGGGAGCAGTTCAGGAACGAGGAGGGCTTCTCGCTCACATATCTGCCATTCATAGCTAGAGCGACGGTTGAGGCTATGAGAACATTCCCACATCTGAATGCTTCAGTTGGAGAGGATGCACTCGTGGTTCACAAAGATCTGAATCTGTCGATAGCAGTCGACCTCGATCAGGAGGGTCTGATTGCTCCGGTTATTCATGGAGCTGACACCAAGAGGCTTCGCGGTCTCGCGCGTGACATTCGAGATCTTGCCGACCGAGCCCGCACAAAAAGGCTCACCGCTGATGACATAGTTGGTGGAACCTTCACCATCACCAATCCTGGTCCATTCGGGACCTTTATGACCGTTTCGATCATAAACCAGCCTCAAGTAGCCATTCTTTCCACAGATGGGGTCAAGAGGAAGCCGGTCGTGGTTACACAGACTGACGGCTCCGAATCGATCGCGATTCACTCGGTGGGTATTATGGCCCTTTCTTTTGATCACCGAGTCATCGATGGCGCTTATGCAGCTGCCTTCCTCGGAAGGATGAAGGAGATAATAGAAACCTGGAACTGGGCTCAAGAACTCTAACAGGCCCGTAAGAATGACGGCGGGCTTCGCGTAGCAGGCTCGCCGTTCATGAAATGTCCATCTTCTGTTACCATCGATTTGGTGGTCGCCCAGACTGGAGGCCGAAATGCTTCAAACTCGATGGCTTGGGCGAGTGAGATATAACGACGCTCAGGCTCTGCAGCGAGCGCTCTTTTTGAACACGTCTGAGCAGTATCTGCTTCTCTTGGAGCACCCGAGCGTATTCACGTTGGGAGTCAGAACCAACTTGAATAACATCCTGGTTGATCCTAAAAGTGTTGGCGCTGAAATGGTGCGCGCTGACAGGGGCGGAGACGTGACATATCACGGCCCTGGACAGCTTGTAGGTTATCCGATACTGAATGTTCCAGACGAGGTTGACCGGACCCCGAAGTACGTTCATCGGATCGAGAAGCTCGTGATTGATGTTCTTTCGAACATTGGACTCAGAAACACCGGAACGCTTGACGGATACCCAGGGGTTTGGGTCGATCCTCAAAGTGGCAACCCGAGGAAGATCTGTGCAATCGGGGTCAAAATATCGCGAAATCGTTCTATGCATGGCTTTGCCCTGAATGTCTCGACCGATCTCTCAATGTTCAACAACATCGTTCCCTGTGGGATCGCTGACAAGCCTGTGACTTCGCTCAAGAACGAGGGCATTGATGTCTCGATGGAAGAGGTCGTGGAGGCATTTGTGAGGTTGGGGGCAGCCGCTTTCGACGGTAGTAGCTACCTTCATCAGAGCGTTGGTTTCAGGCGCGGAGATAGAGCCCGATCGCAATCAGGTTCCACATTGATCCCTCACCGTAAAGCTGATGCAGGTGATCACGAACCTCAGAAGAGCAATCTCTCAAAGAGGATGGATCGCGCGGGGCTGAGCGCGGAACATTTTCTTTCGATCAGCTCCCGAAAGCCCGAATGGTTGCGTGCCAAGGCGAATATGGGGTCGCAGTACCGCGATGTCAAAAAGACCATGCGCAAGTTCTCACTGGCTACAGTATGTGAAGAAGCTGGATGTCCCAACATATTTGAGTGTTGGGCTGATGGAACCGCCACCTTCATGATTAATGGGGAAAACTGCACCCGCGCGTGCTCATTCTGTTTGGTTCAGACAAACCATCCTGCGCCTCTCGATCCCATGGAGCCGGCGAGAGTGGCGGAGGCAGTCAAGGAGATGAAGCTCTCTTTTGCAGTGGTGACCGCAGTAGCTAGAGACGATCTTCCTGACGGCGGTGCTGCAGCTTTTGCCGAGACAATTAATGAGATTCGTCGCGTCGCGCCAGGCACCAAGGTCGAGGTCCTCATTCCCGATTGCAAGGGAGATGAAGACAGCTTGGACAAGGTTTTCAGGGCCCATCCGGATGTGTTGAACCATAACTTGGAAACTGTTGCCCGGTTGCAATACGTGGTGCGTCCTTCGGCTTCGTATGCGAGGTCCTTGTCGGTGTTGTCGAGAGCAAAAGAGGCCGGGTTGGTGACGAAGTCCAGCCTAATCGCTGGCATGGGTGAGACAAATGACGAGCTTGCAGCTGCTCTCAGGGATCTGGCCTCCGTTGGTTGTGACATAGTCACGATCGGGCAGTATCTCAGGCCTACGGAAAGCCATTTCCCGGTGGCCAGGTGGGTAACGCCTGAGGAGTTCGCCGGACTTGCGAAGATAGGTGAAAGCTTTGGCATCGGGCATGTTGAGGCTTCGCCTATGGTGAGGTCCTCGTACCATGCCAAGTCGTCTTTTGGCTCAGTCAACCAACTCCAAAGTCTCATTAGGGTGTAACATTCAGTTTCTTCGTATTTTGACTGTTGTTAGGCGGATTTGAGATGATCGAGCTGTCTGTCGGTAGCGAGCAGTTTTCTAAAGCCTACTTTTTGCGACTTGAGAAGGTTATGGCTCAAATGGAGTCAGTGGGATGCGACTCTCTGATCCTATCGCTCGGTGCTGATATGCCCTGGCTCATTGGATACCAAGCTATGCCTTTGGAGAGGCTGACAGCGCTGGTTGTGAGGAGGAACGAGCAGCCTGTGTTGGTGATTCCGGTTTTAGAGGAACCTCGAGTTGAGAGGCACGGCGACCTCTTTAGGGTACGGCCCTGGCACGAATGGGAGGATCCATACGAGATAGTGGCCAGCGCCATTGCAGGTTCAAGCCAGGTGGGAATTTCAGACAGAACCTGGTCGGTGTCGCTCTTGAAGTTGCAGAGCAAGAGTACCGCGGCCTTCTTTCCGGCATCGCGAATCACCATGAGCCTTCGCAGCGTAAAGGATTCGGTTGAGCAGGCGATGCTGGCGGAAGCTGCTCGTAGAACTGATGTGGTAGCTCAGGCGATCATCGATGGAGAAGTGAGGTTTGTGGGCCGGACTGAACGCGAGATTGCAATGGAGATCTCCGAGCGACTTTTGGCGGAGGGGATTGAAAAAGTGAACTTCGCCATTGTGGGTGCTGGTCCGCATTCTGCATCGCCTCATCATGAGCCCGGCAAAAGGGTGGTGGGTCAAGCTGAGGCTGTGGTGTGTGATTTTGGCGGGGAGTTCAGGCTAGACGGATCTGCGGGATACTGTTCGGATATTACCCGCACGGTGGTGACAGGTGAGATGCCTGGAAGGTTTGCGGAGCTTTACTCGATCCTTAAGACCGCTCAGGAACGCCAGGTCGCAGCCGTAAGAGCAGGCGTCAGCTGCGAGACCATTGACGATGTGGGTCGGTCGTACATCGAAGAGTTTGGCTATGATCAGTACTTCATCCATCGGACCGGACACGGGATTGGAATCGAAGAGCATGAAGAGCCCTATATCGTTGCCGGGAACACCGCGCAGGTTGAGGTTGGAAACGCGTTTTCTGTCGAGCCTGGGATTTACATTCCCAACCTTTATGGGGCGCGAATAGAGGACATAGTCATAGCCACTGCAGAGGGTTGCGAGCTCCTCAACCGGGTTGACAGGGAGCTCCACGTCGTAGATTAACCCTGGTTCAGGCTATGAAGTACTTTGCCTTCGGGTGGTGGCAGATGATTGCAGAGGTCGTCTGCTCTGGATGTAGCTGAAAGCCTTCACTCACCTCGACGCCTATTCTGCCCGCTTCCAGCAGATGGGCTACGGTGGCGTTGTCTTCGAGGTTGGGGCACGCTGGATATCCCCAAGAGTACCGGCCTCCCCTGTATTGCTGCCTAAATAATCCGGTCAAGGTTGGTCCGTCTTCATCGACGAATCCCCATTCCGTTCGTATTCTATGGTGCCAGAACTCTGCCAAAGCTTCGGCCATCTCGACGCTGAGTCCATGTAGGAGCAGGTAGTCCTGGTATCGGTTTTCTCTGAAGTATCCTGCACTGACTTCGGAAGCCTTTCGCCCCATGGTTACTATATGGAATGCGGCGTAATCAACCTCACCAGAATCGACGGGCCTGAAAAAGTCTGAGATGCACAGATATGGCTCTTTGTTTTGACGGGGAAAGGCAAACCTGGTCAGCTCTTGGGTGCGTTCGGCGTCGGCAAAGACAATCAAATCGTTGTTAGAGGACCCTACCGGGTAGTATCCGTACACGATCTGAGGCACAAGTATCTGTTCTGCTCTAGCTTTATTCAGCTGCTCTCGAAGTATTGGGCGGATCCGCTCTTTGAAATCAGCGTCGCTTTCCCCAGGGTTTGGTCTAAAGCCCCATTGGTTCCTGAACAAAGCGGTTTCGTTGAGGTATTCGGAGATGGCATCCAGGGATAACCCCTTCACCACGCGTGAGCCGATGAATGGAGGAACGAATATCTCGTTGTCCATTGTCACTTCCGGAGACCTTGTCGGAAGCGCCCTGTCCCCAGATTCCTCTACGCGTTCCGACCTTCTTGGTGGCAGCTTTCGCTCGGAGAGGATCCTGCCAAAATCGGGATCATCTATGCCCTTATCTCTTATCTCAATAAGGCGCTCCATCGTTCGAAGTCCTTCGAAGGCATCTTTCCCGTAGAATAGCCTGCCTTGATAGACTGCTCGAAGATCCTTTTCCACATACGTCCGCGTTAACGCAGCTCCGCCAAGGATGACAGGCATGGATTCGAGGCCTCTTTCATTTAGCTCGATGAGGTTATCCCGCATGACAAGAGTTGATTTCACGAGCAATCCGCTCATGCCAATAGCATCGGCATTCACTTCGAGTGCCTTCTGAATCATTTCTCCGACGGAAACCTTGATTCCGAGATTGAAAACCTCGTACCCGTTGTTTGTCAGTATGATGTCGACTAGGTTCTTGCCGATGTCATGGACGTCGCCCTTGACGGTGGCTAGGACCACTTTCCCTTTGGAACCTGAATCCTTCTTTTCCATGAATGGCTCAAGATAGCTGACGGCTGTCTTCATAGTCTCGGCGCTTGTCAGGACGAAGGGGAGTTGCATCTGCCCGCTGCCAAAGAGCTCTCCAACCACCTTCATTCCATCCAAGAGGAAGCTGTTTATGATTTCCAGGGCTTCATGTCCATCGGCCAGAGCCTGGTCTAGATCGCTTTCCAGGCCGTTCCTATTGCCGTCAATGATTCTGCGTGTCAGGCGCTCGCCGGTTTCGAGTGTCGAGAGATCGACTTCTGTTTCCGAGGTGCTCTTAACTCCCTCAAACATCGTGATCAGCTCGTTGAGTGGATCGTAGCCTTCGGATCTGCGGTCATAAATGAGATCGAGGCAAACCTTCCGCTGATCTTCCGGTATTTTTGACAGGGGAATTATCCGCGCAGGGTGGGCAATTGCGGCATCGAGACCCGCTTTCGTGCACTCGTCCAGAAAAACAGAGTTCAACACGTGTCGTGCGGCAGGATTCAGGCCAAATGAAGTGTTGGAAAGGCCAATGACTGTAAAGACTCCAGGAAGCTCTGATTTGATTGCCCGGATACCATTGATTGTCTCGATCCCATCTTTCCTTGACTCCTCCATGCCTGTAGTAAGCGGGAGTGCTAAAGGGTCAAAAATCAAGTCATGAGGCTCCAAGCCGTATCGTTGTACGGCTATTTCATAGATGCTCTTGGCTGCCCTCAACTTCCATTCTGCTGTCCTGGCCTGGCCTTCCTGATCGATGCAGGTGCAGATGACGGCGGCTCCGTACTCTTTAGCCAGAGTCAGGAACTTGTCGAGGCGGGTGCCTGGAGAATCTCCGTCTTCAAGGTTGACCGAATTCAGTATTGGTTTCCCCCCAAGCCACTTAAGTCCCGTTTCGATCACCTGAGCTTCAGTGGAGTCAAGAACAATTGGAAGAGAAGATTGGGTCGAAAAGCGGGAAGCAATCGCTTCCATGTCGCTGATTCCGTCTGCTCCAGTGAAGTCTACGCACACATCAATGGCATGAGATCCCTCCTTGACCTGGTCTTTTGCCATTTCAACACAGGTATCCCAGTCTTGCGAGAGCATAGCCTCTCTAAATTTCTTGGAGCCGTTTGCGTTAGTGCGTTCTCCAATAGCAAGATAGGCATTTTCTTGTTCTAGCGAGACGGAGGAGTAAATCGAGCATATCGAAGGTTCATAATCGATTGCCGGCCTGGCTGGTTCCAAGTTGGCGCATACTTCAACGACTCGGCGGAGATGTTCCGGCGTGGTTCCACAGCAGCCACCAACGACGCGGACTCCAAGTTCGGTGATGAATCGCGAATGATATGAAGCGAGCTCTTCGGGCGAGAGATCGTAATGCATCTTGCCATCGACGACTGATGGTAGGCCAGCGTTTGGAAGGCATGAGACCGGCGTTCTTGAGTGGGAGGTTAGATGGCGGAGGTGCTCGCTCATCTCTGCCGGCCCAGTCGCGCAATTTATGCCGACCACGTCAACCTTCATCGCGTCAAGAGAAGTGAGGGCTGCACCTATCTCAGTTCCCGGCAGCATCCGACCAGTGAGTTCTATGGTGACCTGAGTCTGGATCGGGACTTGCCTTCCAACTTTTGCCATTGCTCGTCTGGCTGCTATGATTGCCGCTTTGGCCGAGAGAAGGTCGAAGACCGTTTCAATGAGAATAAGGTCGACACCTCCTTCTATGAGGGCCTCCGCTTGGATCTGATATGAGTCCCTAAGCTTGTCGAAGGTAATCTGTCCCAGCGAGGGGAACTTGGTCCCCGGACCAATTGAGCCCGCGACGAACTTTGGATTCGATGCGCTGGCATAGGAACTCGCTACGTCTTTGGCCAGCCTGGCCGCTTTGAAATTGATCTCATACGCCTTGTCGGCGATCCCGTATTCGGAGAGAACTATGGGAAATGCACCGAAAGTGTCGGTTTCAATCGCGTCGACTCCCACCTTCAAAAAGGAGTCATGGAGATTTGCCAAAACGTCCGGTCGACTAAGGACCAGGGCCTCGTTGCAGCCCTCGAGCTCCGGACCTCCAAAGTCATCGGCATCGAGACCAAGAAGTTGAAGATTTGTACCAGTCGCCCCGTCGTATATGAGTACTTTTTCTCTGATTCGCTCTAAATAGTCTGCCATTTACCATTAAAGCTAGCCGCCGCTAAGAGAGTTTGTGAGTGCGATGAGAGCTAGCCCTGTTTAGGCGCCAGCTCGACAGTTGGTCAATTAGTCTTGATGTTGCGTGAAGATCTACACCAAAAAGGGCGATGACGGCAGCACAGGACTACTCTTCGGGGGAAGGGTAAAAAAGGACTCACCCCGAATTGAGCTGAACGGTGCCGTTGACGAGGCGCAAGCATTCCTTGGCTTAGCTCGAAGTGAGTGTCAACGCGATAGCGCGCTGGATGTCATGCTGCTCGAAATCGAGTCAGATCTATGGATATTGATGGCTGAAGTGGCGACTGATGGATTGAATCGGCCAAGGCTTATTGAAGGCAAGACGCTGGTTAGTGCAGAAATGGTTGCAAAGATTGAGCAGCTCATCGATGAGACGACTGTGAAATTCAATTTCCCAAAGGAGTTTGTGGTTCCTGGGCAAAACAGGGTCTCTGCGTGTCTTGACGTTGCCCGCACGGTCATAAGAAGAGCTGAACGGCTAAGTGTGGAATTTACGACCGAAAACCCCCAGTCTCAGGTCGGGCCGTACCTTAACCGGCTTTCCGACCTGGTATGGACCTTGGCACGCTGGCAGGAGGATATCCACATCACTGCCAAGTCGGCGCATGGTCCTCAAAAGTAATCATTCAACTACATCTGATCAGGAGAGACATGAATAGGTTGCAGGTAAGCGTGCAGTCATCGTTGGACGTTCCCGAGGCGTTCGAAATCAACCTAGTTCAGGATGGAATGGTACCTTTAGGCGGAGGGGTTCCCAGGGATGATCTTGCCAAAGGTGGCGGATTTAGCGGCAAATCTGGGCAAACGCTTGTGGCGTTTCCGCGCGACTCCGAAAAGGTCACCCTTTTTGTCGGCCTTGGGGAGCATCAGGATAAAGAGAGCTTCCGGGTGGCCGGAGCTGGGGCCATCAGGGCTTTGGCTAAGGATGTAAGAGTTGCCCTGCTAAGCGGGCACGGAGTACCCCCTGAGTTCTTGGCGGCTTTTACAGAAGGAGCAGTACTCGGCTTCTACCGTTACGACGCGCTTAGAGGGAAGGGGTTTGACAGGTCCTCCTTGCAGCAATTGACCCAGCTCGTGATCGTATCGGACAGCGCTGATCAACTGGCTGGCGTTGTCGCGCGGGCGGTGTCGGTCGCGAATGCGGCTTGTCTCGCGCGGGATCTGATCAATGAGCCTGCGGCGACAATGACGCCAGCACGTTTTGCCGAGATTGCTGAAGAGATAGCAAGCTCAAATGCAATGACCTGCCGCGTCTGGGACAAAGCTCAGATCGAGAGCGAGGCCTTGGGTGGGCTATTGGCCGTCTCTCGGGGATCCGTCCAAGAGCCTCGCATGGTCAAGATTTCATACCGGCCTGGCGAACGAACCGAGAATGCAGCTGTTGCGCTGGTTGGGAAAGGGATCACCTTCGATTCGGGAGGCCTCTCACTCAAGAGCGGCGAGGGAATGATGACAATGAAGACCGATATGAGTGGTGCAGCAGCGGTGCTTGCGACCATGTCGGTGCTCGGCGATTTGGGAGTGGGGGTTGCCGTTGACGGCTATATGGCCTTGACCGAAAATATGCCGAGCGGATCGGCCACTAAGCCAGGCGATGTCTTCATCGCGAGAAATGGTAAAAGCGTCGAGGTCCTCAATACCGATGCCGAAGGTCGCCTCGTTCTAGCAGACGCCCTTTCTCTTGCCTGCGAGGATGGCGCCGGCGAGATCATCGATCTTGCCACTCTCACTGGTGCGTGCGTGGTAGCCCTTGGCCGCGAGATCGCTGGGGTAATGGGTAACGACACGGCAACTATCGACAGGGTGTTGGCTGCTGGTGAGGCAGCCGGAGAGCCTCTGTGGCAACTTCCCCTGCCTGATCGATACAAGAAGCATATTGAATCGGAAGTGGCAGATATGAAAAATATTGGCGCTCCAGGAGCAGCTGGCACTCTATCGGCTGCTCTGCTTCTGAAAGAGTTCGTCGGCGACACTCCTTGGGTGCATTTGGACATTGCTGGGCCTTCAAGATCAGATTCAGATGAGCGCTACTTCAGAAAGGGTGCAACAGGCTTCGGCGTCAGGACTCTCTGTGCGTATCTGGAGGCCAGATCACACTAGGCGGGGTGGTCTCCGGTGTGGCTGTGCTACAGGTCTGATCCTGGACGAGGCCAGGCTTGAAACCAATGGTCAAGCCGTTTTGGCCTTGTCCAGGCAAGGTGAGTGGTTAGGGCTTAGGTTTTCTTGTTTCAGCTTCTTCATTGGAAACTTCGCGTTCGCTAGAAGGCTTGGAAGAGTTTTCGATCCAGCTGAGAGTCTCATAGCAGACCGATGGATGGAACCTCCAAGAGATGAGCTGCTTTTCAATTGCGGCTCGATCATGTCCCAGCTTTGCAAGCGTTACGGCCAGAGAGCGCGCTCGAGTTCGTGCGGCAGCCAGGGTGTTTTCGGGTACATCCTGAGTCTCTCTGACATGAAGTTCCTGCATAGGCCTTGAAAGCCTGTTGATATATCTTTGTGGTAAGGGCGGCAGTTTCAGCCGGACTGAAACTGCTTTTGAGGGCATCACTCTAGCAAGTTCGAAAACCAGAAGCCGATTCAGTGTCTTCTGGACCGAGGAGTGTTTACTCGTGTTTGATCCGAGACCGAGCATGCTTGACAGCTCTTCGAGGTCCATTGCGAATCCGTATGGCTCGCTTTCAAGCAACTCAGTGATTTTTCGGGCCATGAATATTGTAGAAGGCCCGAGAAACGGCAACCAAAATCTTTCCACGTAGCTCGATCGCGGATCATATCCAAGCGATTCGATATTTACATCCCTCCAAGCAGTGAAGCGCACTGGTGATTCGAACAACCAGGTTTCATGTTTTTTCGCTTGCGCCCATTGTGTGCCTCTTGATGAGTTTGAAAACAGATCATCTGCTCCTTCACCAGGTTCGCTACCGCTAACTTCCATTATCAACCCCCTTGATTGGATCTTTGGTCATACCATGGAGAAGCAGTGATCAGTGTGTCAAATTCTCTGGGATTTGTAAAGTGCGAATTGGAGTATGGTCGCTTCCAGTTACTGTCAGTCGCCGTCGATTCTCTGACCAGTTAGATTGCCTGGTGCTATTTAGTCGAAGAGTGGTTATCGCCTAGAACCGGTTGAAGTGAAACTGAGATGATCTCGGCCTTCTTCCACGTTTCGATGAGGCCGAAAGCTCCGACGACGATGGATGTCCTATGGCAATCGCCCCTATAGGAACCAAGCCTTCGGGAATGCCAAAAGCTTCTTTGATTGAGTTCATGTTTCTGAACAGGCCGAAGAATAGAGCTCCAAGGTTCTCATTGACAACAGAATTGAGGATTAGCATGGAAGCGAATGCGGTGTCGATGTGCCAGTATGGTACGGGCCAGTTGACTTCCGAATCAAGGTTTGAGTACTCTTTGTCGGGCTCAGAGTAGCGTTGAGCGTATGCCTGTGGATTTGCCAGGGGGATTATCACAACTGGAGCGTTCCAGAGGTCCTTGTGCATGCTCGTTGTTTTCCGCCACTTGTCGGTCAGTGCCAAGCTCCAGAATTGTCCCAGTGACAATGCGTCGTTCAAAATGAGGAAGTCGAACCCTTGTGTAAATCCGGCTGAAGGACCCCTGGTTGCGGAAGAAAGGATTCTGTCGAGGGCGTCTTGGGGGATTGGATCGGTGGAGAAATGGCGGTACATCCTCCGCCTTGCCAGAACTTCGTAGTACTCCATGGGTAAAAACTAAGCTATTTTGCAAGACAACCTCTCAGGCTCTGCTGGTTTTCGGCCTGTTTGTTCCACAAATTTGATGAGCTTGGAATGTTGACTAATATGGTAGGGTTTTAACAAGGGAAATTTCGAAGACTCTTGGAGAGAAACCCATGGCAAGTTTTAGAGAGATCTTACTGAACACAAAGTCTCAGATTGAAGAGATCGACACAATAGGTGCCTCGAAGTTAGAGAGGGATTGGCTGTTTCTTGATGTGCGCGAAGCCGACGAATATGAGCAGGGCACCATCGAGAACTCCATGTTCCTCCCTAGGGGGAACCTCGAAGTGCAGGTGGAAGGCCGCATCCCTGACAAAGCTCAGAAGATCGTTGTTTACTGTGCTGGTGGCGTAAGGTCGGCTTTGGCTGCCA
Organism: Actinomycetes bacterium; assembly: GCA_021799035.1. Classification (GTDB taxonomy): domain Bacteria; phylum Actinomycetota; class Acidimicrobiia; order Acidimicrobiales; family Acidimicrobiaceae; genus SCQM01. Next base: position 35,897 of record JAJZBG010000014.1, on the reverse strand, counting down.
AGTCACTTCAGGAGCTCGGGTACCACAATGTTGTATCAATGGCCGGAGGATTCAACAAATGGAAGGATGACGGCCTGAAGTGGGTTACACCCAAGACGCTTACTCCCGAGCAGAGAAATCGCTACCAGCGCCATCTTCTGCTGCCCGAGGTTGGCGAGGCCGGTCAGCAGAAGCTTTTAGAGAAGAGCGTACTTCTTCTTGGGGCAGGGGGTCTCGGCTCTCCAGCGGCTCTGTATTTGGCAGCTGCCGGAGTGGGTCATATTGGCATAATTGACATGGATGAGGTGGATGCATCGAACTTGCAGCGCCAGGTGCTGCACAATGTTGAGCGCATCGGGCAGCGCAAGGTGGAGTCCGCGAAGAAGACTCTCTCCCTTCTGAATCCCGACGTCGAAGTGACCACCTACGATGTGAGGCTTGGCGCTGACAATGTTTTGGACATAATCGACGGCTACGACGTGATTGTTGATGGAATGGACAACTTCCCAACAAGGTATCTTGTCAACGACGCCGCACTGTTGAAGAGGATCCCGGTTGTCCATGGATCGATATTCAGGTTTGAAGGCCAGGTCACGGTGTTCAATCCTTACGTAGGACCTTGCTACAGGTGCTTTGTTCCTGAGCCTCCTCCGGCAGAGCTTGCGCCTTCATGCGCCGAAGCCGGGGTCTTAGGAGTGTTGCCAGGCATCATCGGGTCGATTCAGGCGATGGAGGCCATCAAGTTGCTGCTCGACCTGGGCGATCCCCTTGTCGGAAGACTTCTTGCCTACGATGCGCTGGAGGAGACGTTCCGCACCTTCAAGATGAGAAGGGATCCGAACTGCCCGGCTTGCGGTCCTGACGTCGATGAGATCGTAATCGCCGAGTACGACCATTTGTGCATGCCACACGCCAAGGTGCTTGCCACGGCGTAAGAGCTGTACCGCAAGGTGCTTTTGAGGGTCCGGTTCCAACTGGGAATCCGGACCCTTTTGGATTATTGTCTTTGATTATGTCCAAATCTAACCACGAGACTGAGTCAGGAATAGAGATAGAAGCTGTTTACGGGCCGGAAAAGCTCGAAGGTTGGGATCCCAATGAAAAGCTGGGATCTCCCGGCGCAACACCATTTACCCGCGGCGTCTATAAGGACATGTATCGAACCCGATTGTGGACAATGCGGCAGTATGCCGGCTTTGGGACTGCGGAAGCAACAAATGAGCGCTTCAAGTTTTTGCTTGGTGCTGGTCAAACTGGTTTGAGTTGTGCATTTGACCTTCCAACGCAGATGGGCTATGACTCTGACCATCCCAGGGCTGAAGGAGAGGTAGGCAAAGTAGGGGTTGCCATAGATTCCATCGAGGATATGAAGCTTCTTTTCAAAGATATTCCGCTCGAAAACGTAACTACCTCGATGACGATCAACTCCACTGCAGCGATTCTTTTATTGCTGTATCAGCTTGTGGCAGAAGAAGCCGGGGTTTCATCGAAGGAACTCAGAGGCACTATTCAGAACGACATTCTCAAAGAGTATGTCGCTCGGGGCACGTATATCTACCCGCCGCGACCTTCGATGAGGCTCATAACGGATACCTTCGGCTACTGCCGTGACAATCTCCCAAACTGGAACACGATCTCAATTTCTGGGTATCACATTCGTGAAGCTGGGTCGACCGCTGTCCAAGAGATCGCTTTCACAATCGCAAACGGGATAGCATACGTGCAGGCCGCGATCGATGCCGGCCTCGATGTCGATGACTTTGCGCCACGGCTCTCGTTCTTTTGGAATGCCCACAACAACTTGTTCGAAGAAGTGGCCAAGTATCGCGCTTCGAGGCGAATCTGGGCGAGGGTTATGTCAGAGCGTTTCGGAGCTAAGGACAAGCGTTCGCTGCTTCTACGGTTCCATACCCAAACTGGGGGCTCGACCCTGACTGCCCAGCAGCCTGAAAACAACATTGTGAGAGTTGCCATTCAGGCTTTAGCGGCTGTCTTGGGTGGCACGCAATCCCTTCACACAAACGGCTTCGATGAAGCCCTGGGTCTCCCTACTGTAAAGGCGGCCAAGATCGCTCTTCGGACCCAGCAGATCATCGGTTATGAGTCGGGCGTCGTTGAGACCCCTGATCCGCTCGGTGGATCATACTTCGTTGAGACACTTACGGATCAGATTGAAGCCCTGGCATGGGATTATCTGGAAAAGATCGACAGCATGGGAGGGGCCGTAAGCGCCATAGAGTCGGGCTACATGCAGGACGAGATCGAACAGGCAGCCTACTCCTATGCCAAGGCCATAGATTCCGGTTCCAAGATAATCATCGGAGTCAATGATTTCATTGACGAGGCTCCAGAATCTCCTGAAGTCTTCCCGATCGATCCTGCGCTGCAGGCGCACCAAGTTGCAAGAGTCAGGTCTGTAAGAGAGAATCGGGACGGCGCGGCAGTTAGCCAAGCCCTGGCTGATCTCGAGAAATGCGCACGCGGTGGAGACAATCTGCTCTACCCTATGAAGGAGGCATTGCGAAGGCGAGCGACGCTCGGAGAAGTGTCTGACACTCTGCGTTCAGTCTTTGGCGCTTATCAACCGCGAGGTTAGATTCAGTGAGATTTGTGATAATTGGCGGCGGTCCTGCCGGAGTACAGGCTGCTACGCACGGTGCTCGCCTCGGCGCACAGGTGATTTTGATTGAACGAGACGTTCTTGGCGGCGCAGCCAACCTGTGGGATTGCGTGCCCTCGAAGGCAATGATTGCAACCGGCGCTGTAGTCAAGATGCTAGAGAGGGCAGAACGCATAGGTCTGCCCTCTCATAGGATCAGTCCCGATCTTGACGAATTGCGAAAGCGTGTCAGGTCAATCACCGATAAGTTGGCAAGATCCTACGATCAGTTGCTTGGCTCTCAGGGTGTCAGGGTCATCAAGGGGTCCGGGAAGATAATTGCAAAACACGAAGTTCTGGCGACTTTTGCAGATGGAAGCGAAGAGGTCATTGCCGCTGACGCGATCCTTGTAGCAACTGGATCCCGTCCCAGGGTGCCGGACTGGGCGCCCGTGGATGGCGATAGGGTTCTTACCACCCGACATGCATACCCACCAAAGGAGATTCCGGAGCATTTGGTAGTGATTGGATCGGGCGTAACGGGGGTGGAGTTTGTTCACATGTTTAGGTCGTTCGGTTCCAAGGTGTCGCTCGTGGTCTCGAGGCAACAGGTTCTTCCATCTAAAGACCCAGAAGTCGCCGCAGCCTTGGAGACTGATTTTCTCGAGTCCGGAGTCCATCTTTACAAGGGGGCTAGGGCAGTAGGGATCGAGCGCACCGAAAAGGGTGTGAGGGTTCTCTGCGACGATCAAAGGGTTATAGAAGGTTCTCACGCCTTGCTGGCGATCGGATCAGTTCCAAATTCAGAGGATCTTGGTCTCGAAAATGCGGGCGTATTCGTGGATCGTTGGGGCCAGGTTCCGGTAGATCACCATTGCGTATCAAACGTCACTCACATATACGCTGCAGGCGACCTGTCTGGCAAGCTTCAGCTAGCTTCCGTTGCTTCCATGCAGGGAAGAAAGGTTGCAGAGCACGTGATGGGTTTGGATGGCCGCCAGCACCGCCATCTCGATTACGAGAAAGCTGCATCCGCCATTTTCACTGAGCCTGAAATTGCTGACGTTGGATTGGCCGAGGCAGAAGCCTTTGCGCAAGGCAGGAAGATACGTGTAACAAAAGTGCCTTTTGCATCGAATCCGAGGGCACTTATTGATGGAGACGCGAGAGGCTTTGTCAAGATACTATCCGACCCTGCTACAGGGGTTGTGCTTGGGGGATCAATCGTGGGTGCTCACGCTGCGGAACTGATCTCGGTGATAGCGGTAGCAGTTACAGCACGGCTGCGAGTCACAGACATTGTTGAATCTGTGCTGGTCCACCCTGCTTTAGCAGAGGCCTTGGCAGAGGCGGCAGACTAGATACTCCGGCTTGCTCTTTCGAACAGGTATTCGCGAATCTTCATGTCCGAAGCGGCATCTACAACAGTTTGGGCCATTGCAACTGCGCCGTCAAGAATGGCCTGATCAGCTATGGGAGTTATACAAGCTGCTGCAAATTCTGGTTGGTGGTTTACCGCTGGCAGTGAATTGATTCCAAGCATAGGGTGGATGGCGGGAATCTTGAGCGAGACATTGGCCATGTCCGTCGACGCCTTAAGCCTCCCTTCGGTTTCGTTGGTGAATACTCTCCCGAGGTCCTGGGCATTTTTCACCCAAAGGGTGGCGAGCCTCTCGTCGGTGATGAATTCAGAGTAGGTTTTGGTAGCCTCCACAATTTCCAGCTTTGCCCCGGTCGCTACTGCGCCCGCCTCAAAACAAGCCCTCACCTTCGGTTCGAGAAGCTCGAGCTGTGCCAATGTGTCAGCGCGGATGATCCACTTGCCGCGCGTGTCAGATGGAATGACGTTAGGTGCATCGCCACCTTTGGTCACGATTCCATGAATCATTTCCCAGGGGTAAAGGTGCTGGCGAAGAAGCCCGATAGCGACTTGCGCCACCGTCATTGCATCTTGGGAGTTGACACCTGCTTGAGGAAATCCGGCGGCATGAGCCTCTTTGCCCACGTAATGGATGTCTAGGTGCTTGCCTGCTATGCAGTCCATCCGGTCGGCTTCCACTGCTGACGGGTGAACCATCATCGATGCGTGGACGCCATCAAAGATGCCTCTCTGCATCATCTCGATCTTGCCACCGCCGCTTTCCTCCGCGGGAGTTCCCATGATCTTAACGGTCATGTTCAGATCATCCACAAGTCCCACAAGGGCTTTTGCTGCTCCGAGCGCTGCCGCTGCAATGATGTTGTGTCCGCACGCATGACCGATTTCGGGCAAGGCATCGTACTCGGCGCAGATTGACATGACAAGCGGGCCGGTACCAGCTGACGCAATGAAGGCAGTCTCGAGCCCTCCTGGATTGGCGGTCACCGAGTATCCGTAACGGTCCAGTTCCTCAGATAGCCAAGCACAGGCTTTGTGCTCCTCGAATCCCAGCTCGGGATTGGCGTGTATTCGATGACTAATCTCGACAAGGTGCACTGAAGAGGAGTTCACCTCTTTGAACACTAAGTCTTTGAGCTGCTGCACCTTGTCGCTCATCTAGATCTCCCTTTTCCCTTGTCCGGCGGCGAGTTCCAGTAACAAGGTAGCTCACATTTCTGCAACCGCGATCGCAGAGAATGCGGACTACTCGATTATCGCCACGATGTCTCCGCCTCCCACAGAGTCCCCCGGCTTTACCCTCACCTCTTTGACATTTCCTGTTTTTTCGCTGTTGATCGCATTTTCCATTTTCATGGCTTCCAGGATGCAGACCGTTTGTCCAGCCTCGACTGGTTGGCCCACCTCTACCAGGACTTTGACAATAGTTCCTTGCATGGGGACAGCAATTGTGCCGGATCCTCCACCAATGGGGTGATGGGTTTTAGCCTTGGGCCTCTTGCCGTTCATAGATGACGCTGTCTTGACCGCAGCGTCTCCCAAGTCCTTTTCGGGTAGCCAGAGTTTTACCTGATACCTTCTCCCGTTGACTTCAGCGTCGACCTCTCGCAAGACCTTTTCTTCTTCACCAGCCTCTTCTGGCATGATCGGTGAAACCGCCAAGTCTTCAAGCCCCGACTTCTCCTCGACCCATTTCGTCGAGTGATGGCCTGATTTGAAGTCCTCGTGCGAGAGAATATGCTGAAGCGCTGGGATTGTGGTGTGAATGCCCTCGATGACTGTTTCATCCAGTGCTCTCAGCATCTTTGCAATTGCTCTGTCTCTGTTGGGCGCCCAGACAATCAGCTTGGCGATCAGGTTGTCGTAGAACTGCGAGACCGTATCGCCTGATTCGTATCCAGAGTCGAGGCGGACTCCAAAGCCATCCGGCTTGAGAAACTTCGTTATCTTCCCCGGGGACGGCAGGAACTTACCTTTCTCGGGATTCTCAGCGTTGATCCTGACTTCGATGGCATGCCCAGATCGTTCGATGTCTTCCTGGGCGAAAGGAAGCGGTTCTCCTGCCGCGACGCGAATCTGCAGCTCAACAAGGTCAATACTGGTTACGAACTCTGTGACTGGGTGCTCAACCTGCAGGCGGGTGTTCATTTCCAAGAAGTAGAACTCTCCATCTTGGTAAAGGAATTCAACCGTGCCGGCGTTCACATACCCGCATGCCTTCGCGACCTTTACGGCAGCATCTCCCATTGCCTGTCTCACGTCATCGGGGAAAAGGATCGCTGGAGATTCCTCTACGAGCTTCTGGTGTCGTCTCTGGCTTGAGCAATCTCGTTCTCCAAGCCAGACGGCATTTCCGAACTTGTCGGCGAAGATCTGCATCTCAATGTGGCGCGGCCAGGTCAGGTAGCGCTCCAGGTAGCTTTCCGAGCGCCCGAATGCCTTCTCCGCTTCCCTCTGGGCCGACTCTAGAGCCTCTGCCGCGGATTCGGGGTTGTAGACAACGCGCATGCCTCTACCGCCTCCTCCGTACGCGGCCTTGATGGCTACTGGCCAGCCATGATGGTTTCCGAAGGTGATGACTTCGGAGGGATCTTGAATCACTTCGACCGTCCCAGGAACTCCGGCCACTCCGGCCTTTTCAGCAGCGATTCGAGAACTGATCTTGTCACCCATGATTTCTATGGCTTCGGGCGGTGGGCCTATGAAGGTGACGCCGGCTGAGGTGACTGCACGAGCGAAGTCAGTGTTTTCGGAGAAGAAGCCATAGCCGGGGTGAAGGGCATCCACTTTTGCTTTTTCTATGACATCAAGGATCGCAGGAGTGTTGAGGTAGCTCTCAGTCACGTTCTGCCCGCCCAGGGCGTACGCCTCGTCCGCAAGGCGCACGTGCAAAGCATCACGGTCTAGTTCAGAGTAGATCGCGACTGTTTTGATTCCCATCTCACGTGCCGTACGGATTACACGAACCGCTATTTCGCCCCGATTTGCGACTAACAGCTTTTTAAACATCTGTCCTCTCTTTCCCTCCGCCTCGCTCATGTCTAAGGTTATAGAATTATGACCGAAATAAGAATTCCGATACCAACTCATCCAGAGAATTCCTGGATGATGCGCCACCTCGGGAATGTTGACTCCACCAACAGAGTTCTTTCAGATCTTGCCAAAGAAGGGCTTCCTGAGGGCCAGATAATCCTGGCAGATCATCAGAGTTCAGGACGCGGACGGCTGGATCGCGACTGGATCGACACGCCCGGCAGTTCAGTCCTCATGTCGGTGCTTTTGCGCCCCACATTCCCGGCGGAATACTTCTTTTTAATCACTTCTGCAATGTCACTTGCCGCCTTGCGAGTTCTCGAATCGAAATTTTCAATACGATGCAAGCTTAAATGGCCAAACGACGTGATGGTCGATGATAAGAAAATTGCCGGCGTTTTGGCGGAGGCAGCATTTGAAGGAGGCAGAAGCTCTTGGGTCGTCGTCGGCATAGGGCTGAATTGCCGTCAGAGCGAAGAGGAGCTTGCTGGGGTTGGAAGGGGAGCTACCTCAGTATTCGCTGAATCAGGAAAGCTCCTTGGTTCAAAGGAAAGGATCGATCTGGCAGCAGAGATCGTCTCGGAGTTCGCCGTGTTATACCTGTCGCTTACTGGCCAGGAAGGCAGGATCTCCGTTGCAGGTCTTTACCGGCAGTCATGCGACACCATTGGGTCTCTGGTCAGAGTCGAGATGTCGGGCGAGACTCTGATCGGCGTGGCAACGGACATCTCCGTCGAAGGGAATCTTTTGGTTGAGACTGATTCGTGCATGAAGGCGGTTCCTGCCGGAGACGTCATACATCTGCGCAAGACCTCATGAAAGGCTATTTGAATGTGCGTCGGCTGGGAAATGGTGTGATACGGATTTAGAATCTCATGGAGCCGAGGGATAATCAGCAGTTTCAAGGAGCCGGGCACGGCTGGTAGGGAAGGTTGACTTTTGTGGCAAACCAAATCAAAGGTCTCGTACTCGCAGGCGGCACTGGCACTCGACTAAGGCCTATAACCCACACTTCGGCAAAACAGCTAGTTCCTCTCGCGAATAAGCCCATCCTTTTCTATGGTTTGGAGTCTTTAGCAAGGGCTGGCGTTCGAGATATTGCGATGATTGTGGGGGATACGCGTGAAGAAGTCCAGGCTGCTGTTGGCGACGGCTCCAGGTTTGGCTTGAACGTCGAATACATCCACCAAAATAAGCCTCTCGGCCTTGCGCACTGCGTTCTGATGGCGAATGACGTTTTGGGTGACTCTGATTTCATAATGTATCTGGGAGACAACTTCATACGCGACGGCGTGACAGAGTTCGTTGAGACTTTTTCAAAGCGCGCAGACGGCACCAATGCCCAGATCTTGCTAGCGAAAGTCTCGGATCCGCATAGATTCGGCGTGGCTACGCTGGATTCTGCGGGACATGTAGTGTCGCTGGTGGAGAAGCCCAAGGTGCCGGAGTCAGATCTGGCTCTTGTGGGTGTATATCTGTTCGATCAGACGATTCACGAGGCGGTTAGAGCAATTTCGCCTTCCGGTCGAGGGGAGCTTGAGATAACTGATGCTATTCAGTGGCTCATAAGCAATGGCAAGAAGGTGAGGTCACACATAGTAGACGGCTACTGGAAGGACCTGGGCGAGCCAGAAGCCCTACTCGAGGGAAACCGCCTGGTGCTGGAGTCGATCGATCGAAACATTGGGGGGGATGTTGATGAAATGTCAACAATTGAGGGGCGTGTCGTAGTCGAGCCAGGTGCAGAGATCACAAGATCTAAAATCCGTGGGCCTGCCATCATCGGCGAGGGAACGGTTGTCAAAGACAGCTTCATAGGCCCGTTCACCTCGGTAGCAGCCGGTTGTACAATTGAGGCCAGTGAGGTTGAGCACTCAATTGTCCTAAGCGGAAGCCGCATTAGCAACATTCACCGTCTCGAAGGATCCATCATTGGCAAATCCGCGATTGTTGCAAAGACCGAAAGGCGACCGCTAGCTAATCGTCTAGTTGTCGGGGATCATTCAAGAATCGACCTAGTCTGAAGCACGCAAAGGTTATTGATCGACCGGGGAGCTCGATCCCCTGTCGCAAGGGAGGGAGGGATGCCAACTCCACATTCCAAGCTACTCTGGCCTTTAGTTACGAAAATCCGTAGGAGAATGTGAATGAGGTTGATGGTCACTGGCGGAGCAGGATTTATTGGCTCCAATTTCGTCAGGTACTGGGTACACAATCACCCCGGGGACACGGTCGTCGTCTATGACGCTTTGACCTACGCGGGAACTCTGACCTCGCTCGAGGATCTGGAGGGTTCATTCAAGTTTGTGCACGCAGATATCGGTGACACTCAAGCAGCGCGATCTGCTATCGAGGAACACAAGATTGAAGTAGTCGTGAATTTCGCCGCTGAATCTCACAATTCTCTGGCAATCTTGGACCCGGGAAGGTTTTTCCAGACGAACATCATGGGCACCCAGGGGCTTCTTGAGGCTTGCAGGAACAGCGAGATCGAGAGGTTTCACCATGTCTCGACGTGCGAGGTATATGGAGATCTCGAACTCGATTCTCCGGACGCGTTCCGCGAGTCTTCGCCGTATCTTCCCCGAACCCCCTACAATGCGTCAAAGGCCGGGGGTGATCACGCCGTCAGAGCCTACCATCTGACTTACGGTGTGCCCATTTCCATCACTAACTGTTCAAACAACTACGGACGCTACCAGTTTCCCGAAAAGGTAATTCCCCTTTTCGTTACCAACGCTCTAGATGAAAAGCCTCTTCCGCTATATGCTTCTACCCAGAACAAGCGGGAGTGGATACACGTTCTGGATCATGCCGCTGCAATCGACGCCGTGATCAGAAAAGGTCGAGAAGGCGAGACCTATCACGTTGGAACTGGTGTGGAGAAGAGCATCGAAGAGATCGCTGACTTGGTGCTTGACGGATTGTCTAAGCCAGCCACGCTCAAGGCGATCGTTCCCGACAGGCCTAGCCATGACAAAAGATATCTTCTGGACTCTTCCAAGATACGCAATGAGTTGGGGTGGGGGCCAGCCATTACCTTTGAAGATGGGCTCCGCGATGTCATCGAATGGTACAAAGAGAATCGTGCTTGGTGGGAGCCATTGAAGGCAAAAGCTCCTGTGGTAGAAGGAAAAGCTTGGACAAAGAGCTATTCCTAGGGGGAAGGAGATAGGCCAGATGGGTCTCAGAGTCATGGTCATAGGGGGTTCAGGCCAGGTCGGCAGCGAGTTGGTTAGATCGCTTCTCACGGTGCATGGTGTTGAAGATGTCTATGCCCCGGCGTCCCAGGAGCTTGATCTCTCGTTGAGAAATTCGGTCATTGACGCGGTGGCTCAGATGAAGCCTGATTGGATTTTCCACGCGGGTGCGTGGACCCAGGTGGATGAATGCGAAGACGATCCAGACAGGGCTTTTCGGATAAATGGGCTCGGGACAAGGTTCGTAGTGCAGGCTGCCGAGATTGTGAGGGCTAGAGTCTGCTACCTGTCAACTGACTACGTTTTCGACGGTTCCTCGAATAGACCCTATCGTGAATGGGATCCAGTGGGCCCGAAGACTGTTTATGGAGCTTCCAAGTTGGCCGGGGAGCGAGAAGTGAGGCCCGAAGACCTAGTTGTCAGGACATCATGGGTGATGGGTGAGTTCGGACACAACATGGCTAAGACTCTGATTCGGCTAGCTAAGGCTGGAGAGAGGCATCGCTTTGTCGATGATCAAATAGGGACTCCCACGGTAGTCTCCGATCTCGTCACTGCGCTTATCGAGCTCTTCTCTGGCGATCATTCTGGGGTCTTCCACGTCTCCAATTCCGGGCAGGCCTCTTGGTACGACGTTGCACGGCATGTGTTCGAGTTTCTCGGAGAAGACCCGGAAAGAATTACTTCAGTGAGCACCTCTGAGTTGACCGGATACAAGGCGCCGCGGCCAAAATACTCAGTCCTGGACAACTTTGCGCTACGAGGAAGTGGCGTGAAAGAGCTGCCGCCTTGGCGGGATTCAGTTGCGGCCCTGGTTTCGAAGCTGACAGGGGGATAGCAAGGCTTGGTGGAAAGGCGCGTCGAAGCAGTAGTGGTCAACTATAACGCCGGACGGCAGCTTGAGGTGGCTGTGAACTCCCTCATCGCCGACGGCGTCGACAAGGTCTGGATTGTGGACAACGCCTCTGACGATAATTCAAGCGGTTTTGCAGCTGAGGCGGGCGAGGCGGTGTCAGTTTTGAAGCCAGGCAAAAACCTCGGCTACGGCCGTGCTGCCAATTTTGGTTTCAGCCACACAAATTCTCAATACGTTATCGTGAGCAATCCCGACATAGAGGTCTTGCCAGGGTCGATTCAGAGTCTTATAGGCGAGTTGGAGCGAGACAGGGACTGCGGTCTCGTCGGGCCTCGTATTGAAAATGCTGACGGATCAACATATCCCTCTGTAAGGCATTTTCCAAGCCTGTTGGATGCCGCGGGGCATGCTTTATTTGGCCAAGTTTTCCCAAATAATCCGTTTACTAGGCGATATCGAATGCTGGGAGTAGACCACTGCGACTCGTTTGAGGCCGACTGGGTCTCAGGAGCCTTTCTCCTGGCTAGCTCGGAGGTTTTCAGAAAGGTAGGGGGCTTCAGCGAAAAGTTCTTCATGTATCTCGAGGATGTTTACCTGTGTAGGACCATAGCTGAGCGAGGCTACACGGTTAGGTTCTGTGGCCAGGCGGTTGTTCGTCACGAGCAAGGCCTCACAACTGCTTCGAGACCTACCCGGATGCTGCTAGCGCACCACAGGTCTCTTTGGACATACGCCAAGCTTACTAAGAAAGGTTTGAGGAAGGTTGAACTCTTGCCGATTGGCATTGGTATCCTAGCAAGGCTGTTGATTTCCCTATCCCTAGTGATTTTTAAGCAAGGGGTAAAAAAACCTGAGACGGATTCAACTAAGTAAGGCGTTGCGTACTTGTTTGGTGAAATTAGGGGCTAGCCTAAATGCGTCATGGCAAAGGGTTCAATTGGTAAACAGGTAGCTCGCGCAGCTGCAACCGGCGGTGGCCGCACATCGAGGGGTGAGATCCCAATGGGGTTCTACACTGTCCTCGCTATTATCAGCATTCTCGGGATCCTAGTGATTGGTTACTCCCGCTACGAGCTCCAGCACCCGGTATCGAAGCCAGTAGTCCATCCCGTCATCGGTGACAACTGGAATTTCGCTTTCGGGATTTATGACTGCTCGTCCTTCCTTCCTGATCTGCCAAAGATAACGGCACCATCCAATGCCTCGTTCACAACGTCTGGTAATGGAATAGTCAACCTTTCGCCGAAAGTGTCTGCTGATGAGGGAGCTGGAGCGACTTTGGGCAAGTTCGCCTCCTACTATAAGGGACTGAGCTTTAGCTCGACATCAGTGACAGTGCCTTCCAAGGGGACTATCAAGGCAGGGGCGCTGTGCAACGGAAAGCCGACTCAGCTGGAGACCGCAGTGTGGAGTTCTGTTCTCGCGACTAGTCCAAAAATATTTACTGGTGATCCTTCAAAGGTAGTAATTTCTAGTAACGACGAACTAGTCACCGTAGGTCTTGTTCCCAAGGGGGTGTCGTTGCCGAAGCCGCCATCTGCATCGCAACTCGCCAATGTTTCAGCTACCACCACTACTGCGCCTGCCACAACAACGACGAAACCTGGTAGCTCGACGACAACGACTAAAGCCTCTACGACGACCACGTCGGCCGGTGGATGACCAAGGGCAGATTCATGGAGTTACCGTCATTCGCACCTTCAATAACTGGTTTAGCTGGTCTATAAAGGGGTTTTAGCCGATGAGGGCAATAATTTTGGTGGGTGGGGAGGGCACTCGTCTCAGACCCTTAACCCTGGACACTCCTAAGCAAATGCTCGAGGTAGCTGGCATGACCATGCTAGAGCGGGTTGTCGGGCGACTCGCGTTTTTTGGTGTCACAGAGGTCGTGCTCTCTCTTGGATATCGCCCAGATGTCTTCTTGAGTTCGTATCCTGATGGCTATATAAGCGATGTGAAAATAAGCTATGCGGTGGAGCCAGAGCCTTTAGACACCGCAGGTGCAATCAGGTTTGCCGCACGTCAAGCCCAAATCGAAGAGACGATGATCGTCGTGAACGGCGACGTGTTATCTGACATTCCTGTCGACCATCTCTTGGAGCTTCATCGCGAACAAGGTGGATTAGCCACCATTGCGCTCGTTCCTGTGGAAGACCCATCTGCGTTTGGTGTGGTGCCAACCGATGACGACGGCAGGGTGACTGCCTTCATCGAGAAGCCGGTACCGGGAACGGCTCCCACGAACTTCATAAATGCTGGTACGTATGTGATCGATCCTGCGGTTCTTGACATGATTGCTTCGGACAGGCGTGTTTCGATAGAGAAGGAGATCTTTCCGAGATTGGTTGAAGAGCGGCAGCTATTTGCCAAGGGTTACGGCTGCTACTGGATCGATGCCGGCACGCCGAAGACGTTTTTGGAAGCCTCGCTGGATATTGTGGCGGGAAAATTTTCTTCACCACTGCCTTTTACCTTCGAATCCGACGGACAGGGAAACTGGAGCTGCCCACACTCTTTGATAGAGGGCGATGTTCTTCCTTATTCCTACATTGGTCACGACACAAGTGTTGAGGCAGGGTCAGTCATAGAGGCCTCAGTGGTGTCCGATGGTGCACGCATTGAGCAGGGAGCTCGTATTGAGAGATCGGTTATCTTGCCAGGGGCCCAGGTCCACAAAGAGGCGATTGTGGCCAACTCGATCATCGGCCAAAATGCTGTCATTCCGGTCGGAGCCGCGATTTTGGACGGATCGGTTATTTCTCGCAGGGCTTCCATTGAACAGGGTTCTACTATTAGGGGTAAGAGGGTTCCCGAGTGAGCTCGGATACCGTGGTAGTTACAGGCGGGGCTGGATTCATAGGCTCACATCTCGTTGACAGACTGTTGGAGCATGGCTTTGACGTGGTAGTGGTTGACGACTTCTCCTCTGGATCAGTGGCTAACCTTGAAGCGGCAACCAGGTTCGGTTCTCAACTTAAAGTGATGCGTCAAGACATAACCGACCCAACACTTGTCGAGGTGTTCGAGAATGTCTCACCCCGCTTCGTGTTTCATCTGGCGGCTCAGTCCGATGTGCGGCGATCAATGGCTGATCCCGTGCTCGATGCTTCAGTAAACATACTGGGGAGCTTGAACGTGATAGAGAGTTCGCGAAGGCTGGGCGTTGAGCGTCTCGTCTATGCAGCATCTGGAGGTACCCTCTACGGAGAGCCAAGCCTTGCTTCTCTGCCGTTGAAGGAGACTGCGGAACACCGGCCTTTATCGAATTACGGTGTCTCCAAAAAGGCGGTTCTTGACTATCTCACGGTTTACAGAGAGGTTTACGGATTCGCCTTTGTCGCGCTCGCTCTTGCCAACGTTTATGGTCCTCGGCAGGATCCACACGGAGAGTCGGGTGTGGTTTCCATCTTTGCCGGTAATCTAGCAGCCCGTGAACACTGTGTTATCTACGGGGACGGGGAGCAGACTAGAGATTTTGTATTTGTCGGCGACGTTGTGGAAGCCTTTCTGAGGGCGATGAACACGGGAGCCGGAGAGGTCTTCAACATATCAAGCTCCACTGAGACGTCTGTCAACACACTCTACTGGGAGATGGCAAAGCTTTACGGTGCGATCGAGGAGCCCACATATCTTCCAGGTAGGCCTGGAGAGCTGAGACGTTCATGTCTTTCGAATAGCAAGGCTCGCGAAATACTTTCGTGGCAGCCGTCTTTTGCTCTCGCAGAAGGTCTTTCCAAAGTGATTGAATGGGTCGGGTCCAAGGGCTAATCAGCGGAACAGGTCTTCCGAGGGGTGCCGCACGATCTCTTTTGCTATTGAAGCTCGCCTGAAAAGCTCAGTATGAAGACCGCGAACGATGACAACGGGAGTTCCCGCGGCTTTTGGCTTGGCCAGCTCCGCTGCAGCAGCTATTTCGTCGGCTACTGCTATCTCGGTGGCAACAAGAGTGCGTCCTCTAGAGTCTCTGGTCCCTCTGAGATCCAAGATGCCCGCGATGCCGGCGCATCCAAGCGCCACGTCAGTAACGCCTTTTCTCCATGTTCTACCAAATGTGTCCGATATGATGACGCCAAGGGTCAATCCTGTCCTAGCCAGTAGCTGCTTATGTATTCGTCTCGCGGAAAGGTCGGGATCTTTGGGAAGCAGCACTGCGCATCCTTCATCAACATTGGACTGGTCGATGCCTGAGTTCGCGCAGATGAATCCGTGAAACGTTTCTGTTATGAGCAGCTTTCCCCGCCGACGGAGAACTCGCTTGGCTTCGGAGAGCACTAGCTTCTCGAATGCGCTGTCATCATTCGGATCGAGATGCACCACTCTGCCCTCGGCCTTGGACACTATCTTGGAAGTGACCACAACGGCATCATGGTTTTCCAGCTCGCAATTTGAGGAAATTATTTCTCCCAGGTTGTCGCCTGCGACAACCTCTGGAATTCCATCGGGAGCGAAGATCGTGATCAATGCAGGTTCTCGTCAACGAGCCTGAGAGCTACCTCTGCAAGGTGCGTCGATGCCTCGATGCTATTCATAAGGGTATTGGTATGTGCCACTTTCATTTCGAGGGATCGGATGTCATCGGCAAATGAGCTGTCTGTGTCGTCGATGACGATGGCTGAGGCGATTTCGCAGTAGTACTCAGCTACGCCCAGTGCCGATGGGTTCAACCCGAGTTCAGCCATGAGCTTGGCCGCCGGACCTTTTATCGCCTTTCCTGCCACGATGGGTGAAACTGCTACAACGCGATCTCTTCTTCGCTGAAGCAGGTCTGTGATTCCGGGAACCGACAGTATCGGGGCGATGGAGAGCACGGGGTTGGACGGCGCAATCACGATGACTGTGGCAACTTCAAGTGAGTGAAGGACCTCGTCAGTTGGGCGTGCGTCGCTGCTGTGCTCGTAGACGATTCTTGATATCTCCGGCCTATGGGCGTTTTGCACGAAGTATTCCTGGAAGCTAAGCCTGTGTTCCGTGCCTTGTTTCTCCGAGTAGAGGATGGTGCGCAACTCGCCATCTGTAACAGGCAGGATCTTCGGCTTTACGTTCCAGCGCCTTCTGATCCTTTCGGTTATTTTCGTGATAGTTTCCCCTTCTCGCAAAAGTTGCGTCCTGAAGAGGTGGGTAGCAAGGTCGCGATCTCCAAGCCTGAACCAGGTTATTCCCCCGTATTCGGACAGGGCATCCATCACTCTCCAGGTTTCTCCATCAAGCCCCCATCCGGTTTCTGGGTTTATAGCGCCACTAAGGGTGTATATGACTGTGTCGATATCGGGCGAGATGTGCAGACCGTGAAGGACCTCATCGTCGCCTACATTGGAAATTATGCTGATCTCTTCGGAATCAACAAGATTCGACATGCCAAGGGCAAATCTGGCAGCTCCAACTCCTCCAGAAAGAATTGCAATCACAGATGGAACCTTAGTGCTCCAGAGCAGCATTGCGAACCAGCTGATGCTGTTTGACCCTTTGAAGGCGGACCAGCCTTAGTTCATGCGGGAATATGGATAGGCTCTATGCTCGATGAAAGGGAAGCGAAAGGTTCACTGTGGCTGGTCTACCAAGACTTAGGATTGCGTACGAAGCAACTGCACTCTTGGGTACTCGTACAGGCGTTGGCGAGTTCTGTTACGGCGCGCTCGAGAGCCTGGTTCGGAACCCAGACCTTGAGGTCGGCGCCTTTGCAATCAGCTTTCGCCGGCGAAAGCTGCTGAAAAGCGAACTGCCAGAAGGTGTAGGATTTCGAGACCTGATATTGCCGGCGCGACCGCTTCACAAACTGTGGGCGAAGTTCAACTTTCCGCCGCTCGATTTATGGGATCGGAAGTTTGATGTGGTTCACGGAACCAATTTCGTGGTTCCACCTACGCATTCGGCAGGAAAAGTCGTGACAGTTCATGATCTCACGACTCTCCGTTTTCCTGAGCTGTGCGACAAGGAAACTCTGATATTTCCGAGAATGGTACAGCGAGCCATCGATGAAGGCGCCTTTGTACATACGCCCTCAGAGTTCGTGGCTGAAGAGGTCACTGAGAATTTCAAGGTCGACCCGTCCAAGGTTTTCGCAATCCACCACGGGATTCCTCGCTTGGATGAAGGTGGCGATCACCGCGGCGGCGAGGTCGGGCCCCTATCGGGGAAGAGATTCGTGCTGGCTTTGGGCACGGTGGAGCCGCGAAAGGACCTTCCACTTCTTGTCAAGGCATTTGATAGCGTGGCAGATGAGGATCACGACATTGTCCTTGTGATCGCAGGCAAAGATGGATGGGGCTCCGACGCTCTTACTGGAGCAATAACTAGGGCTAGGTCACGATCAAAGATCTTCAGACTTGGTTATGTGAGTGCGCCGACCAGGAGGTGGCTGCTCAAAAACGCGGTGGTATTCGCATACCCTTCCATTTACGAAGGCTTTGGATTCCCTCCACTCGAGGCAATGTCGTTTGGAACGCCGGTTGTTTCGACGGATGCTGGCGCTTTAGGCGAGGTGTTATCGAAGGAGTCTGCATGGCTGGTTGAAAGCGGAGATGCAGACGGGCTTGCCGAAGCGATCTC
The DNA here is from genome assembly GCA_021799035.1 of Actinomycetes bacterium. GTDB lineage: Bacteria > Actinomycetota > Acidimicrobiia > Acidimicrobiales > Acidimicrobiaceae > SCQM01. The sequence goes on along the minus strand of JAJZBG010000014.1, from coordinate 18,306 downwards.
GAAGGTGGCTGGAGATCCCCTGGTTGCATCAAGGATGCGTGAAGCCGGCCTTGCACATGTGGGCCAGTTTTCCTGGGATCGGTGTGCTGGCGAGCTGGCATCGCTATACAGGTTGGCGAGTCAGAAATAGCATGGGCAGACAAGCTGGAACAGACGTATACCTGCTTGCCGAGCAGTTGAGGGCCCGGGTTCCAGGAGGCATTGGAACTCATACGAGAGCCATTTTGCAGAGGCTCTCATTTCTACGAAGCGATTTCCCCGAAATTCGGCTTCATGTAGTTGCATCTAGGGTCAAAGGAGATGACCCTCTCGAGGAGTTCAACTTGCCTATCCGGCGCCTTCCTTTCAGTCATGAGATTTTCATGCGCCTTAGTGGGACCAGGATCGGCCTCGTTGGCAGCCGGCCAGGCATATACCACAGCTTCTCAATGCTGGTCCCCCACGTTGGGAACCGATCTGGCTTGAAGGTATGCACGGTTCACGATCTCGCCTTTTTATCCAATCCAGCGTTCTTCACGCAGCGCGGCGTTGAATGGCATACGAGGCAGCTGAAGGCGATTGTGGACGGAAAATTCCCAGTCGTTGTAGTCTCGGAACTGACGGGAGCTTATTTGATGACAACTGGGGTCACCAGCGAAAGGATCCATGTCATAGAATCGGGCGCGGATCATCTCTGTTCTCCGGATATTGGTGAGAGCGAGAAATTTCTACGGTCTTTGAATATTCAGAACGGATTCCTTCTTAGCGTCTCAACTATTGAGCCGCGGAAGAATCTTGATGGTTTGATCGCAGGATATCGACTTGCACGCGCCGCAGACCCGAGTCTGCCGGAACTCCTGATAGTCGGTCCATTTGGATGGGGGAGCTCGCCAGAGAGGGTGCCAGATGTGCACTTTCTCGGACACGTGTCTGAGGAGGTCTTGGTGGGCCTTTACAGGTCTGCTTCAATGTTGGTATACGTGCCCTTTGAAGAGGGTTTTGGTCTCCCGGTCGTCGAGGCAATGCTCAACCGGTTGCCGGTCGTCGGCTCGCAGGTCCCATCTGGAGCTAATGCAATGGAGGTCGTGGATCCTCATATTCCAGAGTCAATTGCTGGGGGAATCTTGAAGGTCTTTCACGATCCAAACAGAAGAGCACAGCTTTGCGAGTTGGGACTTGCCAGGGCTGGCAGCCTTAAATGGGACGGCGTTGCGCGAAAGCATCTGGAACTCTGGAGAAAGATGCACCAGTGAAACAGGGTTTGGTGATAGATGTTTCAAGTGTTCCCCCCAGACCGGCGGGTGCAGGCAGGTATGCGATAGAGCTTGTTTCAAATCTTGCGACGATGGCTAGAGGATTTGAACTCGTTGCCAAGGCTGACGACGCCCTCCATTGGCGGGACATTTCCTCGGCAAACGTTGCGCTGCGCTCGCCGAACTCTGCACCACTCAGGATTGCATGGGAGCGGCTGGTTCTGGGCCGGCGCCTGAACCTCCGCGGCCAGGGAGTTTACCACGGGATCCATTATGCCATCCCCAGCAGTTACCGAGGGACGAAGATCTCCACGGTCCACGATCTGACGATGATTGAGCACCCTGAGTGGCATGAGCAGGTCAAGGTTGTTCATTTTTCCAGGGCTATTCGAATGGCGGTGGAGATTGCTGACGCAATAATCGTTCCGAGCGAATTCACAAAGTCGCGGCTTGAAGCGCAGTTTGGGCGACTCGACAAAGTGAGCGTAATTTATCACGGAGTCGATCATGCTAAGTTCAGACCCGAAAGTGCCAGCCACAAATCCAACGGGTCGAACGAGAGGCGCTGGCTCCAAGGCGCAAGGGTGATCCTTCATGTTGGAACGATCGAACCGAGAAAGAATCTCGTCAATCTGGTCAAGGCGTTTGACATTCTTGCGGGTGAAGACCATGACGCCATTCTGGTGCTAGCTGGCCAGAAGGGCTGGAAGCACGAAGAGGTGTATAAATCTGTCAACTCTGCCAAATATCGAGACCGCATTCACGAGATAGGGTATATTTCAGAGTGTGAGCTTCTTGAACTGATGCGCCAGGCTTCTTGCATTGCGTACCCCTCATTTGCAGAGGGGTTCGGTTTGCCGGTTCTAGAGGCGATGGCGGCAGGCGTGCCTGTCGTGACGTCGGCCGGATCCGTAATGGAGGAGGTGGCGGGTGGGTGCGCCTGGCTTTGCGATGCTCTCGATCCGAGCGACATCGCCGAAAAGTTGAATTTGGCAATTTCAGGTTCGCACGAGGTTGAGTCAAAGGTTGCCCAAGGAGTTCTCAGGTCACAGGAATTCAACTGGTCTGATAGCGCCAGGAAGCATTTGAAAGTTTACCAAGCGTTAGGGTTCGAATATGAAGGTTAGCACTGCATCATGAGGGCATTGATCACGGGGGCGACTGGGTTTGTGGGGGGACATCTCAAAAGTTATCTCGAGTCGGCCGGTGATGAGGTTGTAGGGCTCACCGATGACGTGGACATCGCGCATAGCGCGTCGCTTTTCGGTGAGTTTGAGCGCCTTGCTGCCAACCCTTTCGATGCGATTTATCACCTAGCCGCACTTGCACATGTTGGGGATTCATTTGGGTCCGCAATGGAGGTGTTCAGAGTTAACGTTCTGGGGACGGTGAACCTTCTTGAGGTTGCCCGAAAATTTTTCCCCCAGGCGAGAATCCTCTACGTCTCTTCTTCCGAAGTCTATGGGAAAGTGCCGTCGGCCAGCCTCCCGGTTGATGAGAGCGTCAGGCTGGCCCCATTGTCACCCTACGCCGCATCTAAGGCGGCAGCTGAACAGGCTGTAAAGCAGGCTTTCATGGCTTACCAACAAAAGGTGCTAATTGCCCGTCCCTTCAATCACATCGGTCCGGGCCAGTCCGACAGCTATGTCGTTTCCGCCTTGGCCAAGAGGGTGTTGAAGGCCAAGCAAGATGGAAAGCCGTCAATCGTCGTTGGCAATCTCGCCTCAAAACGAGATTTTACTGATGTGCGCGACGTGATCGCCGCATATCGCAGGATCATAGAGGCGGGTATTTCCGGCGAGACTTACAACGTGTGTTCAGGAAAATCGACGTCAGTCAGAGATCTGGCTGAGATGATCACTGAGTTGGCTGGAGCTGAGGTGGCGCTCGAAATCGATCCAAGCCTTGCCAGGGATGTTGAGGTGACCGATATCTGTGGAGATGCATCAAAATGCCAGGAGGCGCTTTCTTGGAAGCCAGTCATACCTATCGCTGATAGTCTCCGAGATGTTCTAGGGTGGTGGTCAGTTCGTCTAAGAGCCTCCCAAGGTTCTTCTGAAGATCGTTCTTTATGACCATCGATCGCTGGAACGCCAAAATAGAGATGCCAACGGCTGTGTAGGCCGCATCAGCGAGCCAATTAGCTTTGTTCAAACCGGTATTCTCCATAACTCCATTCTATGAGGGGAGGCCGCTCCCTTCCTATTTGCACTGTGGATCTGCGGGATCCGTGGGCAGAAAACACTCATCAACTGAGTGAAGGGCTCAGTCTGTCAGCTTGGCAAAGGTCACGACGCAGTTTTGGCCACCGAATCCGAAGGCATTTGCAACAGCCACCCCGACCGGCATTTTTCTGGCCAAATGTGGCACGTAGTCAAGGTCGCACTCGGGGTCTGGATACTCAAGGTTGATCGTAGGAGGCACGATCTGATCTCTGATCGAAAGTGCGCATACCATTCCAGAGAGGGCACCTGCTGCGCCGATAATGTGGCCTACCATCGACTTTGGGCTGGAGACGGCTATCCGGTTAGCTTGGTTTCCAAACACCTGTCGGATGGCCGCTGATTCTAGCCGGTCATTCGCTTTTGTAGAGGTTCCATGCGCACAGATGTAATCGACATCTTGGATAGGGATCTCGGATCGCTGAAGAGCAAGACTGATGGCAGCGCGCGCCATCTCTCCGTTCGGGTCCGGGGCGCTTACATGAAATGCATCTGCCGTCAGCGCTCCTCCGGCCACGGCAGCGATCGGAACCTTGCCCCGATTGCGGGCATGATCGTATGATTCGAGCACTGCTATCACAGACCCTTCTCCAAAGACGAATCCATCGCGATCAGCATCGAACGGTCGGCTTGCTCGGGCGGGGTCATCATTCCGCCTCGAAAGCACTCCCATGGCGCTGAGGCCGGCGAAGATCACGGGAGTGATTGCCGCTTCGGTGCCTCCGCAGATGATGACGTCGGCTTCACCTGATAGGATCAGTCGCCTTGCCTCCAGGATGGCGTATAGGCCGCTTGCACAGGCTAGCGCACTTGCTGTCACGGGCCCATGGAGGCCTAGATCGATGGAGACTTCACATGCTGGCATGTTTGTTAGAGAGGAAGAGACGAAATGGGGATGGATTCCTCCTCTTGAGGGATCCACTAGGCGCCTCGTTGATTCCTCGACAGTATCGAATCCTGCTACGGCGCAGTTGATGACAACTCCGATTCTAGAACGATCTTCGATGTCGAGATCCAGTTCAGAATCCGCGACAGCTTCGCGCGCAGCTGCAATGGCGAGATGGGTGAATCGGGCGGACCTGCGCAACCGCTTGCTGTTCATTACCTTGGAAGCGTCGAAGTCCTTGACCTCGCCGGCTATCTGGGTTGGGAGTCCGCTTGGATCGAATGCTGTAATCCGTGATATGCCCGACTTGCCTGCAAGAAGGTTGCTCCAGGTGGTCTCTGAATCGTTCCCAACGGGTGTCAGTGCGCCAAGCCCGGTAATTACGACTTTGTTGGAAAGCGAGCTCATCTGGGACCTGGCCCCTCTGTTCCAAAGCGACAAAAAGGCGCTGGCAAGATTTTGTATTTCTTCAAGTCTCCAAGACGGAGGCTCTGCTCAAAAGGTTTGCCGACTAAGGCCGGGATCAGCCTATGCGTTGACGCTTTGCGGGTATGGACCGCCAAAACGACACGGGTTGTCGAAGTGCGAGACATGGTGAGAAAAGAAGCGTTTCGATTTGGAGCATATGCGCTTTGAAATGAATCGGCATAAGGGTCTGAGACATGTACAGGCATAATCCTCACTCTCTGAGTGGCAGCTCGCTGTCAATTTGGTCTTTCCCGCTATTTTCTCATTCTTACATAATGTCATCCGGCTCGCCTAGTTGTGAATTGTGGTGCAAGAGTCATGGCGATGCATTTTTGGCAGGAGAACCAGATGGAGGGTAGCGTCTCCGCTGAAGCGGGAAGCCTCGGGGTCATGAAAATCCTCACCCAGGCCACCACCCTGAAGTATAATCATCTCTGGCGATCAGGAGGGATACCATGTCTCAATACGATTCAGCCGCGTACCGGAGATTCTTTGAGGAAAGCTTCAGCTATATCGGCGGATTCTGGCGCAACACCCGTCGCTTCGGTAACCGTCCAGCCCTAATCGATCCTGTCGACGGTTCGGTCCGCACCTATGCCCAGCTGGGGAAAGAGATCAACGAGATTGCGGCAGGGATAGTTGCTTTAGGGGCAGGCAAAGGAGACATCGTCACATATCAGCTCTATAACGGGGTCCCTTTTGCCCAGCTATATCTCGCGACCCAGGCAGCTGGGGTGATAGGCTCACCGATAAATTACCGGTTGTCTCCAGGGGAAACAGCTTTCATAATTGATGCCAGCAGGCCAAAGGTGTTCGTCTACGACACGGATCTTCTTGAGCAGACATCCGCTGCTCTTGAGCTGTGCAAGTTCAAGCCGCCGGTTCTCCTTGCGGTTGGACAGGGTGAAATTCTTCCCGAAGGAGCAGCTTCGGAGTCGAAACGGTTTTCAGAAATCTTCGTGGCTGGCGGTAGAGCACCTGATCTCACCCGGAACATCTATGACGAGACTACTAGGCTGTTCACCTCGGGTACTACTGGTATGCCAAAAGGCGTCCCCATAAACGGGGCAGTGGAGATTTTTTCGGCTCACGATGTGGCAATGCATTTCCCGCTCGGTCCGCAGGATCGCACACTAAATATGACACCGCTTTTCCATCGCGGAGGTCTCTATAGCGGCGGGCCAAATCCTGTTTTTTACATAGGCGCATGCTCGATACCAATGCGAATGTTTGATCCGGGCAAGTGCCTGGACTACGTGGAGCGGTACAAGATCACCTTCTTGATCGGTGCCCCCACCACGGTGAAAATGCTCGCTGAAGCTCAGCAAGCCAATGCCCGTGATCTGTCAAGCCTGTCGGGGATAGTGACGATGGGAGCGCCTCTTGAGCGCGATGCGGCTTTGCGATATCAGAAGGTCCTGACTCCCCGCATATTCAACGGTTACGGCACAACCGAAGCCTTTTGGAATACATTTCTGCGGCCTTCCGATCTCCCGGAGATGGCGGGGAGTGCTGGACAGGCGTGCACTGATGACGATGTCGCGGTGGTCAGAGTGTTTCCTGATCGGCTGGCTCGGCCTGACGAGACAGCCGCGAAGGATGGCGTGGAGATCGGCGAGGTGGCAGTTCGCTCGCCCAAGTCGTCCATGGCATATGTGGGGGCGACAGCAGAAGCCGATCAGCGTTATGTGGATGGCTGGCTCTATATTGGAGACCTAGCGACATGGGATGAGAACGAATTTGTCACGATAGTAGGCCGCAAAGACGACATGATCATATCCGGGGGCGAGAATGTCCATCCCGTCCAGGTGGAAGAGGCATTGAATAGCCATCCAGGAATAAGTGACTCTTTGGTTGTCGGAGTTCCAGATGAAAAATGGGGAAGCCTTGTTGTCGCTTATGTAGTGAGAAGCGATACCAGTCTGACGGCAGATGATCTCGAGCAGCATTGCCGCAGTCACCCTATGTTGGCAGGATTCAAACGTCCCAGGGCATATCGCTTCGTATCTTCGCTTCCAATGACGGCCACGGGCAAGAAGCTGCACTACCTAGCTGCTGAAACTGCGGTCAAAGAGTTCCGGGACGCCCTTTTTGAGGCCCCTAAAGGTGAAAGCGGTGGGTGAATTCAATTGGAAGAAAACTCAACCGGAGCCCGGAGAACACTTCAGCGATGAGCTTGTTTGCCGCATGGGTTTGGTGCACTGGATTTCTGGGACAGCTCTGCGGCTTTGACGTTCGTCTCGCGCATGACTGGAGTGCAAAGCGGCTTTGAAACGAGACGGAAGTGGATTTGCGTGTCAGAGCCAATTTTTCATAAAACGAGCTCTAGCGGTGCTGGTTTGATAGTCAGGCAAATTAGGATCGGAGGCTTATCACTGGAACTTGAAGTTTTTAGTGCGCAAGTGTTGTCCGATCGAGGGTACCCTGGATACTCTGATGCCTAACGCGCCTCATGTTGTAGCAGTCATAGTTGTTCATGATCCGGGAACCTGGTTCCAAGAGACGCTGGACTCGCTGCGCGGCTGCGACTATCCGAATCTCTCTTACCTGTTTGTGGACACGTCTACTGAGGTCAGTACCACAGATGCGATCATGACGGCCCTTCCTGAAGCAACGATCATCAACGAGCCGTCAAATCTTGGTTTCGCTGCAGCCTGCAACATCGGTGCGCAACATGCCTCACGCGCCACCTATCTGCTCTTCTGCCACGATGACGTTGCATTTGCTCCAGATGCCGTGCGAAAGATGGTTGAAGAGGCATTCCTGATGAATGCAGGTGTAGTGACTCCAAAGTATATGGTTTGGAATTCGCCTGCCCAGATAGTCGCCTTGGGTGCTTCGATGGACAGGACAGGAACTGTAGCAAGCAGGGTGGATGTTGGAGATCTGGACCAGGGCCAGTACGACGTCTCTCAGGAGGTATTTGTCGCTCCTGGCGGTGCCATGCTCATTAGGAATGATCTGTATGAAGCCGTCAAGGGCTTTGACGAGAAGATGTTCCTTTACTATGAGGATGCAGACATCTCCTGGAGAGTGCAACTAGCCGGAGCGAGAATTGTTGCAGCCCCGCTTGCAAGAGTGCGCCATTTGGCCGTTTCAACTCACGGTGCGAGGCGGTCTCGAGGAGGAAGAAGGAAGAAGGACATTCCTGTCAGGTCACGCCTGGCGCGTCATGATCGGCTCCGGCATGCGCGGAAGAATCAACTTCGCGCTCTGATGGCCAACACCCAGCGAGGGTCAAGGGTCGTCTCGGTTGCGCAGTACCTCTTCCTCTCAATCTTCGAGGCATTGTACTTTCTAATGACCGGAAAGCCAAAGATCGCTTTTTCCATAGCAGAGTCCTGGATGGTTGTTGCGACCAGCCGACCCTCCATTAGAAAGAAGCGCAAAGCTGTATCTCACTACCGCGTCAAGACCGATCAGGTGCTTCGCAAGCAGATGATTCGCGGTAGCGCACGAGTAAAGGCGTTCGTCCATAGCAAAAAGAACTTCAGGTCGCAAGGCGAGGAGGCTCGTCGCGTTTCTGCTTGGCGTGACTATTCTGCCGAGAGATCGTTCCTGGAAAGGCTGACGAAGCCCAACGCACGCCAGTTCAGAGACTCAGACCGCTTCGAAGAAAGCACATCTATCAGCATCGCGCTTGCGAGGATTTCACGTATTCTGATGTGGATTATCGTCGCTTTTGTTGCAATTGGAACCAGACAATTGATGGGCGGCAATATTCCGCTCTACGGCCAGTTTCTGCCGTTTGGTCCGGCGCATTCGCTCTTGGCTACTTATTTTTCTGGTTCGATCCACCACCACGGAGCGGTCTCACCATCTCCGACCGCAGACCTGATTCTTGGCGCGATTGGATACGTGTTCTTCGGTGGCACCGGATTTGAGGCCAATTTCGTAATCATGGCACTGATTGCCATGGGATTGGCTGGGGTGTTTCGCATCGTTGCTGATTTTCGCAACCGAACGGCTGCCTATATCGCGGTGATGCTATATGCAATGGCACCCGTTTTGAGCGGAGTCGTCTCGTCGGCGTCACTCAGCGGGTTGGTTGTCTATGGTCTGGGACCCTGGGTGCTGATACGTCTTATCCGCTTGGCAAATGTCCCAGGTGCTTTCAGGTCGCCTCGTCTATCCACCAAGTACGAGTTTGCGGTTGAGGGTATATGGTTAGGGCTCATTTTTGCCTTTGCTCCCTCATATGTCTTCATGTTCGTTCTGGTTGCGGCCGTAATCGGGATAGTTGGGAAGTCGCTGGGCTATCTGGGGGCAACTAAGAGGTATGTAGCAACCCAGGTTGCTGCGCTTGGAGTAGCTCTCGCATTAACCTCTCCGTGGATATTCACCTTCTTTCTTCCCGGCGCAAATCTTTCCGCGCTATTTGGCTCAGCCGGGCCAGCACAAGTCAGTATTCGGTGGCTTCTGCTGTTCAGGGTGACATCAGCCGGGAGCGTATCCCCACTTTTTGGCGTTTATCTGGTCGCTTTGGTAGCTTCCCTTTTCTTCGCGAGGGAAGGCAGAGCAGATAGGGTGATGACCTTCCTGGCGGTATTCGCATTGACTGAGATTGTCGCGGTTTTCTCGTCGTACGGAGGCTTGGGACAGGATCCTATTCCGCTTGCTGTCGTTGTTCCTGTTGCTTTATTGGCGGCCGTGATCATCATTGCCTCCGGCATAGAGGCAGCTTTTTCAATACTGCCAAAGATTGGTCTGGGTTGGAAGCACCTCATGATCGTGCTCAGCTCACTCTCGATTCTTGTAGCAACATATGCGATGCTTGGCATGGCTGAATCTGGCAAGTACCAGCTCAACTCTTCCGGATACCAGGATTCGCTTGGCTGGATGGTGCCAAACTCGTCCTCCAATCCTGGGAAAGTGCTGTGGCTAGGAAGATTGGGTACACTGCCCGTAGGTTCCTACCAGATCACTCCTGACATGGCGGCGGGTGTATCAGAAATCGGGAATCCAACGATCGAATCGCTCTTCGCGGCAGCAAATCCCGGTCAGGACAAACAGGTTCTAAATGCCATTTCCTCTGCAGTCAGGGAAGACACTGTCTACCTAGGCAAACAGCTGGCAAGTCTGAGGATAAAGTATGTGGTGATTCCTCAAACTTCTCTATCCAGCCCCTCTTTTCTAACCAGTGATCTGAATCTGATGCTGTCGCGTCAGCGTGATCTCAATCAGCTTGTCGCCGATCCATCGGTTGTGGCATATTCAGTCCAAGCCCCCCTTGCGCCGCCCTCCACGGCTTCTCTTGGCCGAACTGCTTCGCTGCTAGCTGATTTGCGCCTGCTGGTGGAGATCATTGTGGCGGTAATGTGGATTGGCTTGATTGAAGCTACGTTGAGCAGGCGCTCAGTTGCCTTATGGTTGACGAGAAGATTCTTTGCGACTCGGCCTGGTCAGTTCTTGTCAATGATTGGGCGCTTATTCAAATGGAGCGTAAACTCGAGGAACGTGTCGACAATTGGGAGTTCCCGTGGCACCAAAGGTAGCCCGGTAAGCGCAGGCGAGGGTCATCTCATGCAAAGGGTCGATGTCAAAGAGACTGACAGCGTACCAGAATTCAGGCACGTCAAAATCACAGCTTCTGTTTCTGATTCTCTTCAGCCGCTCGATCCAAGCGAAGCTCAGGTAGCCGATGGCGAAAAATAAAAAGCGTCAGCAAGCCAAAGGATTTTCAACAAGGCAGTGGTTTGTGCTGATCTCGCTTGCGGGCGCACTCGTAGTAATGGGTGGTCTAGGTATGGCGGCAGGCAATTTTGGCAAGAGCAATCCGATTGAGGTATCCACCGTTCAGGCCACAGAAAGACTCGCTGTGGCGAGCGTATCGCCCCTCAATTCCAATTCGTCGTCGTGGTACTGCAACTGGTACATGCCCGGAACGGGAGGTCTCACAAAGGTCTCGGTTCTGCTCGCCAATACTTCGTCCAAGGGAATGAGCGCAACCCTGAAGACCTATGTGGGCAAGTCAGAGCAAAGCCGCTCGCTGACGGTTCCTCCCCATAGCTTCCTCCGGTATCCGCAGGTGGTCACTCCGACAAATGAATCAGGGGCGATCTCTTTTGTTGCTAACGGTGGCGGGACTCTGGCAGAGTTGGAGATTTCTGGCCCGCTTGGCTCTGCTATCGCGCCGTGCAACTCTTCTCCATCGGCGCACTGGGTCGCTCTTGGAGCAAACACGCTGCCGGGATCGGAGTCGGGAATCTCAATATTTAATCCGTTCGCCCAGGATGCAGTGGTTGATGTGGCATTTAGCTCCCAGTTCCAGCAGTTTGCACCCGGTTCTTTGCAGGGATTGGTGATTGCTCCACATGCATCTGAAAACATCGATCTCACGCAATACTTCTCGGGCCGGACCCACGTAGCTATTTCGGTGTCCACCAGGATTGGGCGGGTTGTGTTGGGTGGCGTAGTTGGACGCAATGACAAGGGAAACGCTGGATTGTCAGCTTTGGCAACATTTCCAGCGACGGGTTCGCAGTGGAATTTCCCTGTTGGTGAACTGTCGACCAACCAGAATCAAGAAATTTTGATTTACAACCCCAATTCTTTTGGAGTCACTACCGACTTGAGTTTTTCCTATCTCGATCTGAAAGCGGTCAGTACCGGCTCTACCACTAGCACCACAAGCTCGTCTTCAACTACAACAGTTGTCAAACAGACTGGTAAGTCCCAACAAACCAAGAACACAAAGGGAGCCTCAAACCAGTCTCCTTCCACGAACAACCTCACCGAGAAAATAGCTGCAAACTCTGTCGCGGTGGTTTCTGTGAAGGCTCAGACCGCGGTCGCAAACGGAAAGAGCTACAGTGCCACGGTTTCGGTAAAGGGCGGATTTGGAGTCGTTGCAGCAGAGGAGTTTATTGGATCTTTGTCAACGCCAAATTCCAGGTACCAGGTGGTGGGAGGATCTCCACTTACTACACAGCACTGGATTGCTTTGTACGATCCCTCCATTGTGGGGATATCACAAGCTCAAGCCTGGCTGGCAACCATCCACACCGGGCGCGGTGATCCTGAGGCTCAAAAGACCCCGCTTGTCGATCTTGGCCCCACGTATCTTGCCCCTGCTGGACAGCCAGCCGCGTCGCTGCCAACCGAACAGGCCCTTCTTGCGCAGACTACCAGTCAACGGCTAAACAAGTCGAAGAAGCTCAATTCTGTGGGAACTCTTTCCCCTGAGGTCACAGGAATGATCGTCTCGTCGAAGACCCCATTCGCGCTCGGATCAGTGATGGGGCAGAGCTCAGGGGATCTCTATGTTGTTCCAGTGATTCCGTTTGCAAACTAATCAGCTGGAATGGGCAGCGCGAGCTGATGCTGGAAGTTTAGGGGCCTTTCGGCGTAAGCTTTGCAATTGGATGACACAACGCCAGTCATCCTAAGACTGTGCCTATGTGGCTTCTCGTGGCAGCGAGGCGTATCTTGTTGACCTGCCGCAAGGGCGAGCCAGAACTTGGGGGTGTGAAGATGATAGCAATACTGGCTTCAGCAACTGCACTGGTGGTTGGGATCGTGGTGGCTGTAATCGTGATTGCTATTCTGGCGATCCGGGCGCTTTTCACCGTGGTTCCCGAGTATGAGCGCGCCGTGTTCTTCAGGCTTGGTCGAATAAGGGAGTCTGCAAAAGGACCAGGCCCTATTGTGCGCATACCCGGTATCGATCGCGTGGTAAAGGTATCTCTCAGAGTCGAGGCCGTGGACATACCGTCTCAACAGGTCATAACTGCTGACAACGTGACCGTAGCGGTAGATGCCGTGGTCTATTTTCAGGTGATCGATCCCGTCGCAGCTGTCGTGGGGGTCGATAGGTACAGGTTCGCGTCCGAGAGAATTGCCATGACATCGCTCAGGTCAATAATCGGACGTTTTCAGCTTGATGATCTGCTTGCTCATAGGGGGGAAGTGAATGCCGAGCTCAGAGCAGTTATAGCTGCATCTACGATTAGCTGGGGTGTCGAGGTGCGCCAGGTTGAGGTTCGTGACATATCTTTGCCTCAGGAGCTCCTGCGCGCAATGGCTCGGCAGGCAGAGGCGGAAAGGGAGCGCCGCGCAAAGGTGATAGCAGCTACCGGTGAGCTGGAAGCATCGAAAGAGCTGGCTGAGGCGGCAGACAGGCTCAGCGCCTCTCCCGGGGCTTTGCAGCTGCGCACCTTGCAGACACTCGCCGAGGTTGCCACTGAAAGAAACTCGACCCTAGTGTTTCCTCTGCCAATCGAGATACTAAGTGCCTTCGGCAATCTTGGAAAGGGCAAATGAAGGAGTTGGACTGGCGTTTTAGAGCTGTTGACTCTAGCCTTCCAGCTGGTTAGGCATTTGGTTGGAAAGCGCAATTCGAATTATTTCGACGTTGCCTGCAGCCAAATCCACTAGGTTATGTGACACAGCGTCTGGCTTGCCCAAATGGGTTGCCGACCCGCAGGACTTCGGGGGGACTGAAATGGACATGATGCGCAAAGAGATTGCAATCTGCACCAGATTGCTTGTTGACGTGGACATTTTGGAGTACAGCGGGCATATCAGCTCGAGGCTTCCTAGCGGCGACGAGTTTCTCATCCAGCCCGTCGATGATGTGCGTTCCAATCTGGAGCCATCCCGGCTTCTGGTTGTCGGGTTGGATGGTCACGTCATAGACGGTGACGGCAAGCCTCCCGCGGAGACGGCCATCCATGCGGAAATCTACAAGGCCCGTCCGGAGGTCAACGCTGTAGCGCACTTTCATCACGACCCAACGACGATGTTTTCAATGGTAAAGGCCCGTCCTTTGGTGGCGATGAAAAATCATGCGGTTCGTTGGTCTGAAGGCATTCCGATCCATATTGACGCGTCTCACATCTCCTCCGTGGAGCAGGGCCAGGAGCTGGTGAGGACATTGGGGGAGAGCAATGCTTTGCTGCTCAGGGGTCATGGAGAGGTAGTCGTTGCAGAGAACATCAAGGCGCTTTTTGCTGACATCGTTCACTTCGTCGAGAATGCAAAGGCTTTAGCCGACGCAGCGCTGCTCGGCGAGATTGTGCCATTGACCAAAGAGGATCTAGTCAAATTCGAAGCCACTTTTGACAGGGAAAAGCATGCAAGAAAGCTGTGGTCCTACTATACGGTCACTGCTGCAAACAAGGGCGTGATTCCAGCCGAATGGCTGGGTTAGCGCCATCTTTAGATGCGATTGTCAGGTCTTGATTCGATTTTCGCGGTAGGCGAGACAAAGGTCGTTGGCAACGCAGTTACCTTTGCTGGTGGGGGGACTTTCGTTAGAACCAGCTGAGAATCTACGCGATTTCTGACCATCCCAGGTGGAAAGCCTGAGTTGTTCTCCCAGGTAAAGGCTATCGGGAAGAACAAAGGTGTGTTTTTCAAATAATGATATAACCGTATTACTTGACTCAGACTGGGCGAGCTGGTAGAAACTTGGAAGCGACGCGACGGTTGTGGTTTTCCTTCACTGGGGGGTGCAGGGATGAGAAGGTCATCTGGGGGCTTCACTTTAAGGTTCATTCCGAGGCGGTCTGTCGCTATTTAAAGAGTTGCTAATCGCAACGTACCTGTCATCAAGAACAGATAATGAAAATGGGGGGAAGTTGAAGACTAAACTTTTAGGGCTTGCTTTGATCTTGGCGCTTCTTGCAAGTGCGTGTGGATCAAGCTCATCGGTCAGCTCGACTGCAACTACCGCGGCCTCGGGTTCATCGGCCAAATCTAGTGCAGCGGGCCAGCCCTCTACCGCTACCCAGCTGAACTTCAATGCAGATGGAACACCCAACTTGAAGGGCCTGACATTTGCCATTGGCAATGCTGCCGGTAGTGCGCACATCGGGGATACAAACGTTTATGACCTGGTCCAGTTCCTCAAGAAGTGGGGAGCGAACGCTTCCCAGACGAACGCTTCTAAGAACGCTCCAGAACTCGCGGTAGCCAGCGGGTCGCTCGACTCGGCATCAGGGCCGCTTCCGACTGAAGTCGACGCAGGTCTAGTCGTGTTCGGACCTAACCAGGCTCGTCTTGACGACGTGCTCTTGGCCAAGAATAGCGTCGCTGCCATCTCTGATCTCAAGGGAAAGAAGATTGCGATTTGCTGTGACGCGTCACCTGACGGGGTGCTGCTGACTGCCGTTCTCAAGAAGGCTGGACTTCAGCAGTCACAAGTGAATGTCTTGAAGACCGGGGCGAGCAGCGCGTCACTGCACGCGTTGATTGCAGGACAGGTGGATGCAGCATTTGTCCACTCCAACGCAGTGCCAACTGCTGGCAAGAACTTCCATGTTCTAGGCGTCGGAGCGACGATTCTTCCCCAGTACGCCGACAGTTTCATGGCAGCTGAGGCTTCGTGGATCAAGTCACATCCGGCAATGGCGGAAGCTATTGACCTAGCCTGGCTTGCATCAGCCAAACTGTTCAACACTGACGAGGCAGCATGGGTAAAGAATGCCGCTGCTTACACCAACAATGCTGACAAGACTTCTCAATACCAGGCTGCTTATCAGGAGCTGCAGAGCATCCAGGGATGGCCTACCGATCAGTCGATCGTCTCTTCGTCTGTAGTGTCGTTCAACTTGAACATCGCCAAGCAGCAGAATGCCCTCAAGGGTCCTGGCCTAAATTCAGCTTCCCAGCTCATGGATCTCACGCCATGGAACAGCGCTTGGGCTCAGTTCAGCGCTCATGAAAGTGCTTACTAAGTGGCGAAAGATACGGAAAAAGGAGTCGCTTCTGGCGACTTGAGCGGAACGAGCCTCCTGGGAGCCACCCAGGAGGCCTCGACCGCTGTCATCGATGACCCAGACAGCGGATCGATTGGTGTGTCAAGTGGCGCCAGTGCCGAGAAGCAAGATGAACGGGGACTGTCGCAACGTTCAAAGGAGCGCATAGCCCGCTGGGTTGCAGTTTTCGTCGCTGTATGTTTGTGGCAGCTCTCGGCGCTCTTTTTGAAGCCAATCTTTATCTCGACTCCCACTTCGATCGCAGCCTCGTTCTTCCACCTGATTGCAAACGGCCGCTTGCCCAAGGCGTTCATTCAGAGTCTTTACGAGATGATTCTGGGCATAGTGATTGCCGGGCTGGTCGGGGTCGGAGTTGGACTCTTGATGGGTCGGATACGTGTTGTCGAGCGCGCCCTGGAGCCGTTGGTTGCGTTCGGAAACGCAACGCCCTCAATCGCCCTGCTGCCGGTGATGGAGGTGTGGTTTGGGCTGGGCACAAAGGCCCGGGTTGCCTTCATCATGGTCATCTGTATGTGGCCGATGCTGGTCAACACCTACGCTGGGGTAAAGGCGGTGCGGGGAAGCTTCACGGATGTTGGAAAGTCGTTTGGCTTAAGCGGTTGGATGCAGACATGGAAGATATATCTGCCCGGCACCGTACCGTTCATTTTTATTGGAATACGAATCGCACTTGCTGTAGGTGCCGTTGGAATGATTCTTGGAGGATCTGAAATCGGCGACACAGGATTGGGCGGTTTGAGTGAGACATTTGGCAGCTACAGCCAGACCGCTGACTTGATCGCGACGATCGTCACGACGACCGGTTTGGCGCTGATTCTTTTCGCCGGCGCTCGAAAAATCCAGAGTTGGCGTTTCCCGTGGATAGCCGATACATCAGCAGGAAGGCGTACAGCATAATGAGTTACGAAGCACAGTCCGATGCACGGGTTGGTGGTTCTGCCACCATGGAGCACGGCTCATCCTCTCGGGCCGGTAGTCCAATCCTTGAAGTCCGGGGAATGTGCAAGACGTTCTTTACCAAGGAGCGGACGGTCATAGCGCTGGATCACGTGGATCTAGCAGTCAACCAGGGAGAGTTCATCTCTCTAGTAGGCCCAAGCGGTTGCGGGAAGACTACGTTGTTGAGAATCATTGACGGTCTCGAGCAGGCTGACGCGGGAGAAAGAACCCTCGAAGGGCAGGCGCTTGATGGCGTTTCGCAGGACATGGCCTATGTGTTCCAGGACATCAACCTTCTTCCTTGGCGCTCGGTGCTCGACAATGCAGCTCTCGGTCTCGAGGCCCGTGGAATGAGCAAGCAGGACCGCAAGGCTCGGGCCATGGAAGTTTTGGAGATGGTAGGTCTGGCGTCGTTTGCGGGATCCCCGCCATATACGCTTTCCGGTGGCATGCAGCAGAGGGTTGGCGTTGCCAGAGCTCTAGCAGTCCGGCCTAAGGTTTTGCTGATGGACGAGCCTTTTGGGCAGTTGGACAACTTCACGAGAGAGGCTCTCCAAGTGGAGATTGCCCACTTGTGGGCTCGGCTCGGAATGACCATAGTGTTTGTGACACACGACGTTGACGAGGCAATCTTCCTTTCTGATCGAATCGCGTTGTTCCAGCCGGCGCCGGGGCGTATCACCGAGATCGTGGATGTCGACCTCCCCCGACCACGGACGGACTACGACGTCAGGGCTCATCCAAAGGCGCTTGAGCTTAGGAGCCACATCATGGCGCACCTACGTGCTGGCAAGGGGATGCCTGAATGAGCGCGAAGGTTGCTGATATCGAGGTCGATGACGATCTGTTAGGTCGAATGCCAAAACCGCCCAAGCCGAGCTTGGCCCAACGCGGGTGGATGGTAGTAGTCGCGCCACTTGTGGTAGTGGGCATCATCGCCGCTTCGTGGGAACTTGCCGCAAGTTTTGTCAGCCCTGTCCTGCTACCCCCGCCGCAGCGTGTTGCGCATGATTTCGCAGTCCTTTTCGCCAGGGGGACTGCCCAGGGTGCACTTGCAATTTCCATTCGCGAACTTTATATCGGTATGTTCATAGGCCTGGTTGCTGGAATCTTGCTCGGTATGCTCATTGGCCGATATTCCATGGCGGAAGGCATTCTTGGTCCGTTCTTAAACGCGGCCAACGCCACTCCTCTCAACATCTTGATACCTCTTCTAATTGTTTGGGTTGGCATTTCATCCAAGGCCCGCATTCTTTTCGTGGTGTTGATCACCTTCTTTCCGGTTCTCCTGAACACCGCCGGAGGATTGAGGAACGTTAGCCGCGGCTATGTTGAGGTTGGAAAGACGATGGGGCTTAGCGAGCGCCAGCTGCTGCGCAAGATAATCCTTCCTGCTTCGGTGCCGTACATCCTTGCCGGGGTCCGAATCGGTGTCGCTTTGGGAGTCATAGGAATGATCGTAGGTGAAATGGAGGTGAGCAACGTTGGCCTGGGCTACATGCTCAACTTCTACGGTCAGGGGTTCCAAACTGGGAAGCTTTTGGCACTTGTGTTCTTGTCGTCGTTGATCGGGGTGTTCAATGTAACGTTGGTGCGCTTAGCGCAGAGGCGTTTTTTCAAGTGGACTATGGCTGGACGCTAGAGACCGGTTCACCAGGTAGTAACTTTCTAGGTCTTGAGTCAGGGGCATATCCCAGCCCCTGACTTTTGCCTTGTACGCCCGGCATGGGTGATCGATTGGAGGTGAAAGTCCTCTAGGGGAAGCGGCGATGCTAACCCTGAGCCGGAGGCAACTGCGTCACTGCGAAGTGGGGTGGGAAGGAAGCCCGAGGCGAGAC
>JAJZBG010000060.1 GCA_021799035.1 Actinomycetes bacterium | reverse complement strand
TCATGGTATCTGGATCTATAGCAACGCCATAATCCTCCGACGCCATCTCGATTGAGACATAACCATCCTGCACGTCGGAGAGCACCCGCTCAGGATCCCGCTTGAGCGGGTCTCCATAACCTCCACCTCCAGAAGTCTTAACGGCAAAGCGAGTCCCGGCTGAAAGATCGCGGGTCTGTAGCGGAGGGAGCTGCTCCTCATCAGGAGAACCCTCGTTGATCACCGCCCGGGCAGTCTCCCTAGGGGCCTTGCCACCATGTACTCCCCATCCCCCGAAGCGAAATTGGCCCATCCTGATGCTCAGCTTGGCCTCGCTTAACAACTCGTACTCGCGCACATATCCGACCCCTCCTCTGAACTCCCCGGCACCTGCTGAGTCCTCCAAAGGCTCGAATCTGGTAACCCTCATTGGATACTCCGATTCCAAGATCTCCAGCGACGTGCTCGGAGTCACTTGGTTCATCGCCATGGCTCCAAAGGTGCCGTCATTTCTTGGAGTACCTCCCAACGACGTATTCTGCAATTCATACTGGACTGCGGGCAATCCGGTCCTCGCCTTTGGATAGCCGAGCGTGTTTCCCCCGATTCCGAGCGCCGCAGGAGCAACAGCGCGCCCGGAAAGCTGCGACATCGCTTGTTGCACGCAACAGTAGACCAGGTGCATTGTGGGATAGTAGTTGTTCACCGGGGCAGGGAAGACGGCATGCGTAACTCTGCCCGGCGGATTTACAAACTCCACGGAGCGGCGGATCCCGTCGTTGATTGGTATTTGGGGATCCAATAGGCCAATGAGAGCCAGAGTGGCACCAGCCTCGGTCGACTGGGGCCTTATGTTTACAGGACCTTTGACCAACACGTTGCTCTCGCTGAAGTCGAGCGTCACCTTTGACCCGCTCTTGGTCACTTTCACGTGGATCTTCACCGGCTGATCCAGCTCTACCCCGTCGTTGTCGAGGAATGCGCTTCCCTCGCCTATGCCATCGGGAATTTTCTCGAGCTCTTGGCCGAGGCGTCGCTGGCTTATTGCGATCCACTCATCGAAAGCCTCCAGAATGGTCTCGGGAGAGTACTCTTCGCATAGCCCGACAATACGCTGGCTTCCCACCTGTGTGCAGCCTACCTGCGCCCTTACATCCCCTACGACCTCATCTGGGGTTCGGCTGTTCTGGCGCAAGATGCTTTCCACGTCACGATTGATCCCCTCTTTGCTCCAGATCCTCACACCTGGGAAGAGCATTCCTTCATGGTAGATCTCCCTCGCAGCAGCACTTGAAGAGCCGGGCACAAGCCCGCCCATGTCGGGCTTGTGAGCTATGCATGCGCAATAGGCGATCACCTCGTCCCGGTAGAAGACCGGCGTGACAATCGCTACGTCTGGGACATGGGAGTTGCCGGAATGGTAGGGGTCATTTGCCATGTAGCTATCGCCTGGCCGGATGTCGCCTGCAAATCGCTGGATTATGTATTGGGCCGTGTAGTAGTAGGGGAACAGATGGTATGGGGCGCCAGAGCCTGCAACGACGTTCCCGTTCCTGTCCAGGATCGTTGCGCTGCCGTCATAGGACTCCCGAAGAATTGGCGAGTAGCCGCTGTGGAACAGCAGGTGCTCCATCGTGTGCACAACTTCGCCCAATCGGTAACCAAGCACCTCTAGCGTGATCGGATCCATTTCGGCTAGCCCTCCTTTACTGATAGGTCGATTACGAGATTCCCGACCGGGTCTATAGCGAAGGTCATTCCGGGCTCGATCACCGTCGCAGAGTCGGTCTGCTCGACGATGGCCGGCCCTTCCATTTCGGATCCCGGTGTCAGCCTGGCCCTGTCGTATATAGGCGTCGAAACAAATCCTCCTGCAGACTCGAACCAACACTGCCTATGCCCTTTGATGGCGTTGCCCCCTTCCACCTGTGGGGGAGACCACTTCATCTGAGGAATGCGGCCGTGCAGCACCAGCCGAAGATTGACAACCTCCGGCTCCTCCTCCGGTGCGGATATCCCGTAGTAGGAATGGTGCTGTCGATGGAATTGCTCGCGTATTGCGTCGAGGCTGATCACTGGCTTTCCTGCTGAATGATCCACAGTCACCGAAAGCTCGTAACCCTGGCGAGGATAGCGCACGTCCAGCTGATAGATGATCTCCGATGTAGTGTCGTCAAGGCCTTCAATTTCGCGATCTTTGAGCGCTCTGTCACGAAGTTCTGCGAAGCCTCGCTCAATCGCCACAGGATCCGCCTGATGGAACCGGGCTAGAAAGCTCTGGAGATATACGTATTTGACAACTGTGTTCAACAACCCCATCGAACAGGCGATGCCTGGAAACCTTGGAACCAGGACCCGGCCGATTCCGAGCTCCTGGGCAAGCCTGACCGCATGCACGGGGCCCGATCCCCCAAAAGCAGCCAGAACGAAGTCTCTCGGATCAGCGCCTCTTTCCATGAGGGCCATCCGAAGCCCCACTGCCATCTGCGTGTCAACTATTTTCAGAATCCCACGGGCCAGCGCGACATCATCTAGTCCGAGCGCGTCACCAACTTTGCGGAGCGCCTTCTGAGCCAGCTCCGCATTCCCGGCCATTCTTCCGCCCAAAAAGTTGTCGACGCTTAGGTATCCGAGCCGCACATTCGCATCGGTAACAGTCGGCTCTGTGCCGCCGCGGCCATAGCAGGCAGGGCCGGGCACCGCTCCGGCCGACTCTGGACCGACCTTCAAAAGGCCGTCCTTCCCCACATACGCTAGACTCCCTCCGCCAGAGCCGATGGTCCTGATCTGGATCATCGGCGTCCCTAAGTCTTGGCCGGCAATTGAACCTTCACGCGTCTCGTCCACTGCCCCCTCCGCCAAAACGCTCATGTCGGCGCTTGTGCCTCCCATGTCGAAGGTAAGAAGGTTGCGGCATCCGCTCTGCTCGCTGAGCTTCTGGCTGAACACCACGCCCGCTGCAGGTCCGGAGAGCAGGGTCTCGTTCGGATAGCGCACAGCAAGGGCTACACGTTTCAGCCCTCCACTTGATTGCATGATGTAAAAGCGCTGTGTGTTCACCCCTGCTTGGGTCAACCGGCCGCTCAGATCCTCGAAATAACGTGAGACCACCGGCCCGACATAAGCATCCAGGACTGTTGTTGAAAGTCGTGGATATTCCCTTATGACAGGCAATACATCGCTTGAGAGCGAAACCCTGCACTCGGGAAAGGTCTCATTAATGATCTCCCTGGTGCGCTCCTCGTGTCGGGAGTTCGCGAAGGAAAAGAGGTAACAGACCGCTATTGACTCAACGCCAAGCCTCTTCAGGTCACCAGCCGCCCTGCGCACGTCGTCTTCGTCAAGGGGCTCAACCTCGCTGCCATCAAACCCGATCCTCCCCCTTGCCTCCCTGGTAAACGCAGGTCTGGTCAACTCGGGAGGTTTTGTGTAATACGGATCAATCAGGTCAGGCCCCACGGGGTGGTTGCCGGCACGCATAGGGTAGATGGCGCGCAAGCCGTGATTGACCAGGAGTCCAGACCTGGCTCCTTTTCCTTCAAGAATCGCATTGGTGGCAACGGTTGTGCCATGCGCCAGAAAATGGATGTCAGACCAGGTGACCGGATACTCTTCAACTAGCTGAGACACGGCAGCCATCACGGCAAGCGCTGGATTCTCTGGCACCGACGGCACCTTCAGCGTGTATATCGCACCCGTCACTGTGTCCGCGGCAGCCAGATCGGTAAAGGTACCTCCGGTATCGATCCCCACAAGCCAGCTCATCACCCGTCCCCCTCGTATGAACCATCAACACTATGAAATTTGAAGCTAATGCATCGAATAGCCGCCATCGACATTGAGAAGCTGCCCCGTCATGAAGTCGCTCTCCGCCGACGACAAAAAAATCACCGTCCCCACAAGATCGGCTGGATACTGTTCCCGTTTGAAGCAGCGACGATCTATATGAGCCTTCATATAGCCAGCGCTACTCGTTGCCATTTGGGTGTCGCTCTGTGTGAATCCCGGTGATATTGCATTTACACAGATGTTGTCGTCTCCGACTTCTCTCGCCAATGCGCGAGTGAATCCGACAACTCCAGCCTTGGAAGTAGTGTAGTGAAGCCTATTTGGAAGACCGTCCAAAATACGGCCCGAAGAGATGTTGATTATCTTCCCGTACCCTTGTGCCTTCATGGCCGGAAAGACAGCGAGACAGCAGAGGAACATCCCTCGGAGGTTCACCGCCATCACCCTATCCCACTCCTCTACCGGTATCTCATTCCAAGGCCTCCTTGGCAATACGCTCATCAGTGAGGCGTTATTGACCAAGACGTCAATCCTTCCAAGAGTCGAAAGCGCCGCGTTGGCCATCTCCTTGGTGCTTTCAGGCTCGGAGATATCGACGACTACCGCTATCGCTTCCCCGCCCTCGGAGCGGATCTGTTTGGCAATGGCATTGGCGCCATCGCCATCTATGTCAGCCACCACCACCTTTGCACCCTCTTTGGCAAGGCTGGCTGAATAGGCAGCACCTATCCCTTTCCCTCCGCCAGTTACGATGGCAACTCGACCAGACAACCTCATATCGTCCCCCTATGACCTCGAAGATCTTCAGCCACGAAAACTAGTGTGATGTTTCCACCCTCAGATAACCCCATGGATCCATCAATGCCATCTGTCCGGAGCCAAGTACCGTTGTGGAGTCGTTCTGGATTATGATCGCTGGGCCATGGACCTCGACTCCGGCGCCGAGTTTGCTCCTTTGATACATTGGAACCTTTTCCAACGAGTCTTTGAGGAACACCTCTGTTTCTCCAACTAGCGCAGCGCTGAGATCGCCGTCTTGAGGAACAGGGACGCCAAGGGGCGCGCGCGGCACAGCTGCAATTGCTGAGACCCTATAGCTCACTACTTCCACTCGCTCCTCTGGAGCGAAGTGGCCTGTCAGCTGGAGATGCGCCTCATCGAAGCGTTGACGGAGCTGGTGAAGGTCTTCTATGGTGGCTGGAACTTCAGGAAGCGGGACAGTCAGCTGATACCCCTGGCCTATGTATCTCAGATCCATGTCGTAGATGAACCGGCATTGCCCGATGGCGAAGCCTTCTTCTTGCAGCTGGCACATGCCCTGGTCCTTCAGCTGGTTCAGAACAGAAGCGGCATAGCCCGGCTTCACCTCTTCAAGGTCTTTGAGGTCTGAGTGCACATAGTCGTGGCGCACATCGCTGAGAAGCAGCCCCAACGCGCTTGTAACCCCTGGGTAAGGGGGGATGACAATACCTTTCATCCCCATCTCCTCTGCTATCTGAGATGCGTGCAGGGGGCCCGCTCCACCAAAGGCGAACAGGTAGAAGTCCCTTAGGTCGTAACCTCTGTTTGATGAGACCACCTTTATCGCCTCTTGCATCTTGACGTTTACTATCTCGATGATCCCTCGTGCAGCTTGTGTGACAGAAATGCCCAGCGGCTTGGCGATCTTTTCAGATATCACATCTTCGGCAGCTTTTCTGTCGAGACTAAGCGCGCCTCCCGCAAGCGGCTGGGTGGCGCTCAGGACCCCTAGGACTACGTTGGCATCGGTGACTGTGGGCTCGGTTCCCCCGTTGCCGTAGCAGGCAGGGCCGGGGAATGATCCCGCGCTTTTGGGCCCGACCTGCAGCGCTCCCATCTCATCCACCCAGGCAACGGTGCCTCCGCCTGCTGCGACTGTGTGGATATCCAACATCGGCACCAAGACATCCAGGTTGTGGACCTTTCCGCCCATCCGCCTGATAGCCTCTCCTTGCTTTATCAGGGCGACATCTGTGCTGGTGCCACCCATGTCGAAGGTGACCAGGTTCTCTAAATCGGTTGAAGCTGCAACATGAGAAGCGGTGACTACGCCAGCGGCAGGACCGGAGAGGATCGTCTGAACGCTTCTGTCCCGGGCGGTCGAGAATGATGCAACCCCACCGTTGGACCTTATGATGTAGCGCTGGTCGGTTTTGACACCGAGTTTGAAAAGCCGGTCGTCGAGGCTTTTTACATAAAGCTCCAATAACGGGTTCAGATAAGCGTTCACCACGGTCGTAGACATGCGGTAGTACTCTCTGATCTCGGGAGCGACCTCGGACGAGATCGAGACATTGATCTCTGGAGCCATCTCGGAAAATAGCTCTCGAATCCTTTGTTCGTGCTCTGGATGTTTGAACGAGAAAAGAAGGCACACCGCAACAGACTTGACTCCATGTCGCACGAGCTGGCTGATCGCTTTGCGGACGCTATTTTCATCCAGCGGAACGAGCACCTCGCCCGATGAGCCAACCCTTTCAGTGACCTCCTCTGTCAGGCGGGCTGGGACAAGGCGTGGCGGCTTATCGAAGAACAGGTCGTAAATTATGCTTCCCGAGCCGCGCGCCTGCTCCCCCACCTCGTAGACGCCTCTGAACCCTTCTGTTATGACAAGCCCGGTTGCGGAGCCCTTGGCTTCGAGTATCGCATTGGTGCCGACCGTCGTCCCATGGCAGAAGAATGCGACTGCATCTGAAGAATTGTCTGAGCGCGCAAGGTAGTCAGACAGTCCCTCTATTATCCCGTCTGCTTGATCTGGACGCGTCGAGGGGACCTTGAACACCTCGAGGGTGCCGCTATCCTCGTCAAAGACGACAAAGTCGGTGAACGTGCCACCTGTATCGACTCCTATCCTGAGCCTGCGCGTAGCTGGTGCGTCACTCACTTGTCACCATTCCAGTCATCAAGCACCTCTTTCAACTTGACAGGATCTGCTCCATAGTCGGCAACTGCAGATTCAAAGCTGACATAGCCGTCTAGGACATCGTCCACCAGGCGGCCCCAATCCCTGTTCTCGGGAGCGCCAAGACCTCCTCCTCCTGCTTTTTCGACAAGGAGGATATCGCCTTGGCTGAGCTGCACACCACCGAAGCGGCTTGGCAGAGACTGCTCGCCGCCACTGCCAGGATTGACTATGCATACTCCTAGCCTGCCTGGCTGGCCACCGTCAGCTCCGAAAGGGGACTGGGTGTGCTTTCCCCCTCGAAGCGTCAGTTGAGCTTTGGGTGCCAAGATGTCGTACTCGCGACGAATCGCAAGGCCTCCTCGGAACTCTCCAGCTCCACCCGAATCGCAAATGAGCTCGAACCTGCGCACCCGTGCGGGAAATTCGGTCTCGACAACTTCTATCGGCGCAGTTCTGGCATTGTCCAAAAGAACGCTCACACCCGAGGCCCCATCTTTTCCCGATCGGGCGCCATAAGCGGAGCCGATCAGCTCGTACTGCACGTAAGGGGAGCCGTCGGTGCGTTGACCACCAATGACCATGCCTCCCACGCCACCCATTCCAGCCACCTTCTTATGGGGGACAAGGCCGTTCATCGCCTGAAGCACCGCCTCGGTCACTGCAGTGGCAGAGGCCATGTAGGTATTGGTAGGAGCAGGAAAGATCGGGTCGAGAACCGATCCTCGCCGAAACTTGGTTTCCACGACATTGGCTAAGCCGCCGTTGTTGGCAAGCCCGGGGTCGATCATTGCGACCATTGCGTAGTAGCAGCAGCCACGGACGAGAGGAGGCCTCACATTAAGAGGCCCCAGCGTCTGATCGGCCGATGCGGAGAAGTCGAACAAAATCCGATCGCCGCTCTTTTCGATCCGGACATGGTATCGGATTGGCCTGTCGAGCTGGATGCCATCGTTGTCGACCCACGACTCCGCCTCGAACACTCCGTCATTCCAGCTAGAGACAACCCGTCGCACCCGCATCTCAGTCTTCTCTTTCAGGTCGGCGAAAGTGTCTATGACCGTATCGAGGCCATACCTCGAAACCACCTCCCTGAGGCGCCCTTCCCCGAGACGGGCAGTCCCAACCTGGCCGCGAATGTCCCCGAGTATCACGTCGGGGGTTCGCGAATTCGCCCGCAAAATCGCCTCGACTTCAGGCACCACCTCGCCCCGGTCTGCAAACTTGACTGGCGGGTACTGGATTCCCTCCTGGAACAGCTCCCTGGCATTGCCTGAACCAGTCCCCGGGACCATGCCTCCCAAGTCGCTCTTATGAGCGATGCTTGCACAGAAAGCCAGCAGCCGCTCTCCGATGAAGACTGGAACCACAACTGCCATGTCGATGGAGTGTGTGACTCCTGCAATGTATGGATGATTGGTGATGAATGCGTCCCCGGGGTAGATCGAGTCGGGGTAGGCCTTTCTGATCGCACGCACCACCTCAGGCAAAGCTGCTATGTGAAGAGGCAGGATGACGTGCTCGCCTACAACATCTCCATTGGCGTCCAAGATCATGCAGCTGGCATCCTGAGACTCCCGCACAATTGTCGAGTACCCGGTTCTGAAGATGTTGGTCTGCATCTCCTGAACGATCCCGGAAAGCCGGTTCTGAATCACTTGTGCAGTTATTGGGTCAACGGGCATGCCCCGCAATCCTTTCATGAGACAGCAATTTTCGACTCTCCCTTGGAACAACTAGGGTCAGCCTGAACAAATCTATTTCCCACATGGTCCTAATCAGAGTCAGATGATGCGTCATCGCAGCACACATTCGTGCACTCAAATTAGAGCAATCTATCCAACGAAAAAGAGATCTCAGCCTAGACAGGTATGCCCTGGAGGAACAAGTCTCCCAGAAAAGACGAACGAATTCAATCACCCCAAACCTTCATGCCCGGATGCCCCTTTTAGGAGGCGTCCTCAAAAAAGACGACGTTGTCGTATCCAAGCATCTTGAACAGCCGGTTCTGTGCGGAGAGCAGGTGAAGGGGCTGGCCGTCCGAGGAGAAGTGCTGTGCAACTGTGTTCTGCGGGATGTAAAGAGTGTCACCAGCCTTGATCTCGTGCCGAGTCGGCTCGTTGGCGATCCTGGCGTAATACTTCTCCGCTATGTCAGCCCCCACCTCCCAGTGCAGGGAGTAGCCGGAACCTGAGATGACGTAGAGAATCTCATCAGCCATGTGCCAGCGTCGGCCGGATCGGCTCCCAGCCGGAATCTCCAGCTCGAACACATCTACGCTGAAGTTGCGGAGATCGCTCTTGCGCGGAGAGGAAAGAACTTTCACGCGGCCAAGCGGGGTGTCTTCCCAGGAGTTCTCGTCAGAACGGACGACCTTCTTGCGGTTCAGAACGCCCGGAGTCCAGATCTGGCCCCACTCGATCCTCTCCCCGAAACGGCTCGGATCGTCAATCTGACTCTTGCTTCCTTGCTGGACCAGTCCCAGATACATCCAAGCGCTCTTGGCCTTGGTCACCAGAGCCACAGCCGTCTCGTCATAAGGGTTGAAGTGCTGGTGGACAGAGTCGGTGTGAACGAAGACGAGGTCCCCCTGTGACCAGTCATAGCGCTGGTCATCGTGGATCTCGTACCCCTTGCCCTTGAGGATGTAGAAAGCTGCTTCGTTCTGGTGACCATGGCCGTTGTTTGACGAGTGAGGGGGAAGCTCGACGAAATGCACCTGGAGCGTCTGGGTAAGAAATGGCTCGTCGCCTGGTGCAACTCTCCAGTAGTTGTGAGTGTCCTTTCCGATATCGCCATAACCCACCGACATGTCGGTGACCACAACATCGTCCCCACGCACCCTGGGAGCCTTAAGCTGCTGCTCACGAAACTCTTTCAAGGTGTAGGTTGCGGAGGTCATCCCCCGTAGAAAAACTCGGTCGGCCATTGTCTCTCCTAATTCTCGTAGCGAAGTTCTAGAGTTAGCGTTTGGTCGGTCCACGCCCAGCCATTTCGAATCTCACGCAGATGGGCTCAGCAAGCCCGCATCTCCCGTCACCAATCAAGTGATTGCGACGTACGGAAGAGACCAGACACGAACCGGATCAAAACAAATCCGGTCTTTGACCCCCTCGGCAGCAGAGATGATCTGTGTATCCATTGACCAAATGACGCTGTTGTCATATACAGTAGCAACCGTCAGGCTGCTCTTGCACGCGCTCAGAGCCGACAACTGATATCGCTTGATTTCGGCTACCATGGATCCGGACCGTCAGAGAAGCGCTCTGAAGTTTTCTTGCCTGTTTTGTGCGCCGCACACGAGAGCACGCTTTGAACGCACTTGCGCTTTGGACGTGCAGCTCCGGCGCTGAGCGGCTTGTGGAATTCAAAGAATGGGCAGGCTAAAGTTGCTACGGTGGAGACTGCGGCTTGTGGAGTTGGCTAGTCATTGCGAGGGTGTCTCGGCGGATCTGGTACAGATTTAGCCCGGGGGTTCGAAATTCGAATAGCGATGTGAAGCCAGCTCAGCACGGGATTTAACTCCAGATGGTTCAGCTTGAGCGCTAAACCTGAAGTGTTTCTCGTTTTCGCGGGTTGCATATGCCAAGGCGCGCTGACAAAACGAAGCGCCCGGTGGGTGCCATATGCGACTTGACAGTCGAACTGGGATACGTACGGCTTATGTCTTCGGGGATCGCTGGATCTTCGATAACGATGAGGGGTAATTATGGACGATTTAGTCGGAATCGACATTCACATTCATGTTCACGACCAGAGGGCTAGGGCGCTTCAGGGTCCTGAGGCTCAGGCCAAGGCCGAAGCGATGGCAAAGTACTTCAGGCGAGAGGTCAAGGACCTGC
>JAJZBG010000013.1 GCA_021799035.1 Actinomycetes bacterium | reverse complement strand
GGATGCTCACGGTATTACCCTAGCTCCTGGGTGTGACACAGATAATGCGATACACCTTGTAACGGCTACGCCGTTAGCATCATCCTTCCCCGCCCTCACGGACGGGGTTTGCCGCGCAGAGCGATCAGATTCGCTTTGTTGCTGCTTGAGACGGACTGTGCAATAAGCGAGTGTCTGAAGTGGTTCAGAGTCCAAGGTTCAACCAAAATTCACAGGAATGCTAACTGAATCCTCATTTTCGGGTAACCCGGACGGATTGTCTTTTTGAAGCACTAACTTCCCAGTACCCTTGGAAGACGTGCTGAAAATTAACTGGGATGAGAATGGAACGGGCTGGCTGGTCATCCAGTCTCCGAGCAGATGCGCGTTGGTCTGGGCTATGATTCTCCCCGAGCCATCTTCAAGCTTGATAGGAAAGCTGGCTTCGAACGACCAGTTGCCCGGTACTTCTCCAATGATTCCAACAGGACTCGAAACCTTTGAGTTGGGCGTCGGGTAATAAATGGTCATATGCACTCCTTTCGGAGAGGTGAATTCGTAGCTTGTTGGCTCTGGAATAGGAGCCTTTTTAGCCAGCTCTGTCTTGAGGTTCAATATCTGTATGTTGAGGTTGTCGAC
This sequence comes from Actinomycetes bacterium, assembly GCA_021799035.1. Lineage (GTDB taxonomy): Bacteria > Actinomycetota > Acidimicrobiia > Acidimicrobiales > Acidimicrobiaceae > SCQM01. Next base: position 50,507 of record JAJZBG010000013.1, on the reverse strand, counting down.
CTTGCGTTGCATAACAAGATATGGGATCAGTGCTGCTATGACGAGCAGCACTACGAATACTATCGAGAGGAGTATTTTCGAAAGTACGCTTCCTGCATCGCGGTTCATAAGAACATTATGGGCGCTGGACTGATCCATTTTCAACAGTGATGATCCGGTAGATCAGCGTCTCGTTCAGACTTCGGAATTGATTTTCGGTAGTGCGGTAAACCGCCCTGGTCCGACGTTCCGAGGTGCGTCACAGACTTCGAAACTCCGGGAGAATGATCCGGTGGAGGTGAGCGGACTCGAACCGCCGACTTCTACGTTGCGAACGTAGCGCTCTACCAGCTGAGCTACACCCCCGGGCAAGGTTCGATTTTACTCGCCAAGGTCGTCACTGGAGTCCTAATTAGCGCAAGGATTAATTGAATGCAGCCTTTTTGAACTGAATCAGCAGGCCGATGTAGGAAATCAGAGCAAGAAAGGTGAGCAGAGTCAAAAGCTCTACAATGCGAGACCCGAGCATCAGGTTCAAAGCGAATAAGAATAAAGTCGACCCCAGAAGGCTGAACAAGACGTTCTTGCGACGTCTGATCATTTGTTGACGGGCGAGGCGGGAGACCCTTGTCTTGTACCTGATTACTCTGCTCGGGTGCCAGGTTGACGTGGTAAGGCGGTAGCGGTCCTGCAACACAACTTCTGGTTCAACCCGCCCAAACTTGGTCAGGATTGTCCATGAGGATTTGCGAACAGCTTGTCGCCCAGGTATCGCGGTCATCGACGTAGAACACTGGTGTCCAAGGACTCCGAGCGATTTGGAGAAATTTCCCACAGATGTTATGTGACGTGAGTCTCTCCATCTCACAATGAGCGGAATGGTGATCACCGCAGCCCACATTGATGCAACAATCGCCAGAAGCATTTCCCCGAATTCCCTTAACTACATATGTGTAATTACAAATATATCAACCGAGATGCGTGCGTGCTCGATATTCGCCTAATTATTACTACAGGCGCTCATTGAAGGTACGGAATTCGTTAATCTGTGGAAAACTAAAGGCTGAGTTCTGGAAGCGACTCGGCACCCGGTCGCTTCCATATGCCTGATTTGCCGCCCACCTTCTCCCATAGTGCCAGCTCGCCAATAACCATTGTTCTATCGGCTGACTTGCACATGTCGTACACCGTGAGGGCGGCTACAGAACACGCCGTAAGCGCTTCCATCTCAACGCCGGTGCGATCTACTGTCTCTACTTGGCTCTCGATTTCGACATAGTCATCACCAATTGTGAAATTGATATAGACCGATCCCACAAGGAGTGGATGACACAAGGGGATTAGATCAGGGGTGCGCTTAGCAGCCTGGATTCCCGCAATTCTTGCCGCTCCCAACACGTCACCTTTTGTGATCGCATTGCTAGCGACCTTCACCGTAGTTTCGGGAAGCATGAAGACCTTGCATCTGGCGGTTGCCCTACGATGAGTCGGTTCTTTTGGAGTTACATCGACCATCCTGGCACGGCCAAGTGGGTCTAGATGGGTGAGGCTACGGTCTGACATAGGTGAAATCCAGGGCCTTTCTAGCTATTTCTTGCTTCGAGTTCTTTCACTTCAAAAATCCGGGTAAGGTGCATCGCACCCTACCCGCCAATTTGGCTCATTGATCTTGGCGGCCTTACGAAGTTCACATTTCCTATACTATGACCAGCCCACTTTGTTCCGATCGCCGCTTGGATCTCGTCCATTATCTCGTCGTCGCTTCCGCCCGATCGAAGCGTCTTTCTAAGATCGAATTCCCTGATTGCGAATAAGCAGGTCATAAACTTGCCTTCAGCTGTTATGCGAACTCTGTCGCAGTTTGCGCAGAAAGGCTTTGTCACAGAAGGAATCACGCCAATCTCGCCTGCTCCATCCTGGTAAGCAAAACGTTGAGCTGGCTCAGGACCGTGGACCACCGGAGAGAGCGGATAGACCTGGTTTATTCTCTCTACGATTTCATCCGCCGGCACCACCTTGTCGATGTTCCAAGCGCCATCAGCATCTAGTGGCATGAATTCGATGAATCGAGGCTGCACTCCCATTTGCCGCCCAAACGTTGCGAAGTCGACAATCTCTCCATCGTTGACGCCTCTGATCATCACGATATTGATCTTTATCGGAGAAAATCCAGCCTCGATGGCTGCGTCGATGCCATCCAACACCTTGTCAAGATGATCGCGTCGGGTCATCGTTGCAAATGTCTTTGGATCTAGAGAGTCCAGAGAGATATTCAGCCTGTTGAGACCCGTATTTTTCAGGTCCCGGGCTATCAGCCTCAGCGATGAGCCGTTTGTGGTCATTGCCAAATCCACGGGGAGTCCCGTTGAGGGGACATGAAGGCTGGAGAGCTTCTCCATGAGCACGGGAAGATCGGCTCGGACCGTTGGTTCGCCACCAGTCAGCCTGATCCCGTCGAAGTCGAATCTCTCAACGAAAATGCGTGCCAACCTGGTGATTTCTTCGAATGACAATATTTCGGCTCTGTCAAGCCATTGAAGACCTTTTTCAGGCATGCAATAGGTGCATCTGAAGTTGCATCTGTCTGTTATCGAAATCCTGAGGTCTCGTACGCGTCGTGCATAGGGATCGATAAGTGGAGTAAAGCTTTTCGAAGACACGATTAAAGCCTACTTTAAGAGTTCAAGGGTGCTGCCGCATGCAGACCTCGTTTCAGGATGAATTAGGGCTAAAGACTGAGCTATGTCAGAGTTCGCGCAGAACCAGGGTCTCTACTTCGTCTCCAGACTTATATCCTGGGCCATCTGGGACAATCGCCAAGGCGTTAGAGTTTGCCATGGAGTAGAGGAGGTGGCTTGACTGTTCTGACTTCGGCTCAATGTGGACCCGTCCATCCGATTCGAGTTTCGCCGTCACTCTCATGAAGTGGATCTTTTCGTCCGGCCGTCGTCTGAGGTCAGCTTCTGATATCGCGCGAACAGGGGTTCTGAACAGCTTGAGATGCCCCATCATCTTTCGGATCGCTGGACGTGCAAGAAGCTCAAAGGATACCGCTGAGGAAACAGGGTTGCCTGGAAGTCCAAACACCGGAGTCGATCCGATTAGACCGAACGCAAAAGGCTTGGCCGGCTTGATAGCAATCTGCATCCATGACATCGTGCCGTCAGAGAGTTCGTCAAGAATTTGCTTTGTGTAGTCAAAATCTCCGACACTCACTCCTCCTGACGAGAGGATGACATCGCATCTCGATGATGCATCCAAAAAAGCTTCTCGAAGCTTCTTTGGATCGTCTGGTATAGTTCCCATATCGATGGGCACTGCACCCATCTCTCTTACAAGACTTGCTAGTGTCGGTCGATTTGAATCCCGAATCTGTCCAGGAAGCAACGGCCCGGCTTCGTTTGTGAGCTCGCTTCCTGTCGATAGCACTCCAACTCGGGCACGCGGAAAGATGCTTACCTCATGGATACCCAGGCTGGCAAGAACTCCCAAGTGCCCGGGGGAAAGTTCGGTGTTTGGGGCAAAGAGCAGTTGTCCCTTCTTGATGTCGCTTCCTGACTCTCTCACATTTTCATACCTGGAAAGCGCCTTTCGGAACGCGAGGTAGCTCTTCCCATTTCGTTCGCTCACCGACGAATCTTCGACCATAAGAACGCAGTCTGCACCAGGCGGCAGTGGCGCTCCGGTCATGATCCGGACCGCGGATGAAGCCGTGATGGGTATGTCTCCTACGTCGCCGGCGGCGATCGTGCCGAGAATTTCAAACTCTCTGGTGCCAGATTGCACTGCATTGAAGTTGAGCGCGAAACCGTCAACCGCAGTGTTGTCAAACGGGGGTATTGATTCGTCGGAGTATATTTCTGTCACGGTGACCAGCCCATCGCAGTCAGCCAGAGGAGCCATCTTCACGGGTAGGGAGCTGATGTTGCTGAGCACAATCTCTTGTGCTTGTCTGAGTTCAATCATGGCATGTTCCTAATTTGTGCTTTTCTAGTGTTGCGCGATATCAGTTTCGCTTAGATCTTTGCTTGTGCTCAAAGCGGCGCATAACCCTTCTCAAGGTGTCGTGCACCTTCCTTTGCGAATTCTCCGTTGAGCTATCGTCATCAAAGCGGCTAACGATCTGCTTGAGAATGCCAAGGAACTCGTGTCCGAGGTCCTCCCGTACAAGTGCCAGCTCAACAATAGCCTTGAGGTAATCAATCTTGGTTCCGACGTCAAAACGACCATTCTTTATGACGTATCCAAGAACTGGCTGATCCTCGATGAGCAGTGAGATTGCATCAGTGAGCTGTATCTCTCCGTTTCGGCCAGGAGGAGTCTGATCGAGACAGTCGAAAATTTCTGGGGTAAAGATGTACCGTCCAATCACCGCGAGGTTGGACGGTGCCTCTGTCGGGTCTGGTTTTTCGACAACGCCTGTCACTTTTACAGTCCCTGTCTCGTCAATGGGTTCATGCGCCACGCAACCATAGAGAGATATGTCTTCTTGCGGAACCTCCATGAGAGCGAGGATCGAACACTGGTGTTCTTCGTGCAGCTTGATCATGTCCGTTAGCAGCGGGTGACCAGTGAGCATGATGTCGTCAGCGAGCAAAACAGCAAACGGTTCACCAGAAATGTGTTGTTTTGCCATCGAAACGGCATGACCCAGTCCGAGTGGCTCGCCCTGCCGCACGTAGTGTAGTTCGGCAAGGTCGGATATGGACCTGACCAGGTCTAGTTCGTCGAGTTTTCCGTTTGACTCAAGGTGCTTTTCAAGTTCGAAGGATTTGTCGAAGTGGTCTTCAATTGACCATTTTGATTTTCCAGTGATCACCAGAATGTCATCCAAGCCAGCTGAGACCGCCTCTTCGATGATGTACTGAATGGCAGGTCGATCGACAAGGGGCAACATTTCTTTGGGCTGGGCCTTGGTCGCCGGCAGGAGTCTGGTGCCGAGTCCTGCGGCTGGTACTACGGCCTTTCTTGGCAAGTGATGCACACGCACTCCTTATTCGCTCTTTTAGCTCATTCCGCCTGCACAGATTATGGCAGGTAGTCTTCTGGGCGTCACGTAGCGACTTGAAACTCATTGTATTCCAAGGTCAGTGCTCGATGCTACGCTTTCGCCAGCACAACTCTTCTACCAGCGGGAAGACACTTATTTTCGTGAGCCATGGTATGATTAGCACTCAGGGTAGTTGAGTGCTAAGAAAGCATGTCGATCTGGAGGAAGTAGGTGCCGACCTACGAATATATGTGCAAAAGTTGTGAAAGGCGGTTTGACGTCTTTCAGTCTTTTTCAGAGGAGCCCCTCACCACGTGCGAAGTCTGCGGGGGCAGCCTGAAAAAAGTATTCGGGTCAGTTGGGATCATGTTCAAGGGCTCCGGCTTTTACAAGACTGACTCACGTCCTGCGGCTAGTTCGGAGAGTTAACTCGGTGGGGTAGGCGGTACTACTCGAAGAGGCCAGGATTTTCGCGGATCGCAATGGCATCCAAAGGCTGTTGCACTAGAGGCTGCCTCTAAAAACGTGGCGGCTGAATCAAACCAAGGCATCGCAGCCCCCGAGGATCCTATGGCGCTTGCCACGTGGGCGTCAGATCCGCCCAGCATGGGGATTCCATATTCTGACGATAGTTTGGAAAGTCGGAGGTCGACTGCGAGCGATTTTGAGTTGTACAATTCAATTGCGTCTACGTGCTCATTTTCTAGCGCTGCAATTAGATCTCCGTAGCCAATTGAGAAGCGCTTTTTGTCGAGCGGATGGCAAATGTAAACAATCCCGCCCTGATCTCTGATGGCTTTCGAAGCATCGGCAAGCTTCAGGCCAGCAGGGATCTTGTTGGTTAGGAATAGGCCTATTACCTCTCCCTCGGCAACTCTTTGTTCCTGTCCGCAAATTACTTGTGGACCCAGAACCTCTTGAAGGGGCGGGTAGGCTGAGATGCTCTGGTGATCAGTCACGAACACGTGTGTGAGTCCAGATCTTTCGAATGCTTCCACAAACTCATCTATTGTCGTGTTCGAGTCGCCAGAGACATAAGTATGGGTATGGCAGTCGACCATCGCCGAATCCACTGGCCTGTCAAGAGCGTCATATCGCCATCGTTCTCCCGAAGGATGGGAGTGAGTGTCAGACCCCACTAACTGAGATCCCATCGACGACAATGCTTACCCCCGCCGCTACGGAGGGGATCCACTCAATGTCGTTTCCAATGGCTACAACCTCCTGAAGCATCCTCTGAAGGGAAGATGCGATAGTGAACTCCTTTATCGGCGCGCCGAGTCTTCCAGCCTTGATCAGCAGGCCCTCGGCACCCACGGAAAAGTCTCCCGATATTGGATTAACCCCGGAGTGGACCCCACTGATGTTTTGGACAAGCACCCCATTCTCAATGGATTCGATCAGCTCTTGTTGGCTCTTTGTGCCTGGATTCAATAGCAGGGCTCTTGCTCCCACTCCAGGGGTAGAACTGAAGCCTCCACGAACTGCGGAAGCAGTCGTTGACACCCCGGCACGGCGTGCAGAATATGTGTCATAAAGAAATCCTTGGAGAACCCCTTCGTGGATGAGGCTATTGCTTCTTGATGCGTAGCCCTCAGCGTCGTACGCCGATGCTCCGAAAGCAGAAGGGTTTGTTGGATCGTCAACAAGAGAGACGATCGAAGAAGCGACCTCTTCATTCAGGCGACCTGCGAATAGCGATCTACCCTTGATGACCGCCTCTCCGGACAGCGTGCCGGAAATTATTGCAAGCAGAGTGGTCGTGACTTGCGGATCGAACAGGACAGTCATTCGAGACGACGCTGGCTTGTGGGCTCCGAGGAGCCTGGTCGCTCTTCTTGTGGCATCTGACGCTGCTTTGGACATGTCGAGTTCCGTCAGTGTTCGGCCGACAGAGTATCCACCGCCGGTTTGAGTCTCATCTCCTTCAGCAGCAATCGCGTGGGCCGTAATGAAACTGAATGTCTGGCGGTAGCTTGCTTTCATCCCCGTTGTTGTGAGCACTGTGGCAATCGATGAGACATCCCCGTAATTGGATGACTCCACACTTTTTATGCGCTTATCGGAGTTTCTCACGGCGGATTCGAGTTCCAGGGCAAGCGAGACCTTCTCTTCGGTTGAGTGGCTTGAGAGCTCGTTCCTCCATAGGTCAAGATCTTTTGGCGCGACGTTATCTGGAAGCCCGAGTCCAAGGTACTCATCCTCGGTTGCAAAGGAGGCATTGTCTCTAGCTTCAGAAAGAGCGAACTCTATCGCAGAAATGTCTAGAGTTCCTGCCCAGGCAAATCCTTGTCGATGATTATTGACGATACGGATGCCGACCCCGCTTGACTGTGCCTGGGACAGGTTCTCTATTTCACCGTTGTATACTCGGATGCTTGTCTCTTCTTCCCAAGCGACAAAAGCCTCAATCTCCTCGCCCGGCCTCGCTTGGTTGACAATTTTTTCGCCAATGATCTCGAGATCATCCATTTGCAGTACCTCCGATGGTCACCTCGGTGATTCGTACGGTGGGTTGGCCGCACCCGACTGGAACGCTCTGGCCATCCTTTCCGCATGTGCCTGGAGTGATCGAGAAATCGTCGGCAACCGCGTCGATCTTCTTTAGAACCTCAGGCCCGTTGCCTATCAGGTTGGCATCTCTGAGAGGTTCAGTAATCTCTCCGTTCTCAATCAAATACGCCTCCGTCATGCCGAATACGAAATCACCCGTAGCTGTATTAACCTGCCCTCCGCCTAATCGAGCGACGTAAATGCCATTCTTGGTGCCTTGAATTATCCGCTCCTGGCTTTCGTTTCCTTCAAGGAGATAAGTATTTGTCATCCGGACCATTGGCAGGTGCTGATAGCTTTGTCGCCTCCCGTTTCCGCTGGAGCTTCTGTTTGACTTCCTTGCTCGCAAGCCATCCCACATATAATCGGTTAGAACACCGTCTTTGATCAGCACGTTTCTCTGCGAAGGCTTGCCTTCATCGTCTATGGATGCTGTACCCCATTGAGATCCAACAGTCCCGTCATCAACCAGTGTGACGAGGGGTGATGCCACCAGCTCGCCGACTCTGCCCTTGTACACGGACGAATCCTTGATTATATGGTCTGCTTCCAAACCGTGCCCGCATGCCTCGTGAAACAGGATTCCTCCTGACCCTCCTTGGAGCACAACTGGGAGCGTTCCAGATGGGGCCGGTCGCGCTGAGAGCTTGCGTAGCGCTCGCTTTGCAGCAACCGTTGCAAGTTCTTCAACGTCAACATTTTCGAACATTTCGAAACCCATCGTGAATGCTGAGGTTTCGTATCCGGTTTGCATTCCTGTGTCACCAAATGCCACCACCGAGACAGCTATTCTGGTCCTGACCTGTTCATCGGTAGCAAAGACACCATCAGTATTTGCAACGAGAATCCGCCTGTAGGAGTCGCCATATCCTGCCGAAACTTGTTTTATCGATCCGGAAGTTGACCTTGCAGTCTGATTCATCCGCTGCAGCAGTTCGATCTTTTCTCTCTTGCCAACTTCGCTTGGAATCAAGATTCTTTCGGAAAGAACATGTTGTTTTGGCGAATCGACTACGACCGTTCTTGTTCCGGCATTTGTCGAGAGGGCCACACTTCTCGCTGCTTCGGCTGCTCGCATCAGCCCGGCTTCACTTAGGTCGGCTGTATGTGCAAAGCCGGTCGTGTCACCTACAACGACTCGTATTCCTGCGCCTCTTGACACTCCAGAACTCAGCTCTTCGACTTTTCCGTCGTCAAACGCTGCCGAAGATGACTTCTTATCTTCCACAAAAATCTCGGCGAATTCACCTCCGCGTGAAACGGCGGCTGCCAGTACCTTCTGGACTACCTCTTGCGGGATCAAGTTAACTCCTTTGTCACCTGGTGCGACTGATTCCACTCTATTGGCTGGATCAAGGCAATGGTTGAGATGACGGCACCTCGCCGCGTCACTCTAGGTGCTCCCCAAATCTGGCCTGGCGCAAATAGGATATTTGCTAGAGCAAGTCGATGAATAAGGCCACGATGATTTCGCAGAAGTTTCAGAGAGTGAGCAGTTCTTGAAGGAAGAATCAGTTATTTGTAAGGCGCCTGACTCTCTGGAAATTCTTGCCCAAAAGATTGAGTGCCGGCTAGGTGAGCTTTTCAGTACAGAGATAGACAAATGGGGCGCCGTTGCTATTGAGCTACGTGAGCCCCTATCAGTTCTGAAGGAAATGGTGCTTGCAGGCGGAAAGAGGCTACGTCCCGCCTTTGCGTATTGGGCATACGTCGGTGCTGGTGGAAATCCAGAGTCGGAAGAGATTCTGATGGCGGGTTGCACCCTAGAGCTGCTTCATTCCTTTGCAATGATTCATGACGACATCATGGATGCTTCGCTTACCCGTCGAGGCCTTGTTTCGCTCCACAAGAGATTTGAGGGAAGGCACGAGGAGATTGGGTGGGTTGGGGACTCGAGAAGATTTGGCGAGGGGGTTGCAATACTTCTCGGGAATCTCGCATTTGTCTATGCCGATATGATGCTGTCAGGTTTGTCCAGGGAGGCTCAGGCGATCTTCACAGAACTCAGGCTTGAAGTGAACATGGGTCAATACCTTGATCTTGTTGGAGCTGCGACAGGCAAGACAGAGATGAGAATCCCTGAAGATAGAGCCAGGCAAATAAGCCTGTATAAGTCTGGAAAGTACACTGTGGAGCGGCCGCTGCATCTTGGTGCTGCCCTGTTGGGCGAGCTGGCGCAGTTTGAGGCACCACTTTCCAGGTACGGAGTTCCTCTCGGCTATGCTTTCCAACTTCGTGATGACATTCTCGGCAGTTTTGGAGATCGCTTAGTCACTGGAAAGCCAGTCGGAGAAGATTTTAGAGAAGGCAAGCCGACGCTTCTTGCTTCCATCGCAATGGAAAGAGTCAGTGGGTCTGACTACGAATTTTTCAAAGAGAGATTTGGCTCTCCCGATCTCGACGCTGAAGAGATTCAAAGATTCCAGGCAATACTCAGCCGCACTGGTGCACGCCAGAGGGTTGAGCTTTTGGTGAGTCGACTTGGAGCCGAGGCGATAGCCGCTTTGCCGGCCTCAGGTCTGAACAAGGAGGCGTCGCAAGGATTGACCGAATTGGCAGAGTATGTGATTAGGAGAGATCTCTAGTCCGACTGCCAACGGGCTTCGATGTCAGGAGCAGACGTACTTTCCCGGGCACTTTTGAGAATTTTAGATGGCAAACCTATTTGAGCGCCCTTTATGGGACGAGGCGAAATGGACCTGAGCAAATTCTGAGGGAGCTGCAACGCGGAAGATTTACGAAGGCTGATCAAATAGTCTTATACTTGGCATCTCTTTGAAGAGCCTGTCGTATTGCTTGCGCAGATGGACTGGGACGGATAGCCAACCACGGGTTCGCAAAGTGGGTTATTTTATATAGTGGAGAAATCGAGATTTGACGCTTCCTCTTCAGCAGTCAGGTTTTCTGAGCTCAGAGGATGGATTGGGTGGAGTGTGGGCAAAGGAAACTGGCGTAAATGATCCTAGAGAAGATCAAAGGCCCTCAGGACTTGCGCTCGCTCGACAGTGGCGAGCTTTCTGAACTTTGCAAAGAGATACGACAGTTCATCGTCGACACTGTGACCGAAACTGGTGGACATCTCGGTTCGAATCTAGGCATTGTCGAAATCACCGTGGCTCTTCATAGAGTCTTCAACTCTCCGCGAGACATAATGCTCTTTGATACCGGTCACCAGGCGTATGTTCACAAGCTGCTTACAGGGAGAATGGAAGACTTTTCAATGCTTCGCAAAGCGGGTGGACTTTCGGGTTACCCGTCCAGAAGAGAGTCTCCCCACGACTGGATCGAGAATTCTCATGCTTCAACTGCGCTTTCGTATGCTTATGGAATTTCCACTGCACTTGAGCTTGGCTATGAGCCATTCGTGGGCTCCGGAACTGGAAGCGAGCCTAGAACCGTCGTTGCGGTAGTCGGGGATGGGGCTCTTACCGGTGGCCTGGCGTATGAGGCCTTGAACAACATCGGTCATGCGGGCAAAAGGGTCGTGATCATTTGGAATGACAATGGCAGGTCATACGCACCCACGGTGTCGAAGCTCTCTTCGGGTTTGACGAGGCTCCGCCTTAATCCATCCTACATGCAGGCAAGGAGCAAGATAAGGCAGATGATTGCCGAGCTTCCGGCTGTAGGAGGGTTGGCGGTGTCGGGAATTGCTGGAATCACGTCGGCTTTGCGTGAGGTTATAGAGCCAAGGGTATTTTTCGAGTCTCTTGGGGTGCGCTATACGGGTCCAATTGAAGGACATGACATAGCCGCTATGGAGTATGCATTCTCAAATGCCGAGAACTGGGATGGACCCATAGTAGTGCATGTTTTGACTCAGAAAGGGCGAGGCTACGGTCCTGCCGAAGCTGACGAAGTGCAGCGGATGCATGATCTAAAGGTAGCTCAGCCGCAGCTTCTTGGTGAAGTGGCGTACGGATCCTATACCGAAACATTCTCGGATTCTCTGCTCGAGCTCGCAGATAGGATGCCAGAGGTTGTAGCCATCACCGCTGCTATGCCCGGTCCTACTGGGCTTCTAGCTTTCCAGGAGCGGTATCCGGAGAGGTTTTTCGACGTTGGGATTGCTGAAGGCCATGCTGTTGTCGCTGCAGCAGGTATGGCTATGGGAAACCTAAAGCCCATCGTGGCCATTTACTCTACCTTCATTTCGCGAGCCTTCGACCAAGTTAATTTGGATGTTGGCCTGCACCGTCTACCTGTGGTTTTCCTTCTCGACCGTGCCGGCATCACTGGTGATGACGGGCCCTCACACCACGGAGTTTTGGATCTGGTCGAATTTCTCTCTGTACCGGGAATGACTGTATTGGCACCGAGCTGCCTAGAAGATATCGGGCCGATGCTGGATTATGCGCTGTCTTTGTCGGGACCTTCAATGATCAGGTTCCCCAAGACGCCTGGGCCTGAACGGCTCTGGCTGAGGTCCTCTGAAGAGATGAAGCCCAGATGTCTCGTCGAAGGTTCTGACGTCGCACTCGTAGCAGTTGGAAAGATGGTGGTTCCAGCAATTCATGCTGCCGAAATGCTGGCCGAATCTGGCATATCGGCTTCAGTATGGGATCCAAGGATCCTCACTCTTTTTGAAGAGTCTTACCTTCGCCAGCTTGCCTCATTTCGCCATGTGGTCACCATTGAGGACGGTTTTGTGCCCGGTGGGTATGGAACCCACCTCCGCTATCATCTTGAAAGCCTTGTTGACTGGGAACCAGCTCGGCTCAAGGAATTGGGGATTCCAGCATCATATATATCGCAGGGAAAGGCAGACGACATACTTACGTCCTTCGGTTTGGATGCTGAAGGAATTGCAACGTCTGTGACCAAGTGCCTTACAGATGCATAGGTTTGCGCTAGTCGAATATTGACCCAGAGGGTGCCGAGCCCTGCACCTCTGCAATAAGGTCTGGTCCTTCGGTTCTTGATGAATTGACCCGGTTGCTTACCTGGTGGACCATCAAGATCTCATCGGCGGGCGGGACTCTTACCTGATCTAACAGTGCGTTAGCATTGGCTGCGCCAAGCCATTCATCAAGCTGAGATGGTTCAAGTATTACTGGCATTCGATCATGGTAGCGCAACATCATCGTGTTGGCACGAGTGGTCAATATGGCGAAGCTCTCAACTAGCTCTCCCGTTTCATGATCCACCGATTTTTCAAAAATCCCTGCCATCAGTACAGGGTTCCCATCAGCTCGGTAGAAGTAGAAAGGCGTCCTGTTGAGTCTTGAAGCCCCATTTCTTTGGGAGCCTTGTGTGTCGCGTTTCCATTCATAGAACCCCTCTGCAGGTATGGCGATCCTCTGGTTCAAGAGTTTCCTAAAAGTCGGTTTTTGTTCAACGCTTTCGGATCTTGCGTTTATGAGAAGCTGCGTCGATCCCTTATGCCATTTGGGCTTGATTCCCCACAGCATCTCATCGAGCACTAGTTCTCCGTCGGTATTCCTTATGACGACGATGACTCTCTGAGGTGCGACGTTATAGCTCTCGAGATGGTGCCGGTGAGGGGCGTAGGTATCCGCTCTGATCTCGAAGTCGTGGATGGCTTGAAGTCGGGTGATGGTCGCATCGATCTGGACAAATCTGCCACACATGGAATGAAACTCCGATATGGAATCTAATGAATATTACTTTTACAAATAAAAAGGTTTTGATAGGGAATCATTTGCGTGGGTCACAGGTTGTTTGTTGTATGGCGCAATCAAAGTCTTTTTCAGGAGAATACTCGAGCGGGTTTGCACCTCTCAATGGCGGCAAACCATTAACACATCGGCAGATACTGGTAGTATTCAGCGCTCTCATGCTTGGAATGCTACTTGCTGCGCTTGATCAGACCATCGTGGCGACCGCTTTGCCCACAATCGTGGGAGATCTGGGTGGATTGAATCACCTCTCGTGGGTCGTGACAGCCTACTTGCTAACGTCTACCGCCGTGACCCCGCTGTACGGCAAGATCTCGGACCTCTTCGGCAGAAAGGCACTTTTTCAGATTGCGATCGTGCTCTTCCTGGTTGGTTCTGTTCTATCCGGGCTATCTCAAAATATGGGAGAGTTGATAGCCTTTCGAGCGATTCAGGGTCTTGGAGGTGGGGGTCTTTTTGCAATGGTGATGGCAATCATCGGCGACATCGTCCCACCGAGAGACCGTGGAAAGTACCAGGGGCTGATTGGCGCAGTCTTTGCCGCTGCTTCCGTGCTGGGTCCACTCGCAGGAGGCTTCTTTACTGACAGCCTCTCATGGAGATGGATCTTCTATATCAACGTTCCAATTGGGATAGTGGCACTGGTTGTTACAACTGTTGTTCTCAAGCTACCCGTGAACAAGATGCGTCACCAGATAGATTTTCTTGGCTCAGCTTTGGTGGCAGCCGCAGTGACGGGTATTCTCCTGATTACGGTGTGGGGAGGGAACACCTATTCCTGGACTTCGGGGACAATAATCGGATTGGCGATACTTTCGCTACTCCTGATTGCAGCTTTCATCTACGTGGAGCTGCACTCTTCTGAGCCTGTTCTTCCCATGCGACTGTTTCGAAACCAGATTTTCAGTGTCTCGTCCATTCTTGGCTTTGTCACTGGATTTCTGATGTTTGGCGCGATCATTTTCCTTCCCGAATATCAGCAGGTCGTCCGCGGTGCTAGCGCAATAAAGTCTGGACTAATGCTGATACCGTTGACCTTTGGGGTGGTTCTCGCTTCTGTTGGCTCCGGCGCGCTAATTTCGAAGCTGGGCAAGTACAAGATTTACCCCATCCTGGGGTCGGCGGTTGTCGCAATCGGTCTCTACCTAATGAGTGCCCTTAAGATCGATACGACTTATACGGTTCAAGCGATAATGATGTTCGTCACGGGCTTTGGAATTGGGCTGTCAATGCAGGTGATAGTCTTAGCGACTCAAAATGGAGTCGAGCACAAGGAGCTTGGCACCGCAACTTCGGCGATATCCTTCTTTAGAACCATGGGTGGAGCCGTTGGAACTTCATTTTTTGGAAGCATTCTCGTCAACAGGCTTGCATACAACATGCCGAGACTGTTGCCGAAAGGAGTCTCCGTGCCTCCATCGCTAGCAAATGGAGCTGTTTCTGGTTCTCCCACAGTTCTAAATTCGCTACCTCCGGTCATTCACACAGCGCTGCTTCAGTCTTTCGTCAACTCACTGCACGTAATGTTCATTGCGGCGATACCTTTTGCGATTGTGTCATTCGTGATTGGATTCTTCCTTCCGGAAAAGACCCTGAAGCGAGCGGTGCACAAGGAGGGCGGCGAGGAAGGAGAAGAACGGCTTCCAATGTTCATCGGTGAATAGCTGTTGCTTTGTAGTCACCATCTCGGTAGCGACATTCGTCAGGAAGCTAGATGGAAGCTATTCTTGAGGTTCGGATAGGCGGCACTCGTCTGTAAGCGTATTTGAGTGGTCGGTTAGGAGCGGCAGGTGGGCGGAGGCAGGAGCAGACGAGGAACATTTGACGCTCTGAAGATCCGCAACTACCGCCTCTATATGACGGGTCAGCTGGTTTCAGTGTCGGGGACCTGGATGCAGACGGTTGGACTGTCATGGCTTGTGCTCAAGATTACTGGATCGGGCGTAGAACTTGGAGTCGTCACGGCAGCTCAATTTCTTCCCATGTTGGTGCTGGGCGTTGTCGGCGGCTTGGTGGCAGACAGGGTCAACAAGCGCAAACTGATTCTGGCGACCCAGACATCGCTAGCTTTAGCATCTCTTCTTCTTGGAATCTTGACGGTAACCGGCACCGTCGTAATGTGGATGGTATACGCAATCTCAATCTGGATTGGCATGACGAATGCGATAGACAATCCTGCCAGGCAGTCATTCGTTGGTGAGATGGTGGACAAAGGCACCGTAGCCAATGCTGTGAGCCTCAACGCCGTGGTTATGAACTCAGCCCGAATCGTCGGTCCGGCAATTGCCGGGATAGTGATCTACATTCTTGGCACGGGTTCGCTGTTCCTCGCGAATTCAGCTTCATTTCTAGCTGTGATCATTGCTCTGTTATTGATGAGGCCAGCTGAACTATTTCAGTCAGAGCGGGCGCCAAGGGCGAGGGGGCAGCTGAAAGAGGGGATCGAATATGTGTGGCGGATGCCAACCCTGAAGGTGCCCGTGTTGATCCTGTTTCTCGTCGGGACGTTAGCCTTCGAGTTTCAGGTTTCTCTACCGCTCTTTGCGAGTGCCACGTTTCACCAGGGTGCTGGAACCTATGCGGCCTTCATGTCTTTCATGGGAGTAGGAGCGGTCGTTGGAGGCCTGATCTCTGCGACATTTCCGCAAACTACGATCAGCAGGCTTGCTTTCACCTCGCTAGGCTTTGGCCTCCTGATTATCCTTGTCTCGGTCATGCCTAACTCAATATCTGCAGCTGCGGCAGTGATTCCAATGGGGACGCTATCGATGGTTTTTGTGTCAATTGCCAACTCGGCGCTCCAGTTGAATTCAGAGCCGTCCAAGCGTGGACGCGTCCTGTCCCTATTCACGGTTGCCTATCAAGGTTCAACGCCAATCGGTGCTCCCATAGTTGGTTACATTGGGCAGCAGTTGGGCGCTCGGTACGCGATTGCAGTAGGCGGACTGGCGGCTCTCATTGCCGGTGTATACGGGCTTGCAAGCCGAGCTGCACGTGATGAGAGAGTAGCCACAACGGGTGCAGTCCAGTTGAGTGAGCCTTGAGCCGACTTGAAATTGCTCCAGCTGTAATGGAGTCGCAAAGGGCTTCTCTGACCGACTGTCGAGATTTAAACAAGATATCGACGGCGCTTCGGTTGGTGGTCTCTTAGTCTTTTCTGATTTTGCCTGGATATCTTTTTAGCCAGACGTAGGTTGTGCATGCTGGCGTAAGATGTTTGGGATTTGAGACGACTAGGTACATGGCTTGGGGTTGTGAAGATTGTGCCCCCACCTGTCCTAGCTGCATTTCGTGGGCTTGTGGAAGGCATTGTTTAGGTTGCTCGCCATCTGCCTTATGAAAGTCGTGCTAATGGGAGTGGGAGTAAGTGTCTTCTGTCATTGAGAAGCTTGGATTGGCGGTACAAAGATCGGTATGGAGCAGAAGGGCAGAGACTTGGGACCATTCAGACAATCCGGGTCTTGGCAAAGTAGTCGAGGCTGTGATTGCAAACGCACTTACAGATCCTGTCAGTACCGTACTTGACCTGGGGTGCGGGTCTGGGCAGCTCTCCATTCCTCTTTCTAAGGATGTGGAGTCGCTCGTTGCGGTTGATATCTCGCCCAGAATGATCGAGCTCCTGAAGTCAAAACTCAGTGATGGCGGCATCAACAACGTCGTAGCGCGAACAGCTTCAATCCAGGAGCTAAATTTCCCCGACGGCAGCTTCGATCTTGTAGTGTCCAACTATGCATTGCACCATCTAAGTGATGATCAGAAGCGCTGGATCGTCTCGAGGGGGTATCAGTGGCTCAAGCCGAACGGTCGGATGGTTTTCGGTGACATGATGTTTGGAAGGGGTGGATCCAAGCAGGATCGAGACATTATTGCCTCGAAAATCTCTGTCATGCTGCGGAAAGGACCTGGAGGGTGGTGGAGAATCGTGAAGAACTCTGTCCGATACCTGGTGCGGGTTCAGGAAAAGCCGATATCGCAGCAAGCATGGGTTAGTCTTTTCCAGCAAGCGGGATTTACCAATGTTGGCTCTGAGACCGTTGTGGCTGAAGCAGGTATCGTCTACGGTTCGAAGAATGGGTAATGGTTAGACATACCATTCGGTAATTCTTTTCAGATCGTCCAGGTAATCTCCGCTATTTTGCGTGGTCTATGCGTGTCTATCAAGTATTCTGAACTTGGCAGTCATTGCCATGTCATATTGGTCGAGTTAAGGAGGTGACAGTCGATGAAGCCCAGTGAACCTCACAGTACCGAGTTCAAATATTCGTTCATGACGTCCCTCCGGAAATTGCCGCTGGTTGAATTGATCTGATCTGCGATCAGAGATCCGCTGTTAGATTTGCGGTGCGTTGGGGCGTCTCTCCACATGAGAGGAGGGCAGTCCCATGGCTCGAAAACCAATTCTGTTGAATCCACGCAGAATAAGAAGTCTGCGGGAATCGAGATCTCAGCGACTTTTGACAATCAAAAGCATCCGGGAATCGATCATTTCTTTTGCGGGTATATCAGGCAAACCTGTAATGAATCAAAATGGGTCCGAGATCGGAACACTAGTTGATGTGGTGGTGCGATGGTCTCAAGATGCTGACTACCCACCCGTCACCGGCCTGCTCGTCAAGATTGGCCGAAGAGTTGCTTTTGTCGACATAGACAGAGTGGAGACTTTCTCGCGTGACTCCGTGATTCTTTCTTCGGCAAAACTCGATCTTCGTGACTTCGCTCAACGTCCTGGAGAGGTGCTGCTGGGCAAGGAGATTCTTGATCATCAGCTGGTGGACGTGGATGGGGTTCAAGTTCTCCGTGCAGCAGATCTGTTTCTAGCTCATGCACTTGGTCGCCTCAGGCTCGTCGGGGTAGACGTCAGCATGTATTCGCTATTGAGGCGGCTCGGCCCAGCCAGGTATCGTTCCGCTGCAACTCCGGAAAAGGTGCTCGACTGGGCTGCAATCGCGCCATTTGACGAGCACACAGGAGCAGTCCGGCTGCGTAGCTCCCAGCAGGCTATCAAGAGGCTTCGCCCTAGCGAGCTAGCTGACCTGTTGGAAGATCTTGGCAGGACCGAGAGGCAGGGGCTTCTTTCCGCTCTCGATATCGCGACTGCCGCAGATGCGATTGAGGAGATGGAGCCCGAGGAGAGAGGAGCGCTACTACGCGAGTCGGAACCTGAGGTCGCCGCTGATCTTGTTTCATACATGGAGCCCGACGAGGCGGTGGAAGCATTAAGAGACCTTGACGAAGATGAGCGGGAAGAGATCCTCGATCTAATGGAGCCGGATGCGGCGCGCAAGCTAGGAAGCCTGCTTGAATTTCAAGAGGGTACGGCCGGAGGCGCGATGACAACGATGTTCGTCAAGGCTCTGCCACATGAGACAGTCGGCGAGGTCAAAGCACTGCTCGAATCCCAAAGGGAGCACAAAGAAGAGATCGACGGAGTGTTGGTAGTCGACGAAGAGGGGCTCCTGATCGGTGAGGTTGCACTCTTTGAGCTTGCCTTGGCGTTGCCTTCAACTCCGGTTTCGGAGCTGATTACCCAAGAATCTATAGTCGTTGAACCAAGTGCCTCTATAGCTGATGTAGCTGAGAAGCTGATTGGCTCGAGGCGATTTTCAATTGTTGTAGCTGTAGATCAGAGGCCGGTTGGCAGAATTCTTGCTGATGACATAATTGACGCCCTGTTGCCAGAACGCGGGAAGCTTCACTTTCCACGCTTGCTTTCTTGAGAATTTTCAATGAGGTTCCACTACCCGCCTTTAGTGAGGTATGACGGTGAGTTCGGCTACGCCAATGCGCAAATTGAATTCGGAGAGTCAGAGAGGCATCGGCTCGCGGGTGAAAAGAGCCATGCCCAAGAGGAAGCGAACTTTCTGGGTATATCTTGCCGCAGCTGGTCCGGGTCTCATCGCAGCTAATGCCGGGAATGATGCTGGCGGAATAGCGACGTACGCGTCCGCGGGATCTCAGTTTGGTTATCGGACCCTCTTTTTCATGGTCTTGGTGACTATAGGCCTTGTCGTGGTCCAGGAGATGTCTGCTCGGTTGGGGGTATACAGTGGCAAGGGATTGGCGGCCCTGATCAGGGAGGAATTTTCAGTCAGGTTGGCTGGACTGGCAATGTTCGCGCTAACCGCATCGAATGTTGGGCTTGTCGTATCTGAGTTTGCCGGGATTGGAGCAGCATTTCAGCTTTTTGGCGTTTCCCGTTACATATCGATTCCGCTCTCTGCTCTGTTCATCTGGGGTTTGGTCCTTTTCAGTTCATATAGGTACGCTGAGCGCGTTTTCTTGATAATGTCCCTGGCATTTTTCGCATATCCTATTGCAGCTATAGTTGGTCACCCCGACTGGCACAAGGTCGCAGCACAGGCAGCCTTTCCGCATTTCATCGCGTCACAGAGCTTCATCTTTATGGGTGTCGCGTTGATTGGCACCACGATCTCGCCGTATATGCAGGTTTATGCTGCTGCGGGTGTCGTTGACAGGGGCATTTCGCCGGAGGAGTATCCGCTAGAGCGTGCAGATGCGGTCGGAGGCGCCATATTCGCCAACATCATCTCGATGTTCATCATTATCGCAACTGCTGCGGCAATAGGTGGGTCAGGTCCGCTTGAGTCGGCCAAGCAGGCCGCATTGGCTCTGCGACCCATCGCGGGATCTGAGGCGGTAATACTCTTTGCAATAGGGCTGCTAGGTGCTTCCGCATTGGCAGGGGCCGTTGTTCCCCTCTCCACTTCTTACGCCATTGCAGAAGCCTTAGGCGTGGAGCGCTCTGTATCGAGAAAGTTTAGACAGGCTCCACTTTTTCTAGGACTCTTTTCAGTCCAAGTCCTCTTGGGTGCAGCGGTTTCGCTTGTGCCGGTGAACCTGATTACGCTTCTGATATTCACACAGGTGCTCCAAGGATTGCTCACCCCAATTATCCTCACGTTTATTGTGCTTCTTTCAAACAGGCAAAGTGTCCTTGGGGAGGCTGTGAACGGGCGAATCTTTAGAAAGGTGGCTGCAGTGGCAGTGATCGCGATCGCTGGACTGTCGTCTGTCCTGCTTGTCCAGACCGTCATTGGATGGCTGTAAGGTG
This sequence comes from Actinomycetes bacterium, assembly GCA_021799035.1. Classification (GTDB taxonomy): domain Bacteria; phylum Actinomycetota; class Acidimicrobiia; order Acidimicrobiales; family Acidimicrobiaceae; genus SCQM01. Next base: position 30,274 of record JAJZBG010000013.1, on the reverse strand, counting down.
ACGGGTTATTCGGGCGAGATGAAGCCTCTTCGAATCGCGTTTTGTGTATATCGCGGCAATCCATACTCCGGTGGGCAGGGAGTCTACACGAAGTACCTTTCACACGAACTTGCAAGAAGGGGTCATCACGTAGAGGTCTTCTCTGGCCAACCCTATCCTGACATCGATCTCGCTTCAGTGCGACTTACAAAGCTTCCTTCGCTAGATCTTTATCGCGATGAAGATCCCTTCAGGGTGCCCCGGCTCGGTGAGTTTGGTTCCCTCGAAGATATCCTTGAGTTTGCCATCATGGCATCCGGTGGCTTCCCGGAACCTAGAAGCTTCGGATGGAGATTAGAGAAGTCTTTGGACTCTCGTCGAGACGAGTTTGATCTCATCCACGACAATCAGTCTCTTTCCTGGTCTATTTTGAGGCTTGCGTCGAAAGGATGGCCAGTGATTGGATCGATTCACCATCCGATCACTGTTGACAGGGAACTGGCGATAAAGCACGCAAGAGGCCTAAAGGCAAAATTCGGGGCATTGCGCTGGTATGGATTTGTGAAGATGCAGACAGAGGTTGCCAGCCGTCTCGAGCGTGTTCTCACTGTTTCCGAAGCCTCGCGAAATGATCTTTTGACACACATGAAGGTCGAACTCGATCGCTCAAGGGTAGTGCCAATAGGGGTAGACACCTCTGTCTTCAGGCCGATTTCTGAGATCGTAAAGGAGCCGGGCCTGATCGTCACGACGGCAAGTGCCGACGTGCCTTTGAAAGGCTTGCACGTACTTGTTGAGGCAATGGCCGAAGTGAGAACCGTCCGTCCCGCTGCGCGTCTTATCATAATTGGGAGCCCGAACAGAGATTCCAAGCTTCCTGCAAGGGTGGCAGAGCTTGGTCTAGAAAACCATGTGAGCTTTGCTGGCGTGGTTAGCCAGGAAGAAATGGTTCGGCTCTACGGCCGGGCCGAACTCGCGGTTGTTCCTTCCCTTTACGAAGGGTTTTCGCTCCCCGCAGTGGAAGCAATGGCGTGTGGGATTCCGCTGGTGGCCACTGACGGTGGTGCGCTTCCCGAGGTCACCGGAGCTGATGGGGAGACAGTTCTCCTGGCTCGAGCAGGAGATCCGATGAATCTTGCCAAGAAGATTCTAGAAGGGCTCGATTCGGCAATGCTGCGTGAGGTGATAGCCAAGAATGCTTTGGAGCGCGTGATGAGCAGGTTCACATGGCGAGAGACCGCGAGAATGACTGAGCAGAACTACCTTGAGGTGTTGGCTGCACATGGGTAGGGGGAAATTGTGGACCGGTGCTGATGCTTTCGGTTAGGGAGTCAGTGGTCGGGGAGATCCGAGGCAAGCTGGTGCTCGATTTCGGGGCGGGAGCAGGACGACACGCTTTTTGGGCAGTTACGCAGGGAGCAGATGTAATTGCGGTTGACATTGCATTCACCGAGATCGAGAATGCTCCTGACTTTTTTCGCGTGCTGGCGGAAGATGACCCCCAAAATGGCCGTGGTTTTGCGGTTCAAGCATCTGGAATGGAACTCCCATTTCCTGACGGCTCGTTCGACACAGTGATAGCTTCCGAGGTATTCGAGCACATACCGGACGACAGGGGAGCTATGTGCGAAATAGCGAGGGTTTTGAAGCCAGGAGGGATGCTATGCATCACGGTGCCGCGCTTTCTTCCTGAGGCCGCATATTGGCTCATCTCGAAGGAATATCACGATACACCTGGTGGGCACATTCGAATCTATCGTCGTTCGCAGGTTCTTGGTCTAGCTCGTGGTGCAGGCTTCAAGATCGCTATGGTGCATTACGCGCACGCGCTTCACACGCCCTACTGGCTGATCCGGTGCCTGGTCGGAGTGGACAATACGAGCTCACGACTCTTCCGGGTGTATCACAAGTTTCTCGTCTGGGAGATCACCAGGAAGCCCAGGTGGACTGAGCTGCTGGAAAGGGCCCTCAATCCGCTGGGTGGAAAGAGTCTGGTGGTTTATGCCAGAAAGGAACCAAGTGGCTTTTAGCGCACGGGTCGAACCGCTCTTGGACGCAGGAGAGCTTGAGCTTTCCTTGGATTTCTTAGCATCGCTCCAACTGAAAAGTGGAATGGTTCCTTGGTTTTCTGGAGGTCGAGCGGATCCTTGGAATCACACCGAGGCAATGATTGCCTTCGCTCTTGGGGGAAGGCTTGAAGAGGCTATGGCAGGATTGAATTGGCTTTTTCGTTCCCAGAATGCTGACGGAACTTGGTGTCATTTCTATCTTTCAAACGGTGTGGCTGAGCCTCGAAGAGATTCTAACACTTGCTGCTATCCAGTCTTGTTGGTGTCGATACTGGACCGAATCGTAGGTGATAAGAAGCGGTTGGAGCCTTTCGTCGAAATGGCTTTGCGCGCAATTGACAAAGTGGTCGATTATCAGAGAGCTGATGGATCTATTCCATGGGCAATCGATCCATCAGGTGATCCTTACCCGACCTCCCTAATAGCTGCTTCCTCGTCGGTATGCGACTCTCTGGCAATTGCTGTGGAGTTGTGCAACCGGTTTGGAAAAGGCGATGCTGACCGCTACATCGATGCCGGAGACATGCTGAAGCAGTCAGTGGTGGACCAGTGCGGGCCTTACTCGGACACTTCGGAATGGGCTATGGATCACTATTACCCGCACATGGGCGGGATCGCAGACCAAGCCTCTCTCGCGGAAGAGTTTCTGGAGAGGTTTTATCTTCCTCGCTGGGGTATTCGCTGCATAGCGTCGAAACAGTGGTTCACAGCTGCGGAAACGGCAGAGGCGGCTATGGCGCTTCACTTGCAAGGGGAGAGTGAGCTTGCCGAGGAGATCTTTCTGACGCTGGGCCGGTTTCGGTGCGATAACGGAGCCTATCTAACGGGTGTCGTGGGTCCGATCGGTCAATCGTTTCCGCACTCTGAGCAGTCTTCCTACTCCGTGGCCGCAGTCATCCTTGCAAGCTTTGCCATTGCCGCAAAGGCTCGGAGCAGCATTGGCATGACGCTCCTCAGGCTTTTCTCATGACCCGAAGGCTTCCTTGAGCTAAAACGTCCACGAATCCTTCTTCAAGTGCTTTTCGGTAAAGTAGGAGCGGCACTTGGCCGCCAGACTCTGGATCATCGAACACGTCATGAACTGCCAGATATCCTCCGCTGGCGAGCTTGGGGACCCAACTCCGGTAATCGCTGTGAGCCTGGTCAAAACCATGGCCGCCATCAATAAACAAAAATGCGATTCTACAATCGTAAACAGAGGCAAATCTGTGCGAGTCAGCTGCAACTATGATGACGGTATCTGACAGCCCGCTAAGTTCGATCGACCTTCGAAGCAGGTAGAGGGTATCCATCTTTCCCGAGACTGGGTCGACGAGGCTAGGGTCGTGAAACTCCCATCCGGGCTGGTTTTCCTCCGAGCCATGATGATGATCGACGCAAATCAAGGCTCTGCCTTGTTTTTTGGCTACCGTTCCGAGGTATATTGCTGAAAGGCCCGCATAAGAGCCAATTTCGACTGCTGGCAGGCACGGGTCTAGAGGGCAGGAGTCCAGAGACCGAGCAAGGGCGATACCTTCGGCTGGGGGCATGAAGCCCTTTGTGGCCCTTATGAGCTCTTTCTTGTCGGAAAACAGCGATGCATAATCACGTAGAGTCTCGTCGTCAAACATAATGTTCCGGCCTGGCACACTTGCAAACGCCATCGCTTCTTGAAATTTCTCCTGAGCCTGTTGTCACGCCGTTTGGTAGAAAAGCCACTTCTGATCTCGGAAGCCCTCTAGAACTCGGAATCTAGGAACGCCTTTCTGAACGCGAGATTTACGGCGTACCTTTCAAGGGTTTGTTTCAGGCTCTTTTCTCCGGTTGGTATGGCATGGGTATCAAAAAAGCTTCGAATTTCGCGTTCCAAGTAGTGGGACTCGTCCGAGACGAGTGCGGTTATTCCAGAGAGCATCCTCGGTATCGTGTTGTCTGGGAATCTTTCCACGAGAGCATCCCAATTTTGCGCTATGAAGCTCCAAGCTAGCGGTCCCGATTCTCGCCCGCTCAGCAGGCTTGCGATCACAAAAGGCCCGTTCTGGCTCCTGATCTCACCGAGTGCCATCGAGAGGACTTTCTTGATGAGTTCGTGATGTTCGAATCTGGCGAGAGCCATCAGGTATCGGTTTTCCTCTTGCGGGGTGGACGGATGCCGGTATCTGTCGACCATGAATGCAAAGTCGGCTTCATCACCGTTGGCGGCAACTACGGAAAGCACTGCCGATACAATGTCGGGGTCTATGTCTGACTCGCTTGACATTTCCCTGACAAATAGGTCTTTGCACGTTGCAATAGTCTCGGCGTCTCTCCCTGTGGTCCCCATCGACTGGATTACGGCGGCTCTTAGTCTCGAAGTGCCCTCTTTCTCTCCGTCTTGCGCTTCGAACCCAACCCTTTCCAGCACTGGTGCCAGTGCCTCGCGGCATCGCTTGGCTATGGCGTCGCGCCTCCCTGCCGGTGACATGAGATCCATCAGGTAGAGCGCAGATATAGCGACCTCCCAAAGATTGGAGTCATTCTCGTCTGCGATTGCATCAATGAGATCGAAGAAGGACTCCACTTCTGTGCGAAGCGAGACAGTCTGTGCCCAGATGTCACTGGCAAGATTGAACTTTTCCAAGTCATTCAATTTCGGGAAATTCGAAAGGATTCGAGCTAAGAGCTCCTTGTCATAGCTCACTCTGAAAAATCCCCAGCCCCCAGCGTTTGCAACAACGAGGTCGCTGCTGTTTTCCAGGTCTAACACCACGGCTTCCGATCCCAGAAGCAGCTTTTGTTCCCGGCTTCCAAGTCGGACGCTGATAGGCACCTTCCAGGTCTCGCCGATCTCGGACTCGCTTTTGTCGATCTTCGCTTTGGAAATGTCAGAAAGGTACGAAAAAGGCTCTTGTGCAATAGTCACCTGCGAGCCATTTGTGCTTACCCTGATAATCGGATATCCACCCTGGAACACCCAGTCCCTCATCGTTTCGGCAATTGGTTGGTTGCTGACCTCTTCCAGCGCATTCCACAGGTCGGTTGTCTCCGCGTTTGCGAACTTGTGCGAGTTAAGGTAGTGGGTGATTCCAGCCCTGAATGTGTCTGGACCCAGATAGCGTTCGAGCATGCGGAGCACACTGGCCCCTTTTTCGTAGGTGAGCACGTCAAACATGCCCTCTGCATCGGATGGCTTCACAACTGTGAATTCGATCGGCCGTGTATTGTGAAGCCCGTCGGTGGCAAAAGCTGCCCCTTTTGAAAGACCAAAAGACACCCAGCGTTTCCAGCCAGGGCTGAAGTCATCGGTAGCAAGGAGTTCCATGAACGTCGCGAACGCCTCGTTCAACCAAAGTCCGTTCCACCACTTCATCGTCACGAGGTCGCCGAACCACATATGCGCAATCTCGTGGCTTATCACGTCAACTATGCGTTCGAGTTCAAGTCGAGACGATCTCGCAGGATCCACGAGAAGCAGCGTTTCTCTGAAAGTCACTGCTCCCAGATTTTCCATGGCACCAAACGCGAAGTCGGGAATGGCAATAAGGTCGAGCTTCTTGCCTGGATAAGGGATTGAAAACCATGCCGTAAAGAACTCGAGCGCATGCGCAGCCACTTCCTTGGCGTACTGGTGCAAATGTGCCTGGCCAGGCTTCGAGATTATCCTGATGGGCGTGCTTCCGCTCATATATGGCTCTGAGGCCTCCAGGGGTCCTACGATGAATGCCAATAGGTAGGTTGACATGGGAATAGTGTCTTCAAACGAGACCCTCTTGTATCCGTCACCGAGATCAACGGATCCGCTTTCAGGCGCGTTGGATACAGCAAGATAGTTGAGTGGAGCGTCCAGCTGGACACTGAAGACCGCCTTGAGATCGGGTTCGTCGAAGCAAGGAAATGCCTTTCTCGCATCGGTTGCTTCGAACTGCGTCGTTGCTATATAGAGCTCCTCGCCGTTTTCGCCGACGAACTTGCTTCTGTAAAAGCCCGAAAGTTGATCGTTTAGGCTGCCCATGAATTCGATATCGAGGACGGCGTTGCCTGGAGCCAAGGCCAGGTCAAACGAGAGGGTGACACGCTCTAGCTCTGCGTCCAGTTCAACGTGGCAATTTTGGCTATTTTCGGCCTGCACAACTCTGGCTGATTTGATTTCAAGCTCTGCGGCGTTCATGGTCACGAAGGTCGATGCCTCCATAACCTCCAGCTCTATCGATTCCGCCCCTGCAAAGGTGAATGCTTGAAAGTCAGGCCTCAGTCTGATCGAGTATTTCTTGGGTACTATGTTTCTTGGCAGTCTGTAGTTGGTTGAAGTATCCACAGTGGTTACCGTAGCTGATCCGGGCCAAAATTGGAAGCCATGATTTCACGAACTAGAAAAACTCTGCTCTCTCCGCGTTGGTGCGGAGGAGCGCTATAGCAGATGATGGGTGCACATAGATGGTAAATAGTGTTGGACGCTCATACGAGGTTGTGGCTCTCGGCAGCGCGATCGTTGACATGTTCTGCCAGGTTCCTGAAGGATATGTTGACAAACTCGGAATAAGAAAGGGTTCGATGCAGCTGGTGGGACCTGATCTGGCTGGGTCCGTAATTGATGTATTAGGAGAAGTAGAGGTAAGGGGCGGTGGCTCGGCGGCTAACACACTTGTAGGGATAGCTTCTCTGGGTCACAAGGTGGCGCTAATCGCGCGCACTGATCAGGACGACTTTGGAAATCAATATGTTGCGGATCTCGAGGCGGTGGGCATTCGGGTAGTTCGTCCACATGACAAGAACGATCTCGGCACTGGGCGATGCCTCGTTATGGTAACACCAGACGGGGAAAGAACAATGGCGACCTGGCTGGGGGCAGCGTCTCATCTTCAGTTGAATGATGTTGCAGAGTCTGTAATAGCCGATTCAGAGCTTCTTTATATCGAAGGATACCTTTACGATCTTGAAAGTACCAAAGCCCAGATTCATGCCGCCATTGACGTGGCCGTTGAAAACGGAGTGAGAATTGCCCTTTCGCTTTCCGATCCGTTTTGCGTCGACAGGCACCGGGAAGAGTTTCTCGCTCTGGTGGATGGCCCCGTGTCCATCCTTTTTGCCAACCGTGAGGAAGCGCAGATACTGATTGGCAAGGAGAATGTGGATGAAATAGTGGAGACTCTCCGCGCCAAGTCCCTCCGTGGTGCAGTCACCCTCGGAGCGGTGGGCGCTGTTGCATACGGTGAGTCGGGCAGCTTCTTTGTTCCGGCGCGCAAAGTGGATCCTGTCATGGATACGACTGGAGCGGGCGATCTATTTGCCGCAGGCTTTCTCCACGGAGTTCTGAGTCTCGATCGCAAAGAAGTTGAAGAATGCGGAAGATATGGGGTCGTCTGTTCTGCGGAGATTGTCTCTCATTTTGGTGCTAGACCCAATTCGGATCTGCGGGAGCTGATAGACCGTTTCTAGAGGTTCGCATCATTCTGGGGTATTTGGGAAATACTTAATCGGCTGGTCGCTGAGTCGGACCAGCATTGATGCGATCCAGGGTCCCAGTGGAGCCATCAAGTTGTCGAGGTCGTCTTTCGAGTTCAGTGAACTTTCTTCGACCAACACGGCACCCTCGAAGCTGACTTCAAGCTCGAATTCGTTCTCGAAATCCTCGGCGAGGAGGCTTTCACTGGATACAACCGATGACCGTTCCAGGAGAAAACCCATCTGCGGTGATGATCTCTCGTCCAGGGCGGTCAGTACCGCCTTTGTGGGCGCCGGAGAAGACATGTTGACAACGCGAATGACAAGCTCCATTCCCATCTCAAGGGATTCAGGCTCGCTCTCTCCAACAGTCCAAGATCTGTAAATGCTCTGGCTCCAAACGGGCCATTCAAGATTTATATCTACCCGAAGATTGGGCGGCATGATCTCGCCCGGAAGGGCATAAGAGTTCTCGTAATTAATGTCGCCAAGAATCAGATCCGTAAGCAAATGCTCCTGGTTAGGAAGTTGCTCGAGCATTGCGGATTCCAAGCTGCGATGCATGGCATTTATCAAATCGATAAAAACATGGTCAATCATGTCTGAATAATGCTAATAGACAGGCTAGTTTTGGCTTTCGTGGAAAGTGGATGGATAGATAGACGGGTAATCTCATACGCGCATCGCGGCGGATCGTACGAAGCGCCATCTAGCACCATCGGGGCACTGGAGCATGCACGTCAGGTTGGAGCATCGGCACTTGAGCTTGATGTCCACTCTACTGCAGATGGAGTGCTCATATGCTGCCATGACGACGTTGTCGACACGACTACCAACGGCAGAGGAAAGGTCTCAAAACTCACTTGGGATGAAATTTCAGAACTTAATGCTGGGTACTGGTTCATACCTTCGTCAAAGGGTAGTGTGGCACGCGCAGGATCTGAGGACGACTACATCTTCAGAGATCCTGCCAATGTTGGCAAGATGACCAGATTGGCTCGAGTTGATGAGGTCCTGGAGGGTTTTCCGGACCGCATCATCAATTTTGACATCAAGTCTACGGCTCCATCGGTTGAACCTTATGAGGAGAAGCTTGCAAAGCTCATACTCGACTACGAGGCGCAGGACAGAGTGATTGTAAGTTCTTTTCTGGATTCAGCAATCTGGCGTTTGAGGCAGTGCAATCTGGGCATTTTCACTGCGGCTGCACCAGGAGAGATTAGCGAGTTCTACTTCGCTCTCGCCTCGGGAACTCAGTCTGCGATAGAGCTTGCCAAGCACTGTCCGTACGTGGCTTTTCAGATTCCGAGGTTCCATGGTGAGATAGAGCTTGCCACCGAGCAGTTCATAAAATCAGCGCATGCCTCTGGCAAAGCAGTCCATGCGTGGACGATAAACGACCCTGCTGAGATGGAGATGCTGATAGACCTCGGCGTCGACGGCATCATGAGCGATCTGCCCAGCGTGATGGTTCCTGTGATAAAACAGCGAGCTACCCATTATCTCTATATGCCAAATTAAGCTTGATATCAGGTCCATTTTTGTTCATGGGAGTGATATGAAAGTCTTGGTTGCAATGTCTGGGGGAGTCGACTCCTCTGTTGCAGCCGCCATGTTGGTTGAACAGGGGTACGAGGTAGTCGGTGCGACGATGAAGCTATGGGGCGGTGAATCCGACTCGGGGTGTTGCTCTGTGTCCGATGTCGAGGACGCGCGGAGGGTTGCTGCTCAGATTGGCATCGACCACCATGTCTTCAATTTCAGTGAAGAATTTCACGAAAAAGTTGTCGATTTCTACGTGGATGCCCACAGGCGAGGATTGACTCCGAATCCCTGCATTGAATGCAATAGGCACCTAAAATTCGACACGTTCGTAGATCGTGCGAAAACTCTTGGTTTTGACTTTGTCGCCACTGGCCACCATGCTCGAGTCCTGACCGCAGGCGGTCGCGCATTTATCGGCCGCGGAGAGGATCGAGCCAAGGATCAGTCGTATGTTCTCTCCATGCTAAGCGGAGACCAGCTTGATTTCCTCTTGCTTCCAGTGGGCGAGATAACCAAGGATCAGGTGCGCGAGATTGCCAAGAAGATGTCACTGCGAACCGCGCTAAAGCCAGATTCGCAGGATGTCTGCTTCGTCAGCTCCAGCGCTGGAAGGAACGGGTTTCTTTCTTCGCGGATTGAACTCCATCCGGGTGAATTGTATGACAAAGGCACTGGGAGGAAGGTTGGTTCTGTAGATGCCGTAGAGCTTGTCACGGTAGGTCAGCGAAAGGGCCTGGGAACGCTTGGCGACGGTGCTGCCCGGTATGCTTTGGAGGTTGACGTGGAGTCGAGAAGGGTGTTTCTAGGTCGCCAGCCGGATCTCCTAGTTTCCTCGGTCCCATTTAGCTCGGCCACGTTTCCGTACGACCCTCTTCAGGATGGGGATTCGGTCGAGGTTCAAGGTTCCGCTCATGGCCATGCATCCAAGGCGGTGTTCTTTCACAATGAAGTGAGGTTCAGCGAGCCTCATCGCAGGGTAGCACCTGGTCAGACTATAGCTTTTTACAGAGGTGACGTGGTAGTCGGGTCTGCGACGGCTTGTTAGGAGACGGCGATTTGGAACTGACCCCGAAAGAAGAGATCGAAGCTCTGCGGGCTCGCGTTGCCCATCATTCCTGGCTTTACTATCACCTTGACGCTCCCGAAATTTCCGATTACGAGTACGACTTGATGATCAAGCGACTGATCGAGCTGGAAGCGGCACACCCGGAGTTTTATGATCCTCAATCCCCTACGCAGAGAGTAGGATTTGCTGGTTTCGAGGCTTTCAGTCCAGTAATCCATGAAGTGCCCATGATATCTTTGGACAACGTTTTTAGCATGGACGAGCTGCGGAGCTACTTTCATCGCGCAGAGCGAGGCCTCACCGAGAATGAGCTGAAGCAGCTGAGATGGGCCTTTGAGCTGAAGATTGACGGGCTTGCGATTTCAGTTATTTATCGCCATGGTCTTCTGGTGACGGCAGCGACACGAGGAGATGGCCATGTGGGTGAAGATGTGACTGCAAACATCATGGCGACGTCGGCAATACCTAGGCGGCTTCCTGAAATCGACGGGAGTCCTCCGCCTGAGCTACTCGAGGTTAGGGGAGAGGTTTACATGCCTAAAGACGTCTTCGAGCGTTTGAATGAAGAGCAGCTTGATGCCGGGCAGCCTCTATTTGCGAACCCGCGAAATTGTGCTGCTGGTTCGCTGAGGCAGAAAGACCCAAAAGTGACGGCAAAGCGGGCGCTCTCATTTTGGGCTTACCAGCTTTCACGGATTTCCCCAGACCCTGGTATCGCTTCTCATGTCGAGTCTCTTCGGTACCTCGAGAGGTTCGGTTTTCCTGTCAATCCGAACATAAGGCTTCTGTCTGTTGAGTCGGAAATTTACGATGAGATCTCGAAATGGGAAAAGAAACGTCACGATCTCAACTATGAGATTGATGGTGCAGTCCTGAAAGTCGACGATCTAAAGCTGCGCGAGAAGTTGGGCTCTACTGCAAGGGCACCGAGATGGGCTATTGCTTACAAGCTCGCGCCGGAGGAGCGCGACACGAAGCTCCTTGCGATCGAGATTTCCATTGGCAAATCGGGCAGAGCGACGCCGTTTGCCGTGTTGGAGCCGGTGGAGGTTGCCGGTTCCACGGTATCGAGGGCCACGCTACATAATGAGGATCAGGTCAAGCTGAAGGGTGTCAGGGAGGGTGACACTGTTGTCGTGAGAAAGGCTGGGGACGTGATTCCTGAAGTGCTCAGGTACGTGCCAGAACTCAGGCCGGCAGATTCGGTTGAGTGGCATTTTCCACGGACGTGCCCGCTATGCGGCTCGTTGCTGGAGCGCAAGACTGGTGAAAGCGATACCTACTGCGTCAACTTCTACTGCCCGGGCCGAACTGTGCAAAGGCTTGCACATTTCTGCTCGAGGAGCGCACTCGACATCGAAGGTCTTGGGGAAAACACCGTCGCACTATTTGTTGACCTAAAGCTAATTTTAGAGCCTCCAGATATTTACAGACTGCAGTATTCTCAGCTCATTGATCTGGAAGGCTTCGGGGACCGGTCTGTCACCCAGCTGCTCAGAGCTATTGAATTGTCAAAAGCTCGACCACTTTCCCGGTTGCTGGTAGGTCTGGCAATTCGCCATGTGGGTGAAGAGGTTGCTAGGCTGCTTGCCAAGAGGTTTCCGTCTCTTGTTGAGCTCATTCGCGCATCAAAGGACGAGTTGGACGAGATCGAAGGAATCGGTGAAAAGATCTCTCAATCGATTCGTGAATTCTTTGACAATCCAAAATTCTCTAAGATGTGTGAGGAATTGATAGAGCTCGGTGTCGCCATCTATGAGCCGACTGAAAGAGTTGATAGAGATGAGATGGCGAAGACGCTAACTGGAAAGGTGATTGTCATCACAGGAACCTTGGCTGGCTTTACGCGTGAAACTGCTGAGGAAGCTGTTGCGAACCGGGGTGGAAAGGCGAGCTCATCGGTGTCAAAGCGCACGTTTGCGCTTGTCGCCGGGGAGGCTCCCGGGGCTTCAAAGATTTCCAAGGCCGAAGAACTCGGAGTTCCGATCATCGACGAAGAGCAGTTTCTTCACCTCATGGAGCATGGAGAGATAGTTTGGTAGGTCTTGCGCCTTCCCGTGGCAAATGAGCTATCTGAGGTTTAATGCTGGCCAGTTGGGATATGTTGGACAGGAGCAAAGGGATGCGTAGAAAGTTGATGGCTCAAGCGCATTCCTCGATGAATGTTTGGTTTGGAGAGACTATTTAGTGTATACGGCTCGGCTCCAAGAGAATATAGGAAAGATTCTGCACGGGCGTTACACCCTGGTGGCAGCGATCGGGCAAGGGGCCTCAGGAGACGTATATCTGGCGCAGGATCTGTCACTAGGTAGAAAAGTTGCCATTAAGCTGCTGCATTCTTCACTCGCAGGCGACGCCTTTTTTCTTAAGAGGTTTCAGTCCGAAGCGAAATCGGCCGCAAGCCTGAACCACCCCAACATAATGAGGGTTTTCGACTGGGGCGAGGCAGAAAGCACACCATATCTTGTGCTTGAGTACCTGGCCGGCGGCTCGCTTCGTGAGTACCTGAATACCGGAGAGCTTTTGACTGAACCTCAAGCAGCTTCGCTAATGCTTCAGGTTGCTCAGGGGCTGTCCTATGCACATGGGCGAGGTTATGTGCATCGTGACATTAAGCCCGCAAACCTTCTCTTCGACGACGAAGCGAGAATCCGAATAGCTGATTTCGGACTCGCAAGAGCGCTATCGGAAGCGGCCTGGACAGAACCAGTGGGCACTCTCATGGGAACCGCCAGGTACGCTTCTCCAGAGCAGGCTCTTGCCAAGGAGAGTGACCGGAGTTCTGACGTTTACTCCTTAGGTTTGGTGATCCATGAGGCCCTGCTTGGCTATCTGCCCTTCACGGGCGACACCACGGTATCTTTGCTCATGGCACGGATTCATAAGGACGTAGAAGTGCCGGAGCAGACAGGAGCTTTGAAGCCGCTGATCGAAGCGTGTCTCAAGCTATCTGCTGAGGAGAGAATATCGTCCACAGATCTCGTCTCTCAACTTGAGAAGCTTGTCAGAGTGCTAGATCCTCCTACACCGCTGTCTGTTTCTGGGCCGTCACCGATGGTGGCAGACGAGAACGGGGACCTGACGGAGATCGGCGAGATCCCTCAGCAACCTAGGAGTTCATCTGCATCTCAAAGCGAGTCAGGCAGTGCCGAGGAGACAAAGACCGATCTGAAACCAGCAATTCCCGTTGTTCCTGATCTGCTGGCAGCACCGCTTGAAGTTGCCGGTGAGCCATTTCAGAAAGGCAAACCGCTTCGCCAGCATCGTAGGAGTGCGAGAGGCACAAAGAGACGTGCTTTATGGATAGCGGTAGTCGTCGCCATTATTTTGGCACTGATCGCGGCTCTCTCTCTGGCTCGGGTGCCACAGAAGCTCTATTCGGTAGCCTTTTCTACGAAGGTTCCTTTGGTTGTGGGAGACTCGCTTTCGAATGCTGAAAGCGCAATAAAATCGGCGCATCTAAGCGTGGGTGGAGTATCCTACTCGTACTCATCTTCAGTAAAGAAGGGCCTGGTCAGCTCTGAGACACCCAAGAACGGTACGACCTTATCGCGCGGCAAGCCGGTGAGCATCGTGGTTTCTAAGGGTCCAGCCCCGGTTAGCATTCCATCGCTGGTTGGCCTTTCGGAGTCTGCTGCACAGAATAAGCTGAAACTTCTCGGCTTGGTCCCGGTTGTAGAGGAGAGCTACTCCGAGACTGCACCTGTTGGCCAAGTAATAGGGGCCTCACCTTCATCTGGAACAGTAAACGTCGGGACGAAGATCACTTTGACAGTGAGTAAAGGGCCGGCTCCAAGGAAGGTGCCAAACCTAGTTGGAGAGTCCGCAGCCAACGCTGTAACGCAGCTTAAAGCTCTGGAGCTCGTGCCTTCAGAATCGAAGGACTTCTCTACGACAGTCCCTGCAGGAAACGTAATTTCACAGCAGCAGGCAGCCGGCTCATTGGTGGAGAGGGGCTCCACCGTCTCGTTTGTAGTCTCGAAGGGACCTCAGATGGTGACGGTGCCAAACGTGATAGGGGATACTCTTCAGCAGGCCGAGGCGACCTTGAACCAGGCTGGACTCACAGTTGGAAGCGTCTACACCTACTTCGGCTCGAGCATTGTGGTGGCAACGAATCCGAGGGCAGGATCGAGCGTCCAAATAGGCTCTCCGGTGGAAATTGTCACCGGCTAGGGATCCTAAACCGTGATCTCCTTGATCATCTGAGCAATCTTTATTCCAGTGTCATTGGGGGCCATGGATCCCTGAAGAGCCATGAGCTTGGTGAGATCTCCGGTCACCTTGATCTTTCCTGCCATGAAGGCCTGGATAGCAGCTTGGGAATCAAGGTCAACGAATATTGCTTTAGCTGTGTCGTAGTCGATAACGACAGAGACGTCCGGATTCTCCAGCTCTCCCAGCTCGATCTCCAAAATTCCGCTAGAGGTGTCAACAAAGGTTCTCAGTTCATTAGATCCAAAGGGGAGGTCCGTAACAAGCTGGTTCATCCGGATCGTGGCTTTTAGCGGGCCCTCGCCATCCCTGTGAGATTCACGGATCTCTTTTACCTTGTCGATCCATTCGGGGCTGAGGAATTGATACTTCTCCATGTTCAGACCTTCTGTGTAGTTCTCGCTTCGATGCTAGTCATTCTTTCAGAAACCTGATCCACGCTGAGCTCCCCGTGGCTGCCGCTGAAGTGCAAATGCCGTTTGTCCGACGTTGCACGCTTATGTATGTAGAATCAAATTGAGAGTCTGGCAGATCGAACCGGTTCGATCCAAGCAAGGAGACATCTTTGAACGGGATGGAACCATATTTCAGCGACGGACTCGAGAGTGGCACCGCGGTGCTGTTGGTTCATGGATTCACTGGTTCGCCTCACTCCTTGATGGGAGTTGCCAAGCACCTGGAGGTTTCCGGCTTCAAGGTGGCGGTTCCGTTGCTGCCTGGTCATGGAAGCAGAGTTGAAGACCTGATTGACAAGACCTTTGATGACTGGTACGGCAGCATTGCCGGCATGGCTGTGAAATTGCTGGAAACCTGTACATCTGTTGATCTTTTTGGCCTGTCAATGGGTGGGTCAATCGTTCTCAAACTTCTAGAGAGCTTCACAGGTTTCAGGAGGGCAGTGCTCGTGAATCCCCTCGTAGAACAGCCAGCGAAGAGTTTTCTCGAATTGATGAGATCGATTCTCGACAGCGGTTACAATCTTGCTCCTGGGATTTCTTCGGACATTGCCAGGCCGGACACGCTTGAACTGGGATACACGCAGACCCCAATCAGCGCTGCCCTGTCTCTCTTCGGGGCCCTGCCCGATATAGTTGGGAATCTTCCAGGCATCCAGAATGAGATCCTTCTGTTCTCTTCTGTTCATGACCACGTTGTTCCCCGTGAATCTGGTGACACTCTTTCAAGGTCAGTGTCGTCGAGGCTCGAAAGAGTGTGGCTTGACAAGAGCTTTCACGTTGCCACCCTTGACTACGACGCTGAACTTATAAATCAGCTTTCCCTGGAGTTCTTGAGGCAATAAGGCCTTGGGCAGAAGCTGACTGGAAAAGTTCGGGCTGCGCAGCGAGGCTGAGCAGCCTGTTCAGATAAGATTGGTTTGCATGTCAGACAGTATCTCCCGAGAAGAAGTAATTCATGTGGCGAATCTCGCCAAGCTGGCACTCAGTGAAGAAGAAGAGCAGATGTATACGAGCCAGCTAGGAGCGATTCTTGACCATGCCAGAGACATTATGGCTCTCGATACGGCAGATGTAGCCCCTACCGCCCACCCGCTTGAACTCAAGAATGTATTTCGCCCTGATCTGGAGAAGGAGTCGCTTGATCGTGACGAGGTATTGTCTCAGGCACCCGTTGCAGAAGAAGGCAGGTTCATGGTGCCAAGGATCATTGGTGATGCCCCATGACTCTTTCGACCATAGGGATGGCTGCCTCAGAGATCGCAGGCCTTGTGAGATCCAAGCAAGTCTCCGCTGTTGAGGTAGTTCAGGAGCATCTTGCCTTCGCGGCATCTCACGACTCAGAGCTGCATTCGTTTATCGACATAACCGACGAGGCGGCGCTGTCAGCAGCGAGGGTTGTAGACGAGAAAATCGCCAGAGGAGAAGACCCCGGTTCTCTTGCCGGAGTTCCAATAGCGCTAAAGGACAATCTCGTTACCAGAGGGCAGGCCACCACCTGTGCATCGCAGATTCTCAAAGGATGGAAGCCGCCATATGACGCCACTGTCGTCGAGAAGGTCAGGGAGGCTGGTGCCGTGGCTCTCGGAAAGACTAATCTCGACGAGTTTGCCATGGGCTCGTCGACGGAGAATTCGTCGTTTGGCCCCACCAGGAATCCCTACGATCTTCAGCGAGTTCCAGGCGGCTCGTCTGGAGGCTCTGCTGCAGCAGTCGCCGCCAAGCTCTCGCCTCTCGCGCTTGGATCGGACACGGGAGGGTCCATTCGCCAGCCGGCTGCACTATGCGGTATCGTAGGGGTGAAGCCAACATACGGACTCGTGTCGCGCTATGGACTCATAGCCTTCGCATCTTCTCTTGACCAGATTGGTCCGTTTGCCCGGAGCGTCAAAGACTCCGCTTTGCTTCTGCAGGTCATAGCGGGACACGATCCGAAGGACTCCACCAGCTTGGAGAGCCCAGCACCAGACCTTTTGGCCGGCATAGAGCGGGGCGTCGAGGGACTCAGGATTGGCGTGATCGAAGAGTTGATCGATGGAGTCGCCCCAAAGGTCGGGGAAGCGCTTCTGGAGGCTGCCAACTCGCTGGGTGCGCAGGGCGCCAAGATCGAGCACGTATCGGTCCCTGCTGTCAAGTACGGGCTCTCTGCGTACTATCTTATTGCCCCGGCGGAGGCATCCTCGAATCTCGCCCGCTACGACGGCGTCCGATACGGTTTGCGTGTCGAGGGACAGGATATGAACGAGACGTATGTGAAGTCAAGAACCAAGGGCTTTGGGGCAGAAGTCAAGAGAAGGATCATGCTTGGCACCTTCGCCCTTTCGTCCGGCTATTACGACGCGTACTACGGCAAAGCTCAGAGGGTGAGGACCATGATCATAAACTCATTCCAGAGCGCCTACAACCATTTTGATGTCCTGCTGTCTCCTACGACCCCGACCACTGCCTTCGAGCTTGGTGCAAAAGTGTCGGATCCCTTGTCGATGTACTTGTCGGACATCTGCACCATCCCAACGAATCTGGCTGGTCACCCTGCTATGAGCCTGCCTTACGGCCAGGGGGAAAACGATATGCCGATCGGGGTCCAGGTTCTAGCCCCTGCACTCGGTGAGGTCAACATGTTCAGAGTTGCGCGGGCTTTAGAGCTAGGGGCTCCCGTGATTTCCAGGAAGCTGTTCTGGGAGTAGATCGATCCGGCGGTTAGCGAGATAGGAAAAGATCCCATGGTTGAAAGTTCATCATCTTCGCCGAGCCAGAGCGAATTCATACCTGGCTGGGAGATTGTTGTAGGGCTTGAGGTCCACTGCGAGCTCAAGACGAATACGAAGCTCTTCTGCGGTTGTGCTAACGCCTTCGGTAGAGAGCCTAACACCAGTGTCTGTCCGGTCTGTCTTGGGCTTCCTGGCTCGCTGCCAGTTATCAATGAACATGCAGTGGAATTGGCCATCAGGATCGGGTTGGCTCTCAACTGCAAGGTGGATGAGTCGATATTCCACCGGAAAAACTATTTCTATCCCGATATGCCCAAGGATTACCAGATTTCTCAGTACGAGAAGGCTATCAACGAAAATGGTTACCTCGAGCTTCCACTTTCGAAAAAGAGAGTTCGGATCGAACGTGCCCACATAGAAGAGGACACCGGAAAGACCACGCATGTTGGCGGCGACGGGGGGAGGATTCACGGCGCCATCCACTCCCTCGTCGACTACAACCGGGCGGGGATCCCGCTTGTGGAGATCGTATCTGCGCCAGATCTCCGGTCGGCAGAGGAGGCTCGAGAATACGTCACTGAACTTCGCGCCATTCTTGTCGCTAGCGGAGCATCTGATGGCAAGATGGAGGAAGGTTCTCTTCGTGTAGATGCGAATGTCTCGGTTCGGAGAAGCGGTTCAGCGGAGTTTGGAACCAGGTGCGAGATCAAGAACCTGAACTCTTTGCGCTCTTTGGTGAGAGCGATCGGGTATGAGGCCCAGCGACAAGTCGAACTCATCGAGTCCGGGAACGCTGTGGTGCAGCAGACAAGGCACTGGAATGAGGATCAAGGCGTAACTACCGCCATGCGCTCCAAAGAGGAGGCCTACGACTACCGGTACTTTCCAGAGCCGGATCTGGTCCCTCTGGCTCCCTCTGCTGAATGGATTACCGAAATCGGAAGCCGGATCGGAATGATGCCGTCCGACCGCAGAGAGAGACTTATCTCTATGTTCGAGACAGCGCCATCCGGCTCGACATTTGATCAGATTGTGACCGCAGTGAGTCTTGGCCTGGATGATCTTGTGACGGGTGCAGTGCGGAACGGAGCTGATGCGAGACTGGCATTGGCTCGAGCAGCCAACGAGGTGGCGAGCGACATTGATCATCTGGCCAACATCAACCCTAAGACTTTTGGTGAGTTGATTCGAATGGAGGCCGGTGGGAAACTGTCTGCGACGCAGGCGAAAAAGGTCCTTGGAACGATGTTGGAGTCGGGTGAAGGGCCGCAGAATGTTGCTGAGTCCTTAGGTTTCGAAGCTCTGGACACCTCGATAATTGAAGGCTTTGTGGGCCAGGTGATCGCTGCTTCGCCGAAGGAGTGGGAGAGGTTTGCTGCCGGTGAAGATCAGTTGGCAGGGTTTTTCGTGGGCCAGGTGATGAAGCTTTCCAAAGGAAAGGCAGACGGCAAGATCGTCACAGCCATCTTGCGTTCGAAACGATCGTAGGGGTGCAGATGCTCTCAGGGAACTGAGAAAGCCAGAAGGTTTTTTCTAGCTAGATGTGCAAAATTGAAGTTTTTAACTTAGTCTTTAGCTATGTCAAATGAGTCTTCTGAGAAAATTGCCCACAATCCTCTAAAGCCGAGAAGTTATGAAGTAACTGACGGGTATCGCCGTGCGCCTGCGAGAGCAATGTTGCGAGCGGTTGGCATGACGGATAGTGACTGGGACAAGCCTCAAATCGGGATCGCTTCTTCGTGGAATGAGGTCACTCCCTGTAACATGTCGTTGGACAAGCTCGCCAAGACCTCCAGGGAAGGAGTTCTCTCGTCGGGTGGCTTCCCATTTGAGTTCGTGACAATTGCAGTATCTGATGCCATTTCCATGGGTCATGAAGGCATGAGAGCCTCTTTGGTATCTCGCGAAGTCATCGCCGATTCGGTCGAGACCATGATGCACGCAGAGCGGTTTGACGCGCTGGTTTCTCTCGCTGGCTGCGACAAGTCGCTTCCCGGCATGCTCATGGCTGCGGCGCGTCTCAACGTGCCCGCCATCTTTCTCTATGGCGGAAGCATAATGCCAGGACATTTAGACAGCCAGGTGCTTGACATCGTGTCTGTGTTTGAAGCCGTGGGCTCGGTGGGGGCGGGGACTCTTACCGAGGAAGAGCTTTCGCTGATCGAATCCCATGCTTGCCCGACGGTCGGGAGTTGTGCGGGGATGTTCACTGCGAACACCATGGCTTCAGTGGCTGAGGCGCTGGGCATGTCTTTGCCTGGATCTGCTGCCACGCCAGCAGTAGATGATCGCATGACCGATTATGCATTCCGTTCTGGTCAAGCAGTTGTCGAGCTACTGAAGAGCGACATCAAGGCTCGAGACATAATGACCAAGCCAGCATTCGAGAACGCGATTTCCGTCGTGATGGCGCTTGGAGGGTCGACCAATGCCGTTCTTCATCTTCTTGCGATCGCGCACGAGGCGGACGTGGATCTAACCATAGATGATTTCAACAGGATCGCGTCCAAAGTGCCTCACCTTGCTGACACCAAGCCGCACGGCAAGTATCACATGTATGACATCGACAGGGTTGGCGGGATTGCTGTTGTCCTCAAGCAGCTTCTGGACAATGGACTTTTGAACGGCGACTGCATGACTGTAACCGGCAAGACCATGGCAGAAAACCTTGCTGAGATTAATCCTCCTGCTCCGGATGGTGAAGTCATTCATCCGATCTCGAACCCGATTCATCCTGTCGGCGGCATCGCAATCTTGAAGGGCTCGATGGCTCCGGGTGGATCGGTAGTCAAAGTTGCCGGGATTGACACAACTCACTTCGATGGGATCGCACGAGTATTTGATGGTGAGGATGCTGCCATGGAGGCGATTCTGGCAGGAGAGATTCAGCCAGGAAACATTGTGGTTATCCGCTACGAGGGTCCCAAGGGTGGGCCTGGAATGAGGGAGATGCTCGCTGTCACCGGGGCAATGAAGGGGGCAGGTCGAGGGTCAGACGCTGCTCTGCTCACTGACGGAAGGTTCTCTGGAGGGACTCACGGCTTCTGCATAGGCCATGTTGCTCCAGAGGCGGTGGACGGTGGCCCCATAGCGTTTGTCAAGGATGGCGACAGGATTGTCATCGATGTCGACAGCCACAGCATCGAGCTCATGGTGGATGAGAAGGAGATGGAAAAGCGCCGTGCAGAATGGCTCTTGCCAGCTCCTCGTTACACTCGCGGAGTCTTGGCAAAGTATGCGAAGCTTGTCACGGGTGCAGACAAAGGCGCGGTCACTGAGCCTTAAGAATACTTCCAGAGTTTTGAGCCAGGAAAATGGCGGTTAAAGCCGCCATTTTCCAGAAAAACTGTACATTTCATTAGGTTTTTGGCGAGAATTGTCCTATTGTTAACTCCAATGAGTAATGGTCTGTTGGTGGTAGTAGTAATCGAATAGTGCACGACGGGGCAAATCTTCGTGTACTTATTGGCCTCCCAATCGGGAGGTTTTTTAGTTTATCTGGGAGTAAGAAATGAAGCTTACGGGAGCTCAGGCTTTGATAAAGAGTCTGGAGATGCAAGGCGTCGATGTGATGTTTGGCCTTCCGGGCGGCGCTATCTTGCCGGTATACGATCCCATAATCGACTCGCCAATCCGGCATATTCTGGTCCGTCATGAGCAGGGCGCGGGCCATATGGCGGAGGGATATGCACATGCAACGGGAAGGCCGGGGGTAGCCATGGTAACCTCAGGTCCTGCGGCGACGAATATCGTGACGCCTTTGGCGGACGCCTACATGGACTCTGTTCCAATCGTTGTCATAACCGGCCAGGTGGCGACGGGGTCAATCGGAACCGATGCTTTCCAGGAAGCAGACATAACAGGGATCACCATGAGCGTGACCAAGCATAATTGGCTTGTCACCGATGCGAATGATATTCCAAACGTTGTTTCTGAGGCTTTTCACGTGGCGACAACTGGACGTCCGGGTCCGGTCTTGATCGACTTTCCAAAAGACGTCGCGAACGCGGAGATGGACTGGTACTGGCCCACTTCGGTGGACATGCCTGGTTACAAACCCAATTCCAGGGGTCACTCCAAGATGATCGCTGCGGCTGTGAAGATGATGTATGAGGCAACACGGCCGATTTTCTATGTAGGTGGCGGGGTGCTGAAGGCGAGGGGGTCAGAGGCTCTGGCAGAACTCGTTGAGCTCACCGGGATTCCAGTCGTCACAACATTAATGGCGCGCGGCGCTTTTCCTGACGAGCATCCTCTGTGCCTGGGAATGCCAGGAATGCACGGGAACTACACCGCGGTCACCTCGATGCAGCAAGCCGACCTCCTGATAGCCCTGGGTAGCCGGTTTGATGATCGGGTCACGGGCAAGCTGGATGGCTTTGCGCCGCATGCAAAGGTCATTCACGTTGACATTGACCCAGCGGAGCTTGGCAAGCTCAGGCGGCCCGACGTTCCGATTGTCGGTGACTGCCGTAGCGTGATAGAGGACATCATAAGGGCCATAAAAGCGGATCCGGATGCTTACCAGCAAAGGGCCGATATAAGCGATTGGATCAAGACCATCAAGGAGTGGCAAGCGAAGCATCCGCTTAAGTATGACCAGCCGGCGCTATCGGGAGTGCTGAAGCCGCAGTTCGTCATTGAGAAGCTTCGGGACGCCAATCCAAGCGACACGATTGTAGTGTCCGGTGTTGGTCAGCATCAAATGTGGGCTTCTCAATACTGGAAGTTCAACCATCCCTACACCTGGATCAACTCAGGGGGGCTCGGCACGATGGGCTTTGCAGTCCCAGCTGCCATTGGCGCCAAAGTCGGCAAACCGGATCGTGTGGTTTGGGCTATCGATGGCGATGGATGTTTCCAGATGACCGCGCAAGAGCTCGTGACGGCATCCATGGAGAGGATTCCGATAAAGGTTGCGCTCTTGAACAACTCATACTTGGGCATGGTGCGTCAGTGGCAGGAGATGTTCTATGGCGAGCGCTACTCGGAAGTTTACCTGTCTCCAGACCTTCCGGACTACGTCAAGTGGGCGGAGGCTATGGGTTGCGCGTCATTTAGGGTTGAGAACGCCGAGGAAGTTGGCCCAGCAATAGAGAAAGCCAACGAGATAAACGATCGTCCAGTGGTAGTAGAGTTTCGCACAGACTCCAGTGAGAAGGTGTTCCCGATGGTTCCAGCCGGAGTTTCAAATGACAACATTATTCTGGGCCCGGAAAGTTTGGGTGGAAAATGAGTATTTCATACATACCCGGTAACGGGTCGTTGGCGGATCCGTCCGATAGGGTTGGCGTTATGCACCACCACGTTCTATCGGTGCTGGTCGAGAACAGGGCTGGCGTGCTTGCGCGTATAGCTCAGCTGTTTTCTCGAAGAGGATACAACATCTTCTCGCTTGCCGTTGCGCCGACCGACGACAGCCGCTTTTCTCGCATCACGATAGTTGTTGATGTGGCCTCAGCTCCTTTGGAGCAGATCACCAAGCAGCTCCACAAGCTCATCAACGTCATCAAGATCTCCGAGCTTGACCCGTTGGAGTCGGTGGAGTGCGAACTGCTGGTAGCCACGGTGAACGCCGACATATCTTCTCGTGGCCACGTGATGGAGCTTGTCGCGCTCTTCGACGGCAAGATCATAGATGTGGGTAGCGACAAGCTTACGGTGCTGGTCACTGGCGAACCTGACAAGCTTGATGACTTCTCGGAACTGCTCTCCAGTTTCGGAATTGTTGAGCTGCAGAGAACAGGACGGGTGGCTCTGGCTAAGCTTGAGCGTCAGTCGAACAAATTGAAAAATACTACTGGGAGGGCTGGCTGAAATGGCCACTTTGTATTACGAGGCAGATGCCGACGCCTCATTGCTGCAAGGCAAGAAGGTAGCCATCATTGGCTATGGATCACAGGGCCACGCGCACGCGATGAATCTTGCGGATTCAGGAGTGAATGTAGTGGTTGGTCTGAAGGAAGGATCGTCATCTCGCGCCAAGGCGCAGAATGCCGGACTCAAGGTGGCAAGTGTTGCAGATGCCACCAAAGATGCCGATCTGGTAATGATCTTGGCGCCAGACACTGCTCAGCCCGCGATCTATGAATCTGAGATAGCCCCCAACCTCAAGAGGGGAGCTGCACTTGCATTTGCTCACGGTTTCAACATTCGCTTCGAGCAGATAAAGCCATCACCGGATGTGGATGTGATCATGATCGCACCCAAAGGGCCAGGTCACTTGGTTCGGCGCACGTATGTGGAAGGTGGAGGGATCCCGTCGCTGATTGCCGTTTCCCAAGACTCCTCTGGAAAGGCTAAGCAGATAGCGCTTAGCTACGCCCACGGAATTGGATCAACTCGTGCTGGAGTGCTTGAGACCACATTTGCCGAAGAGACTGAGACGGATCTCTTTGGCGAGCAAGTGGTACTCTGTGGAGGTCTTGCGGCCCTTGTGACTGCGGGCTACGAAACGCTTGTGGGGAACGGATATCAGCCTGAGTCGGCGTACTTTGAGTGCCTTCACGAGCTTAAGCTAATTGTGGATCTTCTTTATGAGAACGGACTTTCCGGGATGTGGTTCTCGGTGTCCGAGACCGCTGAGTGGGGTGGTCTCATTACGGGTCCACGTATCATAAATGATGGCGTCAAGGCCGAGATGCAGAAGGTTTTGGATGAGATCCAAAACGGTAAGTTCGCTCAGGAGTGGGTGCAGGAGAATAAGAACGGGCAGCCAAGGTTTAATGAGCTAAGAAAAGCTGCTGCAGCTCATCCGATCGAGTCGGTAGGCGCTCAACTGCGTGCGATGATGCCCTTTATGAAGTCCGGCAGGCCAGGCCTCAAAGACGTCTCAGGCGGCTGATGACTCAAGCCATAGGAGCCGCCGCTCTAAAGGATCTTTCCAGGGCACGCAGGCGCCACTTTGTCGAAAAGACTGATCTTGTAAATGCGCTTTACAAGGCCTATATGGTCGGAGCCGCTCTATTGGTGGGCGGCTCTCTTTTGGTTGGCCTTGTGCAGGCTGCTCCGCTCGGATCTGCGACACAAGCTGAAGCGATAAAGTACGGGCCATTGTATTTTGGATTGGCCTTTGCAGTAGTGATCTTCGCTGGGCTGCGATCAGGATCCCGAGGTGGACCCCTTGCTCTTCAGGGCGCAGACGTCAGGATGATCTTGCTCTCTGGAGTGCCGAGATCTCATCTGCTGCGCTCACGAGCTGCTTCGCAAGTTCGTTCCGCGGCAGCGCCAGCTGTTTTGGTGGGCGGGTTGATCGGTGGAATTGCACACCGGGCACTTGGTGCTGGAACCTTTCGCCTTGTGGTTGAAGGCGCTCTCCTTGGAGTGGTTGGCGTCATTGCCTACTTTGGAAGCGGGTATGTTGCATCTGGTCTTCGGATGGGTAAGTGGTCAGCCTCAGGGCTTGGTGGCCTGCTAATCCTCTGGGCGGCTTGGGGAATCTATCGCCCTAATGGATATTTCCCGGGGATCTGGCTTGGGAAGCTCTTCTTCAGTCAGAGCTATTTTGCCTATTCCGCTGGCATGGCGGTATTTGTCCTCCTACTATTTGCTGCTGGACTGTACTTCTTACCAGGCCTATCTCTGGAGCAACTTGAAGAGAGGGCCCGACTGGTAGGTACGCTGAGATTCGCTGCCACGATGCGCGATATCAGAACCGTAATCCTGCTTCGGAGGCAGCTTTCCGGGGAAAAGCCACGAAGCGGCCACTCTTCATTGTCTCGGGTACCCATTGGCTCAGGTCAAACAGCCGTTGTTTCAAAGAGATCCTTGCAGTCTGTTTATAGGTGGCCCCCTGAGCGGCTACTGCGCTTCGTGATACTTGCTGGCATTTCCGGCTTTGCCGCACGCCTTATGTGGTCGGGCTCCCTGTTCCCGCTGGCGATTGCGTTGATCGCCCTTTACGTTGGGGCGACGGATTTGCTAGAGCCGCTTTCTCAATTCGCAGACCATCCAGATGCCATAGCGGGAATCGGAATACCTGTTGCAAAGGTGGAATCAAGGCTGCTGATTGTGCCGTTTGTGGGCATGCTGATATTTGTGCTAATCGGAACCTTGGCAACAGCCCTTTTTAGCGGCTTTGGCATTGCCGTTCACGTGGGACTTATAAGCGCGATTCCTCTTGCCGCTTCGTCCACGACTGGTGCCGCCGTGGGAATACTGCGAAAACAAAAGTCTTCGACTGTACCAGCTTTGATGCCAGAGGTAGTCGCGGTCACCTCGGTGATAGTGGAACTTTTGCCTTTCATAGTCATCGCGTCTGGTTTTGTGGCTATGGTGAATGCTTATAGTCTGCATCTATTGAACACTTCACTCATAGACACGACAGCTATATCGGCCGGTTCATTTTCGCTTATCTTCCCGCTCGCAGCTTGGACCTGGATCAGGCGTCGCAATGAGTTTTCGCAGACCAGTGGTGGTTGACTAAGGAGTAGTAATGGCAGCTCGCGCCGTGCTTGAGGTGAAGAAAGTATCCAAGGCTTACGACAAGAACGTCGTACTAGAGAACGTATCTCTTGCTGTTCGCGAAGGAGAGATAACTGCTTTGGTCGGGCCCAACGGATCAGGAAAGACTACGCTGGTTCGCGCAGTTACCGGTCTTGCGAACTACGAGAGCGGGGAGATTTCCATTCTTGGCGCGAGGGCTGGATCGGACGACGCGAGGAGCGTGACTTCTGTCTGTCTGGATAACCCGGTACTCTATGATGACATATCTGCACTTGAGCATCTTGAGTTTTCCGCCAGGATAAATGGCTTGTCAGATTGGGAAGCAAGAGCTAAGGAGCTCCTATCGCTCTTCGGGCTTCTAGATCGCCAAGATGATTTGCCGGGCAGCTTCTCGAGGGGGCTGCGACAGAAGGTGGCGATATCCATGGCGCTCGTCCGGCCGCACAAGCTTCTAATTTTTGACGAGCCGTTTGTAGGGTTAGATCAGAGGGGCAAGGCAGCCCTGATCGATCAGGTCAAAGAAGAGGCCAGGCACAAGGTTGCGGTCTTGGTGGCAACGCACTCCGAAGAGTTTCTCTCCATCGCAAGCACAATGGTGGGGATGGCTGAGGGCAAGGTCGTGTACCATGGCGCTCCTTCAAAAGAGCAGTACAACAAACTGGTCGGATAAATCTGACAAATCCCATCAATATTCTGAAGAAAACTCTTCTATTAGGACCCCAAATAGATGTACCCTGACAATAAGGGCCTGCAGGGGACCAAAGTGGATCTGGCTCGTCGGACTGGAGAGCCAACAATGAAGATAGCGGAAATAGGGCAGGTCAACTCCGATCAGATCTTTTATATGAGGTGCACCGAGCATCGCGTAGATCTTGATGGGTTGCGCCGGTGGTCTGAAGAACTCGATGCGATGAGTGTCGAAGAACTCATCGAAAGAAACATCTGCCCAGCCTGTCCTCCCTGGTATATCGCGGAAGGATTTCCAGTCCTCGATGCAGTTCATCGCAGCGGATGGCTAGATTGTGACTGTTGTGGAACTTCGTGGAGAGTGGTGCCAGGCGGTTGGGAAGCTCTTTGCGGAGATGGTCTTCTAGAGGAAGATGATGATCTGAATTCTGAGATCAGATATATCGAGCCCGGGATGAGGCTCACATCTGCACAGTTTGAGATCGATGCAATCGATCCGGTAGATGCATCGCTTGACGTTCTTTTCAGCTCAGTTCAGCACTCATTGTTCGGCGATAGCACGTCCATAAGCGACGATGACGAGCTAACGCGGGACATCCTGGTGTTCAGCCTGGAGCAGGCCTTATGGGATATGGAAAATGCTGACGGCATTGGGGATTTCATTTTGGAGGTTCTCTCGAATCTCGGGATTGACTCTAAGAAGGCATCCAGGATCCTCAACCACGTATTAGCCACATTTCTAGAACTCAGAAGGATTCTCGAAAAAGTCGGCAGTCGAGAGCCAGTCAGCGGGCGATCTTCCGGTGACTGGTCTCGAAAAGCTTGAGGCAGCATTCAAGTCTCAGGGCCCAACGTCGGCATTGCGCACGTCTTTGCGAGCGAAAGAACGCGCTAGCCGGTTCACGGCATTCAAGTATGCGCGGGCAGATGCCTCAACTACATCCGTAGAAACGCCTCGGCCGGAAACCTTGAACTCCCCAGATTCGAGCTGCACCACCACTTCGCCTTGGGCGTCCTCTCCGCCGGTTACAGAGGAGACTGTGAAGCCCACTAGCTTGGTCTGGATGCCGGTTGCACTCTGAATAGCCTTGCCTGCAGCATCAATCATGCCATTGCCTTCCGCTCTTGCCTCGAGGCGTTCCTGACCCTTTGCGATCACAACTCTTGCGTTCGGCGTGCCAACGGTTCCACCGCCCACCTCAAGTTCGGCAAGGCTGTAAATGTTTGAAGCCTCCGAGCTTATCTCATCGGCTACAAGCGCCTCAAGGTCAGCCTCTGTGATTTCCATTTTTCGGTCAGCAAGCTCCTTGAATCTGAAGAATGCTTGATTGAGAGCATCACCGTGGACTTCGAAGCCCATGTTCTTGAGGGTCTCGGCAAAGGCATGCCTACCGGAGTGCTTCCCGAGAACGATCTGTGATCCCTTTTGGCCCACGCTTTGCGCATCGATGATCTCGTAGGTCTCTCGATCGACCAGAACCCCATGCTGATGAATTCCGGACTCATGGGTGAAGGCATTCTTTCCCACTACAGCCTTGTTGTACTGAACGGGGTATCCGGTAAGGCGAGAGACAAGGCGCGATGTTCTGGCCAGTTCTTCAGTGTGGATCTGCGTCGTCATGCCAAGGAATTGGTCTGGACGAATCTTCAAAGCCATCACAACTTCTTCAAGCGCCGCATTCCCTGCCCTTTCGCCAAGTCCGTTGATGCAAACCTCTACTTGGCGTGCTCCCGCTTGTACTCCTGCCAGCGAATTTGCAGTTGCCAAACCCAAATCGTTGTGGCAGTGTGTGGAAATTATGTAGCTGCCTGAAATCTGGGATTTGACGTACTGAATCAGTGCTCCGAAATCCCACGGGATGCCATAACCTACGGTGTCTGGAATGTTCAGGGTTGTAGCTCCGGAGTCTACGGCAGCCTGGAGAACTTCCATCATGAAATCCAGCGGAGTGCGAGTGGCATCCTGCGGCGAGAACTCGACATCGTTGGTATGAGATCGGGCTCTTTCTACTCCTTGCCTCGTCTCCGCTAGGACTTGGCTCTGGTCCATTTTCAGCATGTGCTGCATATGAGAAGGGCTAGTGGATATGAACACGTGGATCCTCGCCTTTTCGGCGTCTTTGAGAGCCTCCCAGCACCTGTCGACATCGCCCAAGTGCGTTCTAGACAGGGCTGCGATGATCGGACCATGAACTTGGCGAGCGATTGCCTGCACCGCATCGAAATCGCCTTGCGACGCCACAGGAAACCCGGCCTCGATGTAGTCGACGTTAAGACGGGCAAGCTGCTCGGCGATCTCAAGTTTTTCCGCGACGTCAAGCGAGATGCCCGGTGACTGCTCCCCATCTCTTAATGTTGTGTCGAATACGATCAACTTTTCGTCCATCCGGCTTACCCTTTCCTTTCCCTGCGGCAAAGCGCCTTGTTCTACAACTTTCCTTAGCCAGTTACCGTGCTAACAAAAAACCTCCTGGCCAAGAGGCACAGGAGGTTCTGCGAGCGTTGAAAACGCTCGCAGCTATCCAAGAAGGAGAGTGGTTGCAAACACAATATGCACGCCTATATGATTACTCACTTTGACTCGTCTAGTCAAGTCATTATGGGCTTGACGTTCTTGCTGGCCTGATGAGCTGAGATTCCTTTATGGCCTATGTCACATGGGCAGCTTGGGGTTCATCGGGAATGCAATTCGGAACCATTCACTCGCTGGAATGCAAGTATCGTGCAGCAAGAGGGTTCCTGGCAGCGTTTACATACCGATGCTGGTTTCACCCACAAAATTTGCAGAGAAGGCGGCTCTTGATGCTGCGCTCTGATCCGTGCTTGAGGTGAACTGGAACAGGTTTCAGACGTGTCAACCTTGTCCTCGAGAATTCTGCTGAAACAAGACCAGGACTTGTTGAGGATCTCCGCTTGACTGACCCTTTGTGGGGATTGTTCTCATGGAGGGGAGCTTTTCTGTTTAAGACTGAGGCCACAGCAGTGGTAAGCATCGCTTCAATGGCGAGAGAGGGCATTTTGCTTTTCAAAGGATGGGCGAAGTCGCTCACCGGTGCTTGTGGCATCTGTTTGTGACGCAAATACGATGCATTTCTCTTTTCTGAAGACTTTCAGGCGGCTTGGATGTGAGCTCCGTATCCCTGCATTGCGGAGCAGGTCTGCCGCGCATAATCGTCAATAGGCAACTTCCACGACATTTGCCATATCGATGCGATTTGTGATGATTTTTATTGCCTCCGGATTGGAGTCTACGGCGATGAAACGTCTCCCGAGCTGTTGCGAAACGAAGGCTGTCGTACCGCTTCCTGCGAAGAAGTCAAGCACCCATGATCCTGGGTTCGAAGACGCTTCGATGATTCGCCGAAGGATTGCTTCGGGTTTCTGGTTCGGGTAACCTGTTCGCTCCGTGCCAGCGGTATGGACGATCGTATGCCACCATACGTCCGTCGGTATTTTGCCTCTTGCAGCCTTTTCCTTGGTCACCAGGCCTGGCGCCATGTAGGGAATGCGCTCAATGTCCTCGTAGTTGAAGATTTGATTTCCAAGCTCTTTCGCATAGACCAAGATGGTGTCGTGTTTTGCTGGCCATCTCGATTTCGATCTGCCACCGAAATCGTATGCCCAGATTATTTCATTCATGAAATTTGATCTTCCAAAGATTTTGTCCAGCTCCACCTTGATGTAGTGGACTTCGCGGTAGTC
>JAJZBG010000059.1 GCA_021799035.1 Actinomycetes bacterium | reverse complement strand
GGCGATTCCGGCGACGTCTATCAGCGATACCCCATGTCTAAAACTCACAAGAAGTCCTATCGACACGAGGAAGAAAGGTGCAAGGAAGCTGCTGATCTTGCTCAAGGTCAGCTGATCCTCGCGTGTTAGCACTGGCCCGGAAAAAGCCCCCGCCACAAAGCCCGCCACGGCAAGGGTCAGCCCAAACTCACGCCACAGAACAATCATCACGATGATAAGGGTGAGTACGAGGCTGTACCGGCGAGTTCTTCCGAGTTCGAACGACCGGTCCGCAGTCCTCCTTTTCAATACAAAGCTCACAATCACAACCACGACGCTGACGGCAAGCGGAATCAGGCTCCCCAATGAATGAGATAGCACAGTAGCCACTAAAGCGATGGCAACCAGACCCAGCATGTCATCGAAAAGTCCGGCCATCACCGCCACCTTGGCCTCCAGATGCCTGAGCGGCCCAAGAGAACGAAAACTGTACACCGACACAGACACTGAGGTCGATACCGTAGCAAGACCCACCAATGCCGCAGATTGCCAAGTATGCCCCAAGGCAAAGACTGCCAACGATACCAGAATCATCGAAGCGAACACCCCAGAAGTCGCGGACCGGACCGGTGTAGTCGACGTCAGTTCTGGTGCCGTGAGGTCAAAATCGAGACCCACCTCAAAAAAGATTGCGAAGAGTCCTACGTTAGAAAGGGCTTCGACGCCGTAGCCATCCATCCCCAGCGAAAATACCCCTGCCCCAACGACGATTCCGACTATGATCGCAACGACGATAGATGGCAAGATCCTGACGAAACGTGCTGCAACCACAGCAATGACCGTCGTCGCTAGAAATTCGGTTATCTGATACACAGAACCCGTGGGCAGCAGTCTCTCCTCCGAACTCAATCAATCCGCAGGCCAGCCTAGTTGCGCGCCCCGAAGCACTGTCAGTGGAGCCCAACTCGCTGATACAATTCCAGAGGTATTATCAGCATGATCTTTCCTTTTCAAAGCCAGAATTTCGGCAGGTAAAAATTCCGACGCTGCATCAAATCTTCGCCTCAGTCACCTCTAATAAGTGTTATCTTTTGTAAATGGTTAAAAATGAAGTCAGAGATTCAAAGTCCAACGCTCTCCGTTCAAGCTGGCTTTTCAGCGACTGTAATCGCAAAGAACTTGCTCTTCTGGAATCTGCATGTGACGAAGTTGTGGTTCACCCGGGTTCGGTCCTTTGCGAGGAGGGGAAGGTTGGAAAAGAGTTCTGCCTAATTGTCTCTGGAAGAGCAAAGGTAACCAAGAACAATCATGAGGTTGCAGTTCTTGGACCGGGAGACGGCTTTGGAGAGCTCTCGCTTCTGGACCACCTTCCACGATCTGCCACGGTCACAGCTGAGACGGATATGGATCTGCTAGTGCTCCCGGCACGTGAGTTCACTTCCGTGCTTGAGGAAATACCTTCTATGGCGGTGCGCCTTCTCGAGGCAATGTCCAAAAGACTACGTGATGCCGACGACAAGGCATTCAGCTAGATTCTCGACCTTGGCCTAGCTCGAAAGAGCGCCTGAAAGGACTGGCTCAAAGAGCCAGTCCTTTCTCTGTCACTTGTTCTCAGCTCCAATTGGCTCGCTGCTCAAAGAACGCTCGAGTATCTGCGAGACATCCAGGACTTTCATATCCTCAGAAGCGGTTCCTTCTGCTTGACGTTGCTTCACGCCGTCATCAAGCATGATCATGCAATAGGGACATGCAGTCGAGACCATATCGGCGCCAGTTGTAAGAGCCTGGTCGGTCCTCTCCATGTTTATGCGCTTTCCGATATTCTCTTCCAGCCACATGCGCGACCCACCGGCTCCGCAGCAGAATCCCTTCGAACGATGCTTGTGCATCTCGATGGTCTTTACACCAGGAACCGAGTTCAACACAGATCTCGGCTCGTCATATACCGAGTTGTGCCTCCCAAGGTAACAAGGGTCGTGGTAGGTTACAGTGGCATTCACAGGGGAAACCGGGGAGAGCTTCTTCTCGGAGACAAGCTTTTCGAGGACCTGCGAATGGTGGATCACCTCATAGTTGCCACCCAGGGCGGGGTATTCATTGGCCAAGGAGTTGACACAGTGTGGACACGACGCTATGACCTTTTTAACGTTGGCGCTATTGAGCGTCTCGATGTTTGCCATTGCCTGCATCTGATAAAGGTACTCGTTACCCAACCTTCTGGCTGGATCTCCGGTGCATGACTCCTTTGGCCCCAGAACGGCGAACTTCACACCACCAGTGTGAAGCAGACGCGCGACACTCTGAGTCGTCTTGGCAGCGCGTTCGTCTAGCGCCCCGGCACATCCAACCCACAAAAGATATTCCACGTCATCCGGAATCTGGCCAGATACCACAGGAATCTCAAACTCAAGACTCTTTGTCCAGTCAAGCCTCTTCGAAGGACCAAGCCCCCATGGATCCCCTTGGTTCTCGACATTTCGAAGCATGAGGTTGGCCTCGGTGGGGAACTCCGAATCCATCAATACCTTGTATCTGCGCATATCTACAATCGCATCAATATGCTCGATATCTACCGGACAAGCTTCCACACAGGCGCCGCAAGTGGTACAGGACCAAAGTACATCGCTATCTATGACCTCTGGAACTAGAGGCACTTCGGTCGACTTGGTTGCCTTGGGACCGATTAGCGACGGTGCTGATTTGAACAGATGGTCGCGTAATCCCATGATCACCAGCTTCGGCGAAAGCGGCTTACCGGTATTCCACGCCGGGCACTGCTCCTGGCACCTTCCACACTCTGTACATGTAGCGAGATCCAAATTCTGTTTCCAGGTGAGATGCTCGATCTGGCCGGCACCAAAGACATCGTCTTCGCTCAGCTGCTCTGGGTCCATGTTGGGGGTGCTCCCGAGCGCACCAAGCGCTTTGGGTCGGCGGGAGAATATCACATTCAGCGGTGCCGCCATTATATGGAGATGCTTGGAGTAGGTGACAAATACCAAAAAGGCCATGATAACAGCTATGTTCAGCTCCAAGAAGAGGAACTCTAGAACCTTATTTGCACCAGTGCCAAGGCCCTTGATCCACGAGGCGATCGCGTGAGAGGCAAAAGCGGCATCGCCATAAGGGAAATGGCCCAGGTTCACCTGAGCTGCCCTGTACATCAAGAGCGTCACGACGACGAGAGTTATCCCCGCAAGGGTTATCCACGCTGCGCCCAGATGCGAGCCGTAAAACCTGGATTCCCTCTGCCTGCGTGCTGGGGCATTCTTTATTCTCAGAATTGAAAAGACAACTAAAGATGCAAGAATCAGAACAGAAAAGAGATCCTCCAAGAAGCCTAGCCACGAATCATGACCAATTAGAGGTATAGCAAATGTCGAGCTGAACAGCGAACCAAATGCCTCAATTATCGTAGCAAGAAGAATTATGAAGCCCCAGAATGTAAGGGCATGCGCTATTCCCGGAACAGTCTTCTTTAGCAGCTTTCGTTGTCCGATCACCTCCGAAAGTTCAGCCCAGACACGGCCCCCGACATTGTCCGTCCTTCCCGGGGCTGGCTTGCCGGATGTGACAAGGCTATAGAGAAAGAAAAGCCTCCTCCCTGCAAAAACTGCAGCCACCACGAAAATGACTACACCTATCAGCAGTCTCAACTGAATCCTCCTACAAACCAAATATTGAGCGTGCGTATTTCCCCATAATTTGAGCTACAGGGTCCTATATAAAAATGCGGTTAGCTCACACTATCGAACAATGCTGCAATTATCACAATCGAATGCGTTTGCTGTGAAAAAATTCACAACAAATCCCCTGGTTGAAGCAGGTTACTTGCGAAAGTTCTCGAAGTATCTCGAAGGAGTCGGACCTTTCTGACCCTGGTATTTTGATCCCACCGCTTTAGATCCATATGGAACCTCGGCCGCAGTAGTCATCCTCAGAAAAGAGATCTGTCCTATCTTCATTCCTGGATACACGGTGATCGGTAAATTCGCCACATTTGAAAGCTCAAGCGTTATGTTGCCACTAAATCCTGCGTCCACGAATCCTGCAGTCGTATGGATCAGAAGCCCTAGGCGCCCAAGCGATGACTTGCCCTCGAGTCTCCCGACGAGATCATCGGGAACCCCAATCCTCTCGCGGGTGGAACCTAAGACAAACTCACCTGGATGGAGAATGAACACCTCGTCATCCGCAATCTCCACTAGTTCAGTCATCTCAGACTGATCTTGCTTCACATCAATTACGCGCGCTGTATGATTTCTAAACACTCGAAAATAGTTGTCGACATGAAGGTCAACTGAAGACGGCTGGATGCAACCCAAATCCAGAGGGTCAATGATTATTCGACCATTCGCGAGTTCTTCTTTTATCGTTCGATCCGACAAGATCATGGGTACATACGATAGTGTATATAAAAGCAAAATACACTGTGCGGGCGTAGTTCAGAGGCAGAACATCAGCTTCCCAAGCTGAGAACGCGGGTTCGATTCCCGTCGCCCGCTCGTCTGGGATCATCCACTCCGTGACTCCCCAAATGGCTTGACCGCGAGTGCAAGTGTCGCCCTGGGACTTCCCCTGCTACATTTTCCGACGGTGTCTGAATTCAGGCCCGAGCTCTGCACGAAAGCGCCCTCGCATTCGAGTCATCCAGACTGCTATCGCAATGACAAGGATTCCCGAGATCATCATAAGCAGAGGCGCGCGGCCCTCGCTTGGGAAGAACCACGAGATTCCCCAGATGACATTTATGAGGATTCCGACAGAGCCCGCTGCCGATAACAGCACCTGTCCCGGGCGCGTGCCCAGAATGATGAGACCTATTGAGCTGAGCAAACCAAGAATCGGTGCGACATCCTGGGATTGTGCACCCGTCAGTGCACTTCCGCCGATTACCATGGCTCCTCCTGCCACCTTTGCAACCTGAGGTACCCTGACAAGCCTCTTTGATGACGCAGCAATCAGGCAAGCGCCTGCAATCCAGGTTATGGCTCCTGTGAGTATCCCTGCCTGATCCGCAAAGTAGGAGAGAGTTGCCGGCAGGCTCATAAACGCCGCAACCAAGCCTATGATGCCGGCTATGATCTGGTCTTCCCTTCTTTGCAGAATCTGAGGGATCACAGCAATGGCGATCAGGCCTAGGGAATTTGCCAGCCGGAAGACCAGTCCGATGGAGTGCCATCTGGTAGTCACGAGCGCGGATCCGACCACCAACGCCACAGCTCCAAGTGACTCGGTCATGATCGCGCCAACGATATAGCGCTTGAAGCCGATAACAGCAAAGGCGAGCCCGACAACCCACACGGCTATGCCTGAGGGACCGGCCTCGCTTCCGGGGAAAACGGTCGCCGCAGCCGCACCTGCAGTGGTTGCCAAAGCGCCCAAGAACACGATCTGCTGGATGGGGCGGCTCCTTCGATTCCAAAGGACTCCACTCTCGACCACGATCGCGGAAGCTGTTATCAAGACCGAAGACCTGATCATATATTGGAGCTGCTCGCGTGAGAATATCCATGCGAACAGACCAGTCGTCGCAGACGAGGCAAGCCATAGAAACCATCTAAACCTTGCAAGAGCCCTATCCTCTTCACCGCGTACAGCTGCACCGGCAGCTATGAGTAGCCCTGAGACGACGCCACTCAGGACAAGCCTGATAGCAACGCTCATGTTTGGCCAGTACTTCGTCGCAACAAGAACAAGGCCTACCGTGACAAGCACGCCGCCAAGGTACCCGAGTGCCTCTGCCGTTGCCGGAATCCGCCGCGCACCAGGGGCCTTGACCTTTCGAAGAGCTGCCGGGGGAACAGGCTGCTTTTGGGCCTCGAAATCTAGGATCGCTTTGGACTCGGTCGATGAAATGAGTCCAGCTCGTACCCATCGGTCTAATCTCTGCTCGAGTCCAGCTTCCGTCTCGTATAGCGGAATTTTCGAAGTGTCGGGCTTCGATACCTCTTCGGACGATTTCGAATGGAAAGCATGTCCAACCCGTGCAGTCTTAGTGGAGAAATAGACGACGATGACGATGAGGATCACGAGTATCGGAATACCGACTCTGAACATGGGCCGCCTCCTACGTCGGCGCCCCTAAAGACAGTTTCATCTATCAATCGGTGCATGTCAAGAAGCTCACGGCATGAGAGGATCGGGTTCCTCAACAGATTGAATGGCGATCGACGAGTCCCACATCAGCTCGATATTTCGCTATGTCGAGTTCGACAGAGGCTGAAGCTAGGCTGGCGTGCACCATGTCGCCCCTTGAAAACCACCTCACGGCTTTGAAAACCAGGCGCAGCGCGCCATAACTGTCGGGTTCTCACCAGAAAACAGGGTTGGGGCTATGCCACCACAGAGTGATGAACACCGTCAGTCACGTTTCAAGGCTCAAGTATGGTGCAGATGACATCTCCGGAGCATTCGGCTGGGTCGGTAGCCTCTGCGAGCACCACGAGTTCCTCCAGTTCTTGCTTTGCAGTCTTCAATTCCTCGAGCTGCTGATCGATCTTCGACAACCTGCGCTTCAGGAGATCGCGAACATGGACGCATGGGGCCCTGCCCTGTGATCGAATTTCAAGGATTTCTCGAATCTCCCTCAGTTTCAGATTGGCGGCCTGAGCACGCCTGATGAACGCGAGCTTCTGCAAAGTTTCAGGGCCGTAACTCCTGTACTGATTGAACTCCCGCTCGGGTTCGGGAAGCAGCCCGATCTCCTCGTAATACCTGATTGTCTTGGCAGACAGCCCTGCGAGTTCAGCCACCTCACCGATTTTCATCCGCAACCTCCTTGACATTCCAGTTTACTGGAATGTTTACCATTGAGGCTGAGAACAACTTTTTAAGGGAGATCCAAAATGAAAGTCAGCGTACTGCACATCTCAGATTGCCCTAATGTGGCACCTCTCATAGCCGAGCTCAGGGAACTCATAGCCGACCGTCAAGACGTGGACCTCGAAGTGATTCTTGTTGAAGACGAGGATGAAGTTGAAAATTTGGGCTTCCACGGGTCTCCAACAGTCCTGGTGGATGGAAGGGATCCGTTTCCTTTTGATAGTCGAGCAAGATCGCTATCCTGCCGAAGATACCCGTGCTGTGGTGATTCGTCGGGACAGGTTCCCGGCTTTCCTTCACGAGAAAATCTTGCAAAAGTTCTAGCCAGGTCGAAATGACAGCAGCATGACTAAGTCTCAGCCTTCTTTCGTGGTCCAAAAGAAAAAGTGCGAAAATCCAAGTAAAGCTTCCTTCGAGCTCAACCAAGCTGAAATCCAGTCCAAGACGCGCTAGAGAGTCTTTCGATCAGCTTCGCGACCATCGTCGAAGATCTTTAAAGCAGCCATCATGTCGATCCCCTTCCCGTGCACAGGTCGCCACAGGTCGCCTACCGAATCGAATCGCTTTAGTGCTGTTTTGAGCGTGAACAGGTTTGGCTTCAGGCTGCTGTCCACCTCATCCCATGAAATCGGGGTGCTGACAGTTGCGCCTGGCACAGGCCGGACACAATATGGCGCGGCCATCGTCTGTCCGCGACGATTCTGTAGGTAATCGAGATAGACCTTATTACGGCGCTTGGATGGATCTCTTTCGATGCTGGTGAGTTTTGGTAGCCTCTGCTGAATGACTTGAGATATCAGCTCCGCAAAGGACCTGCTCTGCTCGTAGGTATACTTGGCGTTCAGCGGTATGCAAACGTGCATTCCAGTTCTGCCAGAGGTCTTGGGATATCCCAGAAGGCCAAGTTCGTCCAGAAGACCCTTTAGCTCAAGAGCTACCGTGATGACGACATCGAACCGGCAAGACTTGGCGTCTATGTCTATTAGGCAGTAGTCAGGCCTTTCCAAATTCGAGACTCTCGAAAGCCAGGGGTTGATCTCAATGCAGCCCAGATTGGCCATGTAGAGCAAAGTATCCCGGTTCTCGCACACCAGCCAGTTGATATCCCTATCGCCTGATTCTGAGTGGATGGAGACTGTCTTGGCCCAATCTGGCGGGTTTTCGATATTCTTCTGGTAAAAGCCGGGACCATCAATGCCGTTTGGCTGACGATTGAGTGAAATGGGTCGATGGCGGAGATAAGGGACGATCAGCTCGGAAACGCTGTCGTAGTAACCAATGAGGTCTCCTTTGGTATAACCCTCGTGGGGCCAGTAGACAGTATCCAAATTACTGAAATGAACCCTGGAACGCCGGACGGGCTCCCTCTTTTCGTCGGACATTGAACGATGCAACTCCCGCACCACCTCCCGCGGATCCTTGTCATCACGCATACCGACAAAGGAGGGCTGCCTCATGAGACCATCTTCAGTCCACGCAGAGAACTGGACCTCGCAGAGTAGCTTGGGCTCAACCCAGTGGACCGGTGCGTTAGTCTTGAACGTCCCTGAGAATGGTGAGCTGTCGCGCTCAAGAGGATGCAACCTGTTGTGCAGATCCTCTAACTGCTGGTTGCTGAGCCCACCGCCAACATGACCGATATACGTAAGACGCCCATCTTCGTAAACACCTGCAACGAGTGCCCCAAGCTTCTTCCGACCACCTCGCGGCTCTGTAAAGCCCCCAATGACCACTTCCTGGCGCTCGTGAGTCTTGAACTTCAGCCATGACCTGGTCCGCTTGCCAGGATGGTATCTGCTAGAACTCTTCTTGGAGATGATTCCTTCGAGGTTGCGGTCTTTTGCCTCCTGGAACAGCTCTTTGGCTTGGCCGACCACGTGATCGCTCAATCTCACAAGTTCCAGCCCCTTCACTATTTGTTGAAGAGCTTCTTTCCGCCTCAGAAGTGGCAGATTGGTGAGATCGTAGCCATCAGCAAACGGGAGGTCGAATACGAAGTAGCGCAGATTGCCGGCTCCAGTTCTCTGGTAGTTTTGAATAGCGCTGAAATCCGAGACTCCTTCGCTATTGATGACCACAACTTCACCATCGAGTACGCAATCGATTCTCAGGTGGGCTAGCTCTTCGGAAACAGGCTCGTATAGCGAGGTGAGATCTTTGTTGTTTCTCGATCTCAGGCCAACTTCGCCACCTTCCACGAAAGCCATTACGCGATATCCGTCCCATTTAATCTCTGAAATCCATTCAGGATCATCAAATGGATCATCGGCGAGCGTCGCCAACATCGGTTCAAGAAATCTAGGCTGCTTCTTTATTCTTGCTCCGGAGAGTTTCAGATCTGGCCTAGCGGTGACTTCATCACCTGCTGCTTTGATTTCGTCGAATGATCTACCGCTCAAAACGGACATGTCATTTGCGAGAGGATCCTCATGACTGGCGAATTCATCACGCTTTTTGATCAGCAGCCAGTTGTCGCCACCTCGCCAGCCTTTGATCCTCACGAGGGCAAACGCTCCTCTGAGCTTCTTGCCGTTCAAAAAGATCTTCAACTCACCCTTCTCCAAACCATCGCGTAGCCTGTCCTCTATAGAGTTGTGGCTTCCTGGTTCAGCCCCATAGTCCGAGTAGTTTCCTTGGTCCCAAACCATGACTGTGCCAGCCCCGTAGGCACCCTCTGGTATGGTCCCTTCGAAGGTGCGGTAATCGATCGGGTGATCCTCAACCATTACAGCCAATCGCCTTTGTGAAGGATCTAGCGAAGGCCCCTTTGGGATTGCCCAACTCTTCAGAACGCCATCAAGCTCAATGCGAAAATCGAAGTGAAGCCTTCCAGCCTGATGCTTTTGAACCACAAATCTGAGGCCGCCGTTGCTCGGTATTCCTCCCTTGGGCTCCGGCGTTTTCTTCGCGCTTCGCTTGGAAAGGTACTCTGCAAGCGACATTTAAGGTCTCCCTAGCTCGCTCTAGATTTGGCCGCTGCCT
Organism: Actinomycetes bacterium; assembly: GCA_021799035.1. Taxonomy (GTDB): domain Bacteria; phylum Actinomycetota; class Acidimicrobiia; order Acidimicrobiales; family Acidimicrobiaceae; genus SCQM01. The sequence goes on along the minus strand of JAJZBG010000059.1, from coordinate 997 downwards.
CCAAACTGGCTTTGAGAACCTGCATCAGATCTTTGCTCGGTGTCCCGGCGCTCCGCCGACCTTTGCGTGGTGGCTTTTTGCCATCGATCTTGCGCTGAATTATTTCTCGAAGATCTTCAACGTAGGTATCGTGAAATTGCCCGGCATCAAACTCCTCGGTTAGCTGATCGACAAGCTTCATGGCGATTTCGAGCTCTTTCGTGGTCACCTCAGTGTCGGTCGGCAAGCGCAGTCCAGCTGGCTCGCTAATCTCTTGGGCAAAGCGCATCTGATCCAAAACGAGGGCCTCGCCAACAGGTTTGACTACTCCCAAATGTTCTCGACTTCTGAGCACAAAGGTGCAGACTGCAATACTCCTCGACTTCGAAAGAGCTTGCCGGAGAAGCACATAAGGCTTTTCAGCACCTTTGGCTGGCTCGAGATAATAAGGTTTCTCGTAAAAACGGATGTCAATCTCTGACTCTTTTGAAAAGTACTTGATCTCGATAATGCTCGATTTTGCCGCGTTCGCGTTCTCCAGCTCCTCTTCAGACAGAACGACATACTCTCCATCTCGATACTCGAACCCCTTTACAATCTCTTCGTAAGGGACCTCCCTCTCTTCTTGCCTGCAAATTCTGGCATATCGGATGGGGGAGAGGTCTGGGCCATGGAGCATGCTGAGTTCTATTCCGCTTTGAACCGTGGCTCCGCTGAAGATACGGACCGGAACATTTATGAGACCAAAGCTAAGAGAGCCACTCCATAGTGCGCGCATACCACTGCTTCTCTCTTTTTAGCACGGGTAAACGATATGGTTTCGAAAACCCTTCGGCCCAACAAGTCTATCAACGCCCGCCAGAGCAAGACAACGGCGTTAGATCATGCCGCGTGCTCTCGAGTGTTTGCGCGCGCACCGCGTCACCAGTTGGCGCTTTTCAACTCTTCCAAATAGTCCTGGATTCCATCATCAAGACCATACTTTGGGTAGAAGCCAATCTCGCGCTTCGCAGTGCTG
>JAJZBG010000058.1 GCA_021799035.1 Actinomycetes bacterium | reverse complement strand
TTCCACAGGGGCTCTCCAAAATGAGTTCGTTCAAACCCAATTCTGGCAGAACCCCTGTACCATCTCCAACTAGTCCCAATACCAGAGACCTATTGACCCCTAATCACCGTTAAATCCGAAGTGGCGGATTGACTGCGGGTGCAGGTACATGAGCTCGCTAAAGCCTCCCCATAAGGAGGGCTTCACGGCTGTCGAGGTAGCGCCATAGCGGAGAATGGGTGAGTTGCTTCTCACGTCGGTGCGAGAGCAGAGGCGGTAGTCTCCTGAAAGACAGAGGGAGCAGACTCCACACGGAAGGAATTCTTCGACGGCAACTCGCGTTCCCACGTTGACTCCCCATTTCACGGCAGCTGCCTTTCCTATTGCTGCAATTTGCCCGACAATCTCGTGTCCGAGTATGACCGGTCCGAAGTTCCTACCTATTTTTCGCTCATATATATCCCAGTCGGTTCCACAGACTCCACAAGCCTCCACGAAGAGCCATGCGTCGTCGTCGCCGAGATCGCCCACTGGAAACTGGCAAATCTCAGTTGCCAACCTTGCCACCGCTACCGCTGATTTCGAGCTATAAGCCAGAGCCATCGAGGAAGACCCCTGTCAATTTCTAGTGACTTGAGTGTGGGGAAACTGCACCCATCCCGAATTCTGCCACGCCTCGCGGGCAGCCAGTGCATCTCGTTTCACTCGAGCACGATCCAGTTTGGGTCCACAAACGGTTCCAGGTGCCGGTGCGTGATCCTTGTGAGAGCTTCGAGCTCAAGGGAATCCAGTTCAATCTTGGATCCAGATCTTAGGTCCGTGATCCTTAGAGCCTTCGCGCCGGAAGTCTCGTCGACCGAAACCTCGACTGATGCAAACTCGTTTCTTATGACCGTCCTCAAGACAACTCCCCCTCACGTATGTGGGCAGTGCAGCGCTCTCAGAGATGCGACCAGCGAGGGCGCCTTGAACGACCTTGGCATCTCTGCGACCAGAGGGCTTTTTTAAAGATGCGGCTCCCTGAGCTGGTCAATGTTCGGAATTTGGCATTCGCCACACCCACGTGGTCCATAATGGGCATTTAGTTGACGGATACTCCGTATACCCTATCTGCGCGTTCTGGCGACAGCAGCCCCTCCTCGATGTCAGCCAGCACCGCTTCTTTGTCACGGAGTTCGGGTGGGCCGAATCCGCCTCCGCCCATTCCCCTCACGTAGACGACATCGCCTGCGTTGATACTTAGACCGAGAGCAGATGGTTGTTGAGTCAGCAGCTCTTCCTTCCCATCCAGCTCATCGTACAGCGGCACCTCTTTATGCAGCCTTGCCAGGATATCTGTACCTCGTTTGATGATTATCTGAGACGAGGTCCCGTCTTCGCCCCCCGCGTATCCTTTGGAGCCTACGTCTCGCCCTATGTAGAAGCTGAGGTCGCTTGCTGATTCGACGCCGTAGAGGCATCGAGACCAGTAGCCTGCTCGCCCACCGCGGAATTGCCCCGCCCCATCCGAGTCCGCAAGCAGTCCTCGAGAGAGGTAAAGGATCGGATAGCGGTACTCGTAAGACTCAATGCTGGGAAGCGCAGTATTTGTGGAACCGGCAATGTTTGACACATCTATCCCATCGCTGTCTGCTCTTGCTCCCCCACCGTGAAGTGATGCATCGCCGCGAACCGTGTACCAGCGGCCGAGTGGGTCAGTTCCTGACCATTGAACGTCGGTGAATCCCCATCCCCACTCGGCCATGGCATAGTTCTCTCGCTTCGTTGCCATCAGTGCCTGGGTGAGAAGGGCCATGGTGATTCCCTGTACTCGCCAGCCGGTAATCGTCGATGCTCCCGAACAGGGGGCAGGAGGATTGCAGTTAATCAGGGTTCCACTTGGAATGCTCACGTCAACCAGGTCGAAGGTCCCGGCATTTACGGTTAGGTCTGGGAATAGCTGGCAGGCAAGAATGTTGTGAAGGTTTGCGACGGCGCACGGAAGCGCGCAGTTGATGAATGTCTTTGCCTCGGGGTCAGTGCCCGCGAAGTCGAAAGAAAGAGTCCCTTCATTTACCGTCAGCCTGGCTTTGATCACGTACATCTTGTCGTAGTCAAGGTATTCGCATGCCTCGTACTCACCTCTTTTAAGAAATGAGATCCGCTCACGGGCTTGAGCCTGGGCGAGTTGAATTGAACTTTCGAAAGTCTCTTTGAGCGCATCGGTGCCATATCTCTCCACGAGTGCAAGGATTTTCTCTGCAGCGGCGAAGTTCGCGGAGATCTGGGCCTTCAGGTCTAGTGACTGATATCTGGGCATCCTGACGTTGTCGAGGAACAGGTTGAAGATGTCGTCGCGAATCTTGCCGCCTTCGACGATTCGGGTTGGCTTGAAGATGATCCCTTCCTGATGCCAGTCGGTCGCTAATGGTGCGCGGCCTGGGGTCATAGCTCCGACGTCAACGTGATGAGTGGCGTTGCCCACCCATGCCACGAGTTCTCCGTTGTAGTGTATCGGCATCATGACAGCCAGGTCGAGAATGTGAAGTGCGCCAGAGTGTGGGTCATTGACAAGGTACATATCCCCTGGCCTTATGTCTCCCTCGAAGCGATTCATGCAGCTTTGGAGCATGTAAGAGAGTGTTGTGCCGTGTCTCGGCATCCAGGTCGAGTAGACCACGGTTCGCCCTGAGGCATCGGAGACATTGAAGCCTAAGTCACGGCCCTCCACAACACCTGGACTGACGGCGCAGCGCTGGAGCACCAGCCCCCCCTCGTAGCCGATCTGCAAAAGTCGGTTGGAAATGATCTCGGTGAGAATCGGATCGATTTTCATCCCTTTGGTTTCTCCTTAACTCGTCCCACGCACACTCGTTCGGCCTCAAAAGGCGGTGATCTCGAAGATATCACTTTCGAAAGCAGTAGCACACTAGACCTAGACAACGCAGAGACATCTCACTGGTTAGACATTGTGTGTCTTGCCAACAATGCGCCAAGAGCTCTGCTGTAGCTTAGAGCGCCTCAAAGTCCAAGCTACCGCATGCGTAGCTCAACTTGCTGCTACATCTCACATTCTGTTGTCAGCCCTGCGACAAGTGCTGAAAGTTTCTTATTCAGGGAGTAAACATGGTAATTTTACCTATGGGTGTGGCATTTTGGCGCGTGTTGGCGAGGGAACTTGTGGTTGGCTATTTAGAGTCGGATATCGAGATCGGCGTGAGGCGGCAGACGACCAAGCTCCGTGCGCTTCGGTGTACGCGTTTTTTGAGGAATTCAGCTGCTAAGGTAATGGAGATGAATGGACAGGAGGACCCGAATAGTGGCGAGTAATCCTACTCCTGCGCGCCGCACCACTGATGTCGGACAAGATCTTTTCAGTCCTGTTACGTCCGCAAGAATATCTGCAACGATTGTCAATCAGATCAGGGCCCTTATTCACCAGGGACAACTCGCGCCCGGTGATCGACTTCCCTCAGAGCGAGAGCTATGTGCCTCCTTTGGTGTGAGTAGGATCACCATCAGGGACGCACTGAGGGTTCTCGAATCGTCTGGCCTAATTGAGATTCGCGTCGGTGCGCACGGTGGCGCGTATGTGACTGCACCAACTAGTAGCAACATCATTTCCGGTATTACAGACATGCTTGCCATGTCCTCCCTGTCTGCGGCTGAGATCACGGAAGCAAGAATCATCTTCGAATTGGGGATCATTGAGCTTGTGTGCGAGCGGGCAAAGGAAGACGATTTCGAGGCCTTGGAAGAAATATTGGAACGGTCCCGTGCATCTCTGGAAACAAATGCCTACAATACGGACCTTTCGGCTGAGTTTCACATCCGACTAGCGAGGAGTGCCCACAACAGGACATTGAACCTCATAGTCGAGTCATTCCAGGGTCCGCTCCGCTATTCGTTGCTAGAAGCCAAGAGCGCCGCGCCAAGCATGGGAGACCCAGGCGTCTCCGAGCACCACGAACTTTTGAAGGCGCTTCGCGACAGGGACCCCGTGGCTGCGCGCGATGTCCTATACAGGCATTTGAGCCGAACCTATCACCGCCTCGCGAGAGAAGAGCTTCCCAAATCCTGACGATCAGACCCTCTGATTGCGTTGGGCTATTCCAGCTTGGCTAAGAAGAGCTACTCTCCTCTATTGGTTTGCGGGCAATTATCAGGAAGGTGTAGAAGGCCTGCCAGGCAGTAAATGCATCTGTAATTCCGGCTGCGGCCAGGGCAGATAAGTGGTCGGAAATTTGTGGTGCCGGCCTGAGATGCTTGTGCCCAGAGGCGTTCTCCGGCTTCTTGGCAAGGAGTTGCTTTCTAACATTTCTAAGGACTGGATCCCAAGTGGAACCGAGATAAGCATGGTCTAGATTGATGATCCAGCCGCCCGGCCTAAGCAGCGTTGCTGCATCAGAGTAGAACACTCTAAGTTCGTCGGCTGAGAAATGATGAGTTGCCCTGGAGGTGACGACTGCATCCAGGTCAGTCGCTAGGCCAAGTGACGCGATACCCTGCATATCACCTGTAACCCACGAAATCCGTGAGCTATACGATTCAAGTGATTTCTGAGCGGCAGCCTTCATGGTCTCAGATGCGTCGTGCCAAATTCCCGAAGACTCAGGGAAGCGATCGAGAAACACCTTCAGAAAGATTCCCGATCCCGAGGCGATATCGATGAACTTTGAAATCCCGCCATTGAGAGAGACAATTGAGGCGGCGATGCGTCGTGGCAGGTCTAACAGCTCCCCTTGAACGTCTGTGTTCAACCATCCAGCGGCTTCGTCTTCAGACCATTTACGTGCCACTTAGGCTACCTCCATCCACGTTTTTGAGTCTGGTCATCACGCAGGCATGACCTGTTTGCGTGTTCTAATAGCTGTTGACCGACGGAATATCGAAATTTATAATAACGTAACACCAATCGATCTGTACAAGACTTTGGTAAGATGTTCAGACGGTCTGATTCGTTCAACTAGGAGGAAGAATGGCGAAAGAGGGACGAGTGTTTCTGCGCGGAATGACCTCGCAGACATACGGACTTTCAGGGTTTCGAAATTTGCAGCTCGAGCAGGATCGAGTGAGGAGCGAATCGATTGTGACCGACGATGCTACCGTTGGCCACTCCGGAGACTCCGAGGAGTCGCGGACCTGGTGGAAGATCGGCCCTGGAGACGACGAATTTCTTACGCAGACTCTTCAGGTCCACTTTGTCGAGCTGTTTCCTGGCGGGTCAAACCATGGGCACGGTCACCAGAATGAAGCACTGTTTTACATTCTCGAAGGCAGAGGCTACGAGATCCACGACGATAAGCGATACGATTGGGAAAAAGGTGATCTCGTCGTAGTGCATAACGACTCAGTTCACCGGCACTTCAACGCATCTGACACCGAACGCGCGCTCTGCATAATTTTCAAAGCGAAGTCACAGTGGATGTTTCTCGGAATGATTCAGCAAGGGCGAAGTGCTGCCTTCGATAAGGAAGGTTTTGGACCGCGAGTCGATTGGGGCCAGGTCTGGATAGATGAGGTCGAGAACAGGAAGAAGGTAGTAAAGCCCTCGGATGCCAAGTGGGAAGAGGTTCCGGGAGGAAGAATAAGAGTCATGAGTTCACCGGAGCGCACTGATGTCCGTGCATTCAGCGTGGATGTCTATGAGCAGGAGGTTCGGCCAAACACCGAGAGTGAGGCTCACTGGCACATGGCTGATGAAGTCGTATATGTCCTCTCGGGTAGTGGCAAGAGTCTGCAGTGGCAGGTCGAAGCCGAGATAGCAGAGAAGTACTATGCGCACGTTGCGGATGTCCCCAAGACGTTTGATATTCGAGAGGGAGATGTCCTCTACATCCCGCAGAACACCATTCATCAGTATGTCAACACCTCAAACGAACCACTCGTGTTTCTGTCGGCACAGAATCGAATGTTCAAGCTGTTGGGATACAAGGACGAAATTCACGTCAAGTTGGATAACGGTCAGCCAGTCTTTTGATTGGCTGACGGATCAATACACGTTTCTTGGCATCCGGCCATGGTCTCGAGGACCTGGCCGGATGTGATTTTAAGGGCAGCTATCTTTAGGGGCATTTCCCGGCCCTTCCCAACCAGCTGGTTTTCGACTGTCTAGAAAGTGAAGTTCCGTTTACCTGTCAACTAAGCAGATTCCAATGCGGATTTCTATTTTGCTTCAATATTGCGGTCTCGCTTGCTGAGAGTCCCACGTTCAAGCTCATTGGAGTTTAAAGGGAACCGGACCGCCAGGATTCTGACAGTCCGGTTCCCTATCTAGCTATTCGATTTGACTCAATGACACTTGAGCCAGGTGTTTAACCGTTCACATAGGTGGCGATGGCTGAACCCGCGGATATGGCTGAGTCAACCTGGCTTGCGACTGAAGAACCGCTCACGAATCCAAGAGGCTCGCTTTCCTTGTTGGCCTGGGCAATCGTGCTTGGATCGGCCAGGGCCTTTTGGAACGCAGTTCGAAGGACCGAAAGCTGTGCTGCAGGAATCCCCGGAGGACCTGCAAAGTCATAGTCGAGCACGCTGAGGGCTTCGGCTTCTTTGATAGCAGCACTTTGTGCTGAGCTTAGCGTCGTTGAAGAAAGGGCCTGCTGGAGCGTAACGGCGCTGCCGGCAGCCTTTACGAGCTTAGGCAAGGTCGGCTGCGAGGTTACCAATAGAGCCCGAGCCTGGCCTCCGTCAAGCATCGAAAGGAACGGTGGCATGTTCTCGAATGCGTACTGGCCGTCTCCCGCAAGGAACCCCTGCTTTAGTGCGCTGACCGACGTGAAGCCAGTGACGAAGGTGTGAGGTATGTTGAAAGCTCCAAGGACGACCCTGTTGAACATATCCCCTGTTCCGTTTCGCACGTCAACAACCTTGATCGGTGTCTTTATGCTAAGCAGTTGGGAGAACTTGGTTACACCTGAATTCGGTGAGGTCACGAACACACTGGGTGACGTACCGGCTTGGCCAATCCAACTCAGCTTCTGCAGGTTGAAGCTCTGGCCTGGCTGCTTCTCGATCAGGCTTGCGATGTCGCCACCCGTGTTGACGACGCTAATGGTAAGCCCGTTTGGAGCTGAAGCAGCCATCTGGTTTGTCCCGACGATGGTGCCGCCGCCGTTCACATTCTCGACGTTGACCGTGGCGCCCAGGTACTTGCCGAGCGCAGGTGCGATGATGCGGGCATAGAGGTCGAAGTCTCCACCAGGGTTGTCAGGTGCGATAAGAGTTATCGTCTTGCCTTTGAAATAGGCGGCAGCAGAGGCAGTTGCTGCCGTAGTGCTTGATGAACCAGAATTTGAATTGCTTGCAGTGCTGGAAGAGCTGCTTGATCCACATGCCGCCAGCAACATTCCGGCCGAGGCCACTGCTACACCGAGTGCAGAGGCCTTCAGACGCGACTTGCTCATCGCGTTTCGTCTCCCCAAATTAATCATATTTGCTCCTGTTGTTTTTATTTCAACGTGGCATGGCTGCCACGCCCCCGCCGCATTTGTTGGAGCTCGCCCCCACTTGCTCCCCTGCGACAGCTACCAATGATAGTCGCTAAATCATTCCGTGGAATGTCAGGTGAAAGAGCTGGGTGAAAGCGAAGGCGAGTGCCCAGGTGACAACTGTCGCCGAGATGGCAAATACCAACCGTTTTCTCACGCTCGGGATGTCCTTGTTGACCATTGCATAAATGAATGTGACCAGCGGAATTCCGATTTCGAAACCCAAGACAAGCGCACCGGCTGCGACTCCGAAAAACCATAGAATTGCGATGGTCTCCCTGATGTTCTGCTGCCTGCGGTCCTTTCTGCTCCGGGGTTCTTCATCATGCTCCATGCGCGTCATAACCGCCACTGTTGAGAGCTCTTCACCCTCTGTGCCAGGCTCCAGGGTAGGCTCTGCCGGAACGGCGTCACTTTCGCCGACAGCAGGTCCTTCTTCTGGCTCCTGAGCCCGGTTCTTCAGCCAGTATGGAAGGTCGAATACCAGCCGATACAGCGATGCCACTGCAGCAAGAGCTCCAACGACAACCGGTATCTCGCCTGCTTGTGCAGGATAACCTAACCCCACAATCACGTAGACGATTGAAAATACCGCCATTACGAGATCGAATACCCATTCCATCAGCGGGTGCTTGACCTCTTGGCGGGCAATCTCCTTTTTATTCTTTCGCCACCTCCTACCTGCCGAGATTATTAAGTAAATTGCGATAAGGAAGAAGACATCCGCGAGCGGACTCTTGGTTATAAAGTGAATGCCGTATAGCGAGTCCGTGAGATGGACGTTGTCATCGAATGTTCCACCAAGAACAAGTCCGATTGCTGCGGCAGCCACGGAATATCCAAGGTCCCTGACCACCACTCCCAGGATGCCGAAGATCACTAGTAGGTAGATTCCCATGGTGGTGTTGGCGTCAGCAAAGCTCCCCAGCGTAGCAAGTGCAATGATGAACGGAAACATGAAAGGCCCCTTGATGCCAGTGATGCGTGCAAGCCGCGGAGCCAAAATCAGACCCAGAACGCACGAGAGAAGGCCAGCAATCGCCATGACCCACATCATTGAATAAGGGAGGGTTGGAGAGCCCTTGAGAAGCGTTGGTCCTGGTTCAAGTCCCAGGATTGTCAATGCAGCTATGAAGATCACCATTCCCAGCCCAGATGGAAGGCCAAGTGCAACAGCAGGAATCAGAGATCCAACCTCTTTTGACAGGGACGAGCCCTCTGCTGACATCAAACCCTCTGGAACTCCAGTGCCGAACTGTGCTCCCCGTTTCGAGGTTTTCTGCCCGACTCCATATGAGATGAAGTTCGATGTGAAGCCTCCGATGCCGGGCACCAACCCGAGCAGAGTTGCGATTATTGCCGACCTAGCCACGTGGTACCAGCGGCGAAAGGTCTCGGCAATTCCCTGACGGACCTGCGTGGAGAAATCATCGCCCAGTTGGGAGAGGTCAACGGCGGCTACAGCCTTGCGACTTCCATACATCTTGACCATCTGGGTGATGGCAAATACGCCCAGTGCAAATGGGACCACGCCTATTCCACTGTATAAGGTGGGCAACCCCATGGTAAATCTCTCTACACCGGTTACAGGGTCAGAGCCTACAAATGACAGCATGAGCCCCAAGAGGCCAGAAATGAAAACCTTGGACAGTGGGATGTTTCCCGTCTGTGCAATGAGCACGATGGCCAAGATGATGATCGCCATGTACTCCGGCGGGTGAAAGATAGTTGCGAGCGGCCCGGCAAGCTGGATCAATCCAATGAAAATGATGCAAGCTATCCAACCACCCATCCAGGTTGATGTTGCCGAGATAGCCAATGCTTTTCCGGCTTGGCCTCTCTTTGCCATCGGGAATCCATCAAGCGTTGTAGGAAATGACTCCGGCGCCCCTGGTGTATTGAGGAGTATTGCAGTTATCGAGGCGGCAAAGTATGCGCCAGCCTGTGTGGCAAGCATTATAGAGATCGTTTGGAGCACGCTCATGTGGTAAACGAAGGGCAGGATCAGCGTAAGTACTAGCACTACGCCGAGGCCTGGAAGCATGCCTACCAGCATGCCGATAACCATGCCGAAAAGCATGAGCAAGATTGTCGGAAGCGACGCAAGGTTGGTCAATCCCGTTAACAAGTGTGAGATCATCTAATGATTCCCCCTGGTACTTGAGAGGCTGCGCCTGCTCGAGAAAGGAAATTTCCACGCGCCCCTATTGTCGATGCCCGCATCCAGGGCTTTCGACAGCTCAAGAGTCCTTGGGGAAGGTCGTCTCCTTCCTCGTGACCTCGATTGCCAGCCGAGCCGAGTTCAGATGCCCGTCTTTCATGGCCGTGGGCAATCGTATGGCTGAAAGGCTCGATCATCGCATGCATTAGGCCAGGTGAAGACCTCTCGTTTGACTCGAACACATGCGGTGCCAACCCTACAACTTCATAGTTTGTGCTTTCGTTGGATTCAAATGGCAAAGTGCCAACGTCGATAAGCATCACCCTGGTTTCCGACTGCAATTTCATTACACCATCCCACAATGTTTTATGGTTGCACTGACGAGGGTACCACTGACGAGCATACGCTTTGGACACTATCATGCAGAGCATCTGCTCTTTGACCCCTCTAGTTCACTAAGCACTAACCGCTTTCGTTCCGTTTCTGAGAGTGACTGGAAACTGAAAGCGTCTCCCGCCTTGTCTAGCACTTCTGTACACCAAAGCGAACTTAGCATCCCTCTGCCGAAAATGCTCTGTGGTTCAAAGTTTTGCTGAAGTGGCAACTCGAGAGACGAAGGTAGTCCCTCGTGTGAAGCAGGTGCAGTGGTGTCTAATGCGTCGATACAGCCGCCATTGATCATGCACATGGAGTGTCTCAATCCGCCACAACGCAGGCAGGTGTTGCTGGTGGAATTGAAAAGCGCGTTAATGAATGGACGATACTCATCGCAATGGAGCTGCACTTTGTTCCCCTGGTCTCGCGCAGACAAAACATTGGCGATAGAGCCACCGCCATTAGATCCCCGCCAATCTGAATTACGTCCATATCTCCCACGCCGATTCCCGGACTGCATGCGGTGAGCTCCCAGGTGCATCCATGCTTGACCAGACCGCCACAACCGGCTCAACATTCATCCGACCATTATACCGACGGCCGGGTTCTAGTCAAGGAGCATGCCCGGATGGCGAGATGGATGACGGAGCGATGGCAGCCAGAACCCAAGATTCGCTTGAGAAGATCATTGGCGTCCGTTGGCCGAATCTAGGGGTTATGGATCGCTTCCGGTGGGAGATGACCGCAGCTCTCTTGTTGGTTAGATGCCAAGTCCTTGGGAGGGATCTACCAGATTAGCGAGC
>JAJZBG010000012.1:5660-52264 GCA_021799035.1 Actinomycetes bacterium | reverse complement strand
GGAAAGTTGGAACACTAATCATACCTCCGAACATGTGGTTCCATCAGCACTTCAACACAGGATCTACGCCGGGCCGATATCTTGCATTCAAGCACGAGACGGTTTCCATTCGAAATGCCCAAGGTGTTCCAAAGGCTTGGATCTCCCGTCGAATAGGTGGCGATCAGATCGACTACGCAGATGAGTCGCCACTTGTCAGAAAACTCTTCACCGAAGCCCTTTCAAAGTCAGGCGTTACTCCGAAGATGGACGAGGCGTATGAGGCTGAGCTTGCCAAGTTGCCGCCGCTCCCAGGTGGCAATGGAGTATCGGCTTCCAAAGCATCGCTTTGAGCCATACAACTGTGCCAAGTGACATAAATGGTGGTGGTCATGACCACCACCACCCGGAGGTGCCTGGGGATTACGAACACGATTTCTATGACGGAGGGGAGTTCGTTCCCTTCGAGGACAACCCTATCTGGCAGCAAGAGAACGTCAAGTTGCGGAGCGTGGGGATCGATATCGGATCCTCTGGGACACAAGTTGTCTTCTCTGAGCTGAAGTTACAAAGAAATGGCGCCGGTCTGGCCACTCGATATGTTGTCATAGAGCGGACTTGCTTCTTCCAGTCAAAAGTCTCCTTCACGCCCTTCTCGGATGGCTTGGTAATCGATGCTCCGGCTCTCGGATCGATCATCGATGAGGCTTACGGCGCGGCGAACGTGGTTCCGGAAGAGATAGACACCGGGATCGTGATTCTCACCGGAGAGGCCTTGCGTCGAGAGAATGCGGAGACCATAGCAACTGTTGTCTCTGAGCGTGCGGGTGATTTCGTGTGTGCCACCGCTGGACATCATATGGAAGCCACGCTTGCTGCTTATGGCTCTGGTGCTGTCCAGACTTCGCTCGAAACTGGAAAGCGGATTCTAAATATCGACATTGGTGGTGGCACCACCAAATTCTCGCTTATCGAGTCTGGGAAGATCTTGGCAACCGCGGCAGTCCATGTGGGAGGGCGCCTACTGGTTGCCGACGGCGATGGCAAGATCGTGCGGCTCGAGGATGCCGCTATCGAGCATTCTCAGCTGGCTGGAGTAGATCTCAAGCTCGGAGGCACAGTCACCGAAGCGGAGCTTGACTCTATAGCTGAAGAGATGGCTGACGTTCTCGTTTCGGTGGTGCAGTCAAACGACGTTTTCGACGGTGAAGTGTTTCCCTATCTTACAGAGCCGATTTCGGATCTGACGGGAATTGAGGGTGTGGTGTTTTCCGGTGGGGTCGGTGAGTACGTCTACGAGAACGAGAAGCGTGATTTTGGTGATTTGGGCAAGAGGCTGGGTGGAGCAATAAGGTCACGGTTGTCGGATGGCTCAATTCCATTTCCCCTCCTGCCCGCTTTTGCTCGAATCCGGGCCACAGCTCTTGGCGCATCTGAGTTCAGCGTTCAGCTGAGCGGGAACACATGTTATATATCCGACGAAGAAAGGCTCCTGCCGCGCCGAAACCTTCAAGTAATTCGTCCGGTCTATTCTCTGGATGATGAAATAGATGTAGATGCCCTGGCTTCCGCATTGCATTCGAGAATCGATGCATTTACAGTGCCTGGTTCAGAAAATGATGTGGTGATTGCCATGTCATGGTCTGGCGAGCTTTCATATCCTCGGCTGAATGCAATGGCCAGAGCGATTGAGGCGGGGCTGAGGAGTCGTATCGCGTCTGGACGACCGGTCCTTCTGGCATTTGATGCCGACATGGGCAAGGCGCTTGGCAGCATGCTGCGAGATGAATTGAATGTCAACGTGGACATATTGGTCGTCGATGGTCTGAATCTCTTGGATTTTGACTACATCGATCTCGGTCATCCCTTGCAGCCTTCCATGGCAATTCCAGTGACCATCAAGTCCCTGGTCTTTTAGGGAGCAAGTGACTCCTTAGTCAAGGGTTGGCAGACGTTTGTTTTCCAGCGCCGTCAGCGAAATGCTAAGTCGCGCGCGGCGCCAGTACACTGCTGCGGGTATAAGACCTAAGACAAGCGCTCCGATTCCCACAATTTGCGTAGTCAAGTTGAGGTTGGGCAGAGTCACTACGAACATGGCGACCATGAATATTGACCCGAGCAATGGCCAGAGGCCGGCCAACAAGAAGAGCTTTACCGACCGGAGCAAAGAATGCCTGTATGAGAACACCACGGCAAATCCGGCAAGGGAATAATAGACGGCGATCTGCAGACCCACTGCGTTGATGGCATCTTCCAGGATTGCCCCAACTGAACCTATGAAGAGTGCTCCAAAAAAGAGGACCAGTGGCACAGCTCCGACCAGTATCGTCGCTTTCAGCGGAGTCCGTGAAGAAGGGTTGATTTCGCCGAGAGATCTGGCCAATACTCCGTCACGTCCCATTGCGTACAGCGTGCGGGTGACCTGAACAATCGAGGTCTCAAGCGTGGCTACCGTCGATAGGACCACGGCAACCACGATTGCTTTTCCGCCGAGGCCAGGCCAGACGGTCTGTCCGAGGACACCAAGGACGTCGGCTGCATTGGCAGTGATCTCATGGGATGTCAAAACTATGTTGGTGCCAATGGTAAAGACTTCGAAAATGCAGAAGACCATGGCGACTCCGAGCAAGGCACCCAGGCCGGGGTTCGATTTCGGTTTGGCGGTCTCCTCCCCCAGATTCGCCGTGACATCCCAGCCCCAGTAATAGAAGGCCGCAACAAGCGCGCCAGCGAAGAAGCCTGACGGGCCGTGGAAGACGGTTGGGCTCAGCCAGCTCCAGTGGAAGCTGTGGATTCGACTGCCGTGGAGAAGCATGAGCGCTGCGAATATCATCAGCAGCACAAGTTCCACAGATGTCAGGAAAACCTGAAGTCTGGCCGTGATGGTGACTCCAGCTCCGACTGCTGCGATCATCAGGATGAAAACCACGATGCCGACTGCGCCAACCACCACAACATTGTTTGCGAGCGAGGCAGAGACCAGCCCAACTGCCAAAGCTCCTGCGGGAATGGTTCCCGCAACCATGAACACAAGTGCCGACACGATCATGGACCATCCAGCGAGATAGCCAAGCAGTGGATGCAGCGAATTGCGGACCCAGGTATAGCTCGCGCCTGCACTTGCCTCTTTGCTGCCCAGATAATGGAACGCCCACACGATTCCGAACATTGCTATTCCGCAATAAAGAAGTGAGGCGGGGGCCCCTAGACCGACTGCCGCAGCGAGCGCGGCCGTGGAAGCGGCAATGGTGTATGCGGGAGCGACTCCTGCAATGCCCATGATCACCGAGTCTCTAAGCGATAGCACCCCGTGCGCCAGCTCCGGGGCACCGGGACTACTCTCGTTGATTTGATGGTGCGAAGCCATCTTCCCCCTGTAGGTCCTTGCAGCCTTAAAGCAAGTGGGCGAGTCAACCACACTTTAGAGGCAGGATGCCATTTCCAAGCTGCGGGAGCCAAAACGATTTTCAGGCAATGATTTGGCATAGAAGTTTGTGCTCGGGTTAATTGGATAGAGGAGATGAATCGAGTGCACAAGCACGGGGCGTCTTGCAAGGGTGAGCTTGACACAAAGGCAGTGAGCCTCGATTGAAGCTTTTGGCGATCGTGTCGAGACTGACAATATGCCAGGCTTCTGAGAGCAAAGGAGGAGGGAGGGAAAGTGGTTGAGAAGGGTGAAAGGACTTGGCGTCTCGGCATACTGGTGAACGGAAAGCCCAATGCAGCGGAGTTGCTGAGAGCTTTCGGTTATCGCCTTGCCGATCGGATCAGCCTCACGAAGGTGACCAACTTCGAGAAGCCTGATTTTGGAGAGCCAGCGGATGAGACGATCGTTAAGAGCGTAAAAGATGTCTGCGACATCGTCCTGGTCGGTGTCGGGGATTGAGGGTCATGCACTTCGGCCAGTTTGGTCGACGGAATCGTATTGGCGAAAGCGGGAATCCCCGCTGCCGTTTTTTGCACTGATGCCTTTAGCGGAATCGCCGAGGCGACAGCTGAGATGGAAGGTATCCCAGATTTCAGGTATGTGGCTGTTCCCCATCCAGTCGCGGAGCTTTCAGAGGCAGAACTTATGGATTTGAGCAGCCGATTTATTGATGAAGTCATCGAGATACTCTGTGGGGATATGGCAGGGTAAGTGATACTTCTGGCGCAAGCTGCCGGTATGAAAGGTAGGTGGGTGTGGCGGACGGCCCGGCACGAGGCAAAGAAATGGTTGCGGCGCTAATTTCAGGCTTTTGTAGCGCATTGGAGCGTGACGGGTACCAACTTGAGTGGACCCTTGACGAGCAAAACGGGATCCTTGACGCATCTGTGGTTGCCAATGCTGGTGCCTGTGAGGAGTGTTTGGTCCCAAAACAAGTGATGCTGCACATGCTCGATTCCGCACTTAGAGGTAGCGGTGTCAGGGTAGGCGCGCTCCGCCTGCCAAGTGAGGCCAAGGGCAGCTGATACACGAGTTCTCCGTGAAAAAACCTCCATGAGTCTTGGAGGTTGTGGTCAGTCTCCATGGTTTCCGACAAGATTTAACTATCCTCAAGTCTTAAGCGGCTCTTAGTCTGAAGGCAAAGGTGCCGGCGCACTTCTGCACCAGCACCTTTGCTTGATTCCAGTTTTTCTCCCGTCGCACTCTGCCCATAGCAAGAAGCTCCGGAGAAGTAGTCCTCTTAGTGCTACCCGACTGCTACGGACAAAGGAAACTGTTGTCCTGTCACAATGGCAGCGGGATCGCTTCCGGTGAGGCCCGCCCTTGTCACAGTACCATTATTGAGATCGGACCAGTACAGATTCGTGCTGTTCACAGCAACGCCGGAAAATATTGAATTGTAAGGTTCGTGCGTGCCCGTGCCAACGATTTGCGGGCTAGTGCCATCAAGATTGGCTTCAGTCACAGTCGCAGTGCCGCTGTTGTCGTGCCCAGTCCAGTAGATGTGACTACTGTCAGCTGCCAGTTCGAATACTTGGAGATTTGGAGCAATCACATGTTGATCGCTTCCATTGAGGTTGGCCTCTATGACGCCGTAGGGTTGCGAGGGGTTGTAGGGATCATAACCCTGTGTCCAGAAGAGGTTTGTCCCATTGACTGCAACTCCCTGTGCACCGGTGAAGCTGGCGATGCTATGCGCGTCGCTGCCGTCCAGGTTAGCCTCCCATATGGTTGAGCCAGTGCCGAACATGCCGGACCCAAAATTCGCCCAATACAGGTGACCATTGGTCGTATCAACAGCGATCTGCCTGGGCGCCTGACCGGAGACGATGACTTGTGCACCGGTTCCATCCGGGTTAGCCTCGGTGATCGTTCCCGCTGCGGCGTCTCCCCAGTAGACGTTTGTGCTATCGGCTGCGACGCCTGTGGGCGACGTGCCGCCACCAATTTGCTGGGCGTTTGATCCGTCCAGGTTGGATTCCATGATTGTCCCGCTTCCAGAGTTTCCCGCAGTAGTCCAGTACAGGTGGCTAGGTTCCACTCCCGTTCCGGTGACAGCCAAGGTGGCAGTGCTTCCCGGCTTATTATTGTCACCCGTTACTGATAGCGTGGCTGTGGCGGTGCCGGCGCTTGCCGGAGCAAACTGGACGGTGATCATGCAGCTCTTGTTCTTGGGCAGGCTAATACCGGTGCAGGTGTTGCTCGTTATGCTGAACGCGCTCGAGTCCGTCAATGTGACACTGAGTGCGCTGCTGGCAGCATGGCCAGTATTGGTCACAGTGAAATCCATAGACGTGGACTCGCCGACAGTGACCTGACCGAACTCGCCAGTGGAAGGACTGAAGGTCAATTCGGCCGGCGATGATGTTGCCCACGCACTGGCTGTCCCAGCCAGTATGGAGCCAGCAGTCAGGACAGTTCCCGCAATAACACTGGCTGTGCGCGTCCAGCGTGACTTCAACTTGTTCTTCTCGGGCATTTGCCACCTCCTAGAACTAGTGCCAAATCGCAGTGGCTTAAATCACGCTAATTTTCGAACGATCTATGTGATAGGGGATATACCGGGTGAAGGAATATGTGGACCCGGGATATCCCGGTAAAGACAGACCGTAGTTTTACGTAAGCATCCAGAAATTCCTGGTACGGATACCTGTCTTCAAAGGTTTGCTACGTCGCAATTGGACCCTTGCGGTAGCTGGAGTAGGCAACATCCTCGCTCTGGGCTTGTGATATGTTCGTCATGTTCGGAGAGTATTTGGTATTTCTTTCTGTTGTGTCGTGAGTATGTGCAGGATCATTGCCTGTGTGGAATCCAACTGCAAATCTGTTGCGCAATTTCTTTTCGGCCGTTGAGATATGACCATGGATCCAACATTTTGATTCGGTTCTGGCCGCAATGACGGCAAGGTCATGTCACGTTCGTAGGGTTGATTTCTGCGATGATGGAGCGCAAGCGACGCGCATCGCGCACTGCGCATCCGCGCGTGTCATTGTTGAAGAAAACGAAGCCTTCTGAAGGCCTTCCATTGGCTGCGAGCAGACCTGCCCATTCGAGAAGCCGCTCTTGGGTATATGAAGGTGCGTCTTCTCCGGCCCCTTCATGCAGTCTCGCATAGCACCAGCTTGTAGTCACCCATAGCGGGCTGAGGTGTGTTTCGGCGCGATCTGCGTAGCACAAAGCTGCGCGGTGGTCAGCAAGACATTCTAGCGTTTCGTCACGCCACCAGGAGTCGTGGCGGAACTCAACGGCAACCCGAATCTTTGGCGGGAAAGCTGCGAGTGCTTGCTCTAGGAGATCGAGATCGTATGCAAGCGATGGCGGCAGTTGCATAAGCAGCGCACCGAGTTTGTTGCCGAGGGGAGCCATGGCGTCAACAAAGGAGGGAATTCGAGATCGTGCATCCCGTAGCCGGGCCAGGTGAGTGATTGTCCGGTTGAGCTTCACGCAGAATCGGAACCTTTCAGGCGTAGCGGCTGCCCAGCCAGCTACAGTCTGCTGCTTCGGCATCCTGTAGAAGGTCATATTGACTTCCACACAGGCAAATTCCTGCGAATAGTACCTAAGCCAGTCGTGGACTGGAAGGGAAGCTGGATACAGGACTCCGCGCCAGTCAGAGTACTGCCATCCCGAAGTTCCAATGATAATCATTCGAGGCCTTGACTCTGGCAATGCCAAACGGCACTGCGACCACTCCAAATGGGCTCATCAGTATCCAATACATCGTCTCGCATGGCACACTTCCCTTTTCGCGCCGACGAAATAGGGCGAAACAACGACCTTGACTTTGACGAATGCAACGCCTCTCATTTCCATCGTCCGCAATGACCTGCGGTTGTGGAACTTTTTTCATGAAGGTGCAACAAAGATGGTAATGCACTTCATCGAGGAGTGGATATACGCAAGTTGTTTCGCTAAATATATGACGGCTTTTCGATTCCCTTGAAAGAGGTGGGTTCATGTGCTCAGCAACCGTTACTGGAGAACAAGGGAGAACAAAGGGGGCGGAGCGGATCGGGAAGAAGCCAAACGCGTTGAAAAGAGTCGCTACTCTGGACGGTCATCCACATGGAGTTCAAGCCGAAGTCTCGGCGTTGTAATGAATGAGAGCAGATCTTCGTTACGTTGTAGTTCAAGTTGACCCTAATCGGAGTTAGGAACTCAGATTTGTCGTGCAGCGTCTAACGGGCGCGGTTCGCTCTCGAACGGTTGATTGATAGTTGAAGGGGGTCTTGCCACGTTGTGCGCAATGAGCAATACACGACCAGCTATGGATCGGCACAACCAGTGGCATCGCCTCATGAAGTGCCCCCGGCAGGATTCGAACCTGCGCACACGGTTTAGGAAACCGATGCTCTATCCCCTGAGCTACGGGGGCGCATTTATACAAAACGTCACATGCGATCTATATGTTCCGCGCTCGCCTTTACGTGATCGGATCGAGACTCATGAACTCGACTCAAGACAGCATAAAGCAAGCACGAGCCATTCAAGGCACAAATAGGGTATCCGAGGTCCATCTATGGATTCCCGGACGCTGTGTTTTTGTCCTATTATTAGCGCTACGCAAACTATCGAACTTAATTTTGAAGGGAAGTTGTTCACGCATGGAAATTGACATGAACATTCTCGAGGAGAATCTTCGGCACTGGCTAAGAGAGGACATCGGCCACGGAGATGTGAGCACAGCCTTAACCGTACCGCCAGGGATCATGGGCAAGGGACGCTTTCTTATGAAAGAGGACGGGGTCATTTGCGGACTGACTGTAGTGGCAAAGACTTTCAGGATTGTGGACGAAGTGATTGTGTTGACACCACTGATTGACGAAGGGCAATCCGTGAAGAAGGGGGATGTAATTGCTGAAGTCTCCGGGGACCTGGGAAAGATTATGGCTGGCGAAAGGGTTGCCCTGAATCTGTTGCAGCGGCTTTCAGGAATTTCTACACGCACAAGAGCCTTTGTGAATGAGGTGCAAGGATATAGAGCGAAGATCCTCGACACTCGCAAGACCACGCCAGGATTGCGATTTCTCGAAAAGTATGCAGTTACAGTCGGAGGCGGGCAGAACCATAGATTTGGCCTTTACGATGGCATTCTGATCAAAGACAACCACATCAAAGCCGCTGGTGGAATTACGAATGCGTTGCAGCTTCTGAACAAGACCGCTCCCCACTACCTAGCGGTGCAGGTGGAGGTCGAGACTCTCGATGAGCTCAAGGAAGCCCTGGAGTTCAACGTGCCAGCAATTCTTCTTGACAACATGACAACGGAAATGATGGCTGAAGCGGTCAGAATAAACAACGGGCGCGCCAAGCTCGAAGCGAGTGGAAACATGACCATTGAAAGGGTTAAAGAAGTGGCGGCAACCGGGGTGGACTATATCTCAGCAGGCTCCCTGACCCATTCAGTTAAGGCTTTGGACATTTCACTGAAAGTATCGTGACAAACTCAGCGAGAAATTCTGATTGCGTCTGGGCATGGCTTTGTCCTGCCTGGGCGCATCTCGAGTGAAGGTTAGAGGCGCTAAGAGGGTCCATCGAATGGATGTTGCTGTGTCGCCTTGACTCCGGCTAGAAAGGCTCTTGCTCTGAACCGTCGGAGAGAATCTGGTTTATTTCCAGTTCGGCATTGGTAATGCGCGATCTACAAAAGTCTATGAGAAACTTCGCTCGGCTTACTTCTTTAGCCAAACGGTCAATGTCTTGCTCGCTGGAAAGCCGCTCCACCAGATCTTTGAGCTCATTGAGGGCATCGACATAACTGAGTTCGTCGCCAGCCATTTCAGGCACCAGCACCACCTCGTCCGCTTTCGTCTTTGTAGACTCTGTCAACTGTAGCGACAAAGCTACCACGACCAATCAACCCCTGGATATGTTGGCCCACATTTATCGCCTCGATGTCTTTGATTAGGCCTCCTGCCTCTGTTGCCAGCAGTGAGAATCCTCGCTTTGCCATCTCCTCCGGATCACTCGCTCTTGTTGAGCCTTCGATCAACTCAACCAGATGGAGCTGGCCTTTGATGACTGTCGTGGCCAACGCTTTCGGAAGGGTGGCCAACAGTTCTAACTGTCTCTTGTGCTCTGAGGCGGCATGGCTAGCTGAAACTGATGCGCGGTGCGCCGTTGAGGACAGCGCACTCCTAGCCGAGGCAGTCGAAAGAAGGGAAGCGGCCCTGATCCGTTCGCTATTTTGGCTGATTCGCAAGCTGTGAGAGTGAACAAGTTCCAAGGGTCTTCTGGCTGCCTGATGAGCTGTCTCGGTGAGCTGAAGCCTTGATATTTCGATCTTCGATCGCCCCAAATTGTGAGCACGCTGACCCAGCAAAGTCAGCTGATCGAGGAATTCTTGGACCCTCGTGACGAGAGCGCGCGCAACGGTCTGGGGAACGTCGAGAAACCTGTTTGCAACCTCTTCCACCAAAGTTGTATCGGTGGAGTGCCCCACACCCACCCAAACGGGTACTGAGCTGGCTGCCACGGAGGCTACGACCTCTTCCGTGTCGAAAACGGAAAGATCAGACATTGAGCCACCTCCACGCACAAGGCAGATGACATCGATTCCAGAGTCTTGAAGGAGCTGAATCGACCTCGATATCTGCGGCGGCGCTGCGTCTCCAGCTGTGGAAGCAGGCCGGTATACAATCTGAAATGCAAATCTGCTGCGGCTCAGTTCCTCGATGAAGTCACTTTCTGCGGCACTGCTGCGGGCGGTGACAAGGCCAATTTTCAGGGGTAACAGCGGGACCTCAAGTTTGCGATTATGGTCCCATATCCCGAGCTGACGCAGTTTGGCGCGAATTCTCTCCTTTTCCTGGAGGTTTGCAATCTGCGATAGCGCGATGTCAATCTCTTCAATCTGGAAGGAGAGGCGCCCACCTTTTGGCCAGAAATTTGGTTTCACCCTTACCACAAGGCTGAGGCCGTTTCGGATTTCGCCAAGTGCCGTGGCCTGAAGTTGGCTCAGAAGCAGTGAGGCCCGCGTCTTCCAGATGACACAGCTCACGGTTGCCACTGGTGCAGCAGATCCAAGCTCGGCGTACTCTTGAAGATCGAGGTAATGATGTCCTGAGCTATGCGGTGAATATGACGCTACGACGCCTTTCACCCATAGACCCTCAGAACCAAAGCTCATGTTGAGGGCATTCTTTACAAATTCCCCCAGCTCTGAAATGGAAAGGACTGCATTTTCAGCGTGTTCGTGAAACAACGTGGCACCTAGTCGCTTTAGAGTTCCTCTGTTGGGACGCGTAACGAAATGAGTTGTTCCATCGCACAAATCGCGATCTACATCTGTCCCAACACGTAACAGGTTACCTAAACGAGGGGGACGATGCTCTCGTCACCTTGTTTAGGCAGGTGCAAGCGGTGTCAGATGAGTTGGTGGTTTGCCTAGCTTGCCGGGTCAGTCTCGGGCTCGTAATCCTTTTTGCTCTGAGCGTACCATTTGCGCCAGATTGCTTTATGGACCGGCACGTATCTTGGAATATCCCTTAGTCCGGGAATGAAGGGGATAAGGAGCAGCAGAATCGTCGCCACTCCAGTCAGGTAGACCGCGATCAGGTCAACGTTAGCCGAATTGCGGAATCCCGGCATCTGGTACCAGAGCGTGTATAGCCAGAGCCAAGGCTGCCCTGGGTAATTCCCTGTTTCATTCATCACTCCCCATTGCGAACCTGTCAGGTGTTGCGCGTGCGCGAGAGATGCGAAATACTCTCCGTCCTCGAGAAACAACAGCGGTTTTGTGAAGTTCGTGCCGTAGAAAGGCTGTTGAGCAAGTAGATCCGCGTCAAGCGCGCCGGAACGAGCTAAAGAAAACTCGGCTGCAATGAGCTCTGGGACAGGACCGTCGTTGGCTGCAGGAACTGAAGGTTGCCCTCCAATGAATGTCACCTTGTCAACTGCTTTTAGGTACTCTTTGTTCCACGCCTCTTGAGTCGACTTGGAGGAGTGTTCATACGTGCCAAGTGCAAATGCAAGTGAAGCATTTGTGGCAGCCAGTTTGGTGAGTGGTTCAAGCACAAAAGACTGGGCTGTGTCAATCGGCTGGTGTATTCCCGCCAGTTTTTGAGGGGAGAACAGCAGGCTTTGGACATTGTTCGAGCCAGAATTGTACGGGGGACCGTATTGAGCGGTTTCGCTGGTTCCGGCGAGCTCGGAAGCTGCAGTAGCCATGAAGTCTGCAGGAGCAACCTTTGCCCATGTCGATATCGTTGCTGGCGGCTCGTCAGGGGATGAAAGCAATCCGGCTAAGACTACGACGAGAATCACCACAACTAACGATGCAATGGAAGCTTCTTTGACAATGTCGTACTTGCGCGTGGGGCCTTTCCAGTCACTGACATCAGACCGAGCCAACACTTTTCGGGACTCCTTGCCTTTTGTTCTGGTCCGAGGCAGAGGATGAGAGACTCCGCGTATTCGGACAAGGAGAACGTGAATCCCCACGATCAGTATCAAGACAATTGGAATGAGCACGACGTGCCAGAGGAGCATCTGGCCAAAGTTCATCAAGTTGAAAAATGATCCCAACCCTGTGGCATTGATGGCGTCCTTGCCGTTCGTGGAGATCCATTGGGAGTCGAAGTTTTGCTGGGAAAGATAGCCAGTGAAGCATTCCACGACCGAGGCGCCAAAGGCAACTACCCCGGTTATCCACGTCATGGCTCTTCGTCCCCGCCAAGCGGCCATCCAGAACTTCCCCCAGAGGTGGATTACTATGAACGCCATGAATAGCTCGACACTCCACAGATGAAGGCTGTTAAAGAAGTGTCCAACTGGATTCGAGTGCCACCAGTCAGTTCCGCCCAGTGCGATCAGGAAGCCCGATACGATTGCGACGCCTAGTGCTGCGAGGCTGGCTACCCCGAATATATAGATCCAGGAGGCGACGTAGGCTGGTTGGCGGTCTGGAAGAAGTTTTGACGGTGGAAGAAGTCTGACTGCTGCCCTTCTTATCGCGGCAGTCCACATTCCTCTAGATTCATTGGGGACATCAGGTGTTGCTGATGGTGGTTGCGAGGGTTCAGCCTCTCCCGGCGAGGAGGATGACCACGCCTCTTTCGATCCGGGGAATGGCAAGTAAAGCGCCACAATGAATACCAGGACCATCAGGATTATCAGTACAAGGTTGGCGACCGAGACAGTCAGGATGGACCAGCGGAGGTAATGTCCAGGGCCATTCAGATCTATCGCACCGATAAGTTGACTTGCCAAACTCATAAGTGGTTCCTTTCCTGGAGTATTTCAGCCGTGGCCTTTGGCTTGAAAGGTCGTGGCCACGCATGGCTGATGACTGAAGCAGTCCCTTTAAAATCCCATGTTCCCACAAAATCAAGAGCAAGTCGCAAAAAATTCTGAGATGGCCTGCGAGTTTAGCGATGTTGGAAGCTCGAGTCAGATGTCTGTTTTGGGTTTCTAGGTCATCAAATAGCCTTGGCTTATCGAGCGCTGTTCGAATCTGTGGGCTGAGTTTTGCCGCGAGAGCAACTATGAATTTCACCTCAGTGCGCACGCCACGAAGTTAGATAACTACTGAGCGTCAGTATATCTGCAGGAGATATTGGGTAAATTATCACTTCAGGTGGTGAATCGTAGTCTTCACATATTAAGATTCAGAACGACAAATCCATGGAGATCTTGAAGCTGACCTTGACAAGCTCGTTGAGCCGCCACAAGCGATAAACAGGCATTCGACCAGCGTGAAGCTATAAAGACGAAAAGCATGCACCCCTCTGAGCCAAAATGCGGCTGGCCGTAGAGTGTTTGGATCGACAAAGCCATGGACTTTTTGGGGGATTTGGCATATCGTGTGGGGCTCAAGCCTAAATCAAACCGAATTTAACCTGGAACGGCTGCGCTAAATTGAGTGTTGTAATTTCGGGACTCTTTGCGAGGTCTCCTTGGCATTCAAACGGAAAGATCGAGACAGCATTCGCGCCGAAGCTTCATCTGGCAAAGCTGTCGACATCGAGGCGGGAACAAATTCCAAACGGGGTCAATTTGGTGGCCCCGGCAGCGAAGCGAGTACTGCCATGCCCTCTGGAGCAGCAGATTCTTCGCGGGTCACGACACCGGGTCAGCCGTCGCCAGGGGAAGGTTCAGCAAGCGCAGAAAGACTTGTGAATCGCAGAGGTGGCGGTGAGGCGGCCAGACCCTATGGCGGCCGCTTCGGCGATTTCCTTGTCGGGAGCCATCGGATCACGGAAGCTCAGCTCGATCAGGCGCTGGCCACTCAGCGTGAAACAGGAGGGGTGCTGGGCACAGTCTTGGTTGATCTCGGATTTCTGAGTGAGAGTTCGCTCAATGAGGCGCTAGCGGGATTCTTCGGTGTTGCCATCCTGAATCTCCATCGCGAGAATATCGATCCCACCGCTCTTGCACTGATTCCCGAGAGCGTGGCTCGCGACAACGTGGTTATGCCTGTTCGTTTGAATGAAGATGGGCTACTTGCTGCCGCGGCAGAGCCTGGCGATGAATTAAGGGACCTGCTTTCTGAGGTGACGGGTGGGCCGGTCAAATTGATGATTGCGCCTGCGAGAGACATCAGCTGGGCAATCGACAGCAACTATCTGGCAATCAGCGGTGTGGACAAGTTGGTTCGCGCATTCGAGGGCAGCGAAGCACGCAGGCGTTCCAGCGATACGAGCGAGGCGGTCACAGTCTCAAGCGACGCTCCAATCGTCCAGGTGGTCGACAGGATCCTTACTCAAGCGATGCGCAGCCGAGCTTCGGACGTGCACATAGAACCGTCTGAGGACGTCGTGAGGATCAGGTTCCGCATAGATGGCGCGTTGCAGGACATCCTGCAGCTGCCCGCTTCGATAGGGCCTGGCCTTGTCAGCAGAATCAAGATAATGGCGAACATGAACATCGTAGAGAGAAGGCGCCCTCAGGACGGTCAGCTGACTGTAATGATCGACGGTAAAGAGGTTGATGTCAGGGTCGCGACTGTTGCGACGATCATGGGCGAGAAGTGCGTTATGAGAATCTTGAACAAGACCCTTTCGGTGCTTCGGCTTGATGACTTGGGAATGCCCGCGGATACTCATGATGCATACTCGAAAATTGTCAGAGCTCCGTTCGGAATGGTTTTATGCGCAGGACCCACAGGCAGTGGAAAGACCACAACGTTGTACGCCACCCTGAGCGAGATAAGCAACCCTCAGCTCAATATCATGACAATTGAAGATCCAGTCGAATACGTCTTTCCCTCCATCAATCAGATCCAGACAAATGAGCAGGCAGGACTCACTTTTGCATCAGGATTGAAGTCAATTCTTCGACAGGATCCTGACGTGATCCTTGTTGGAGAAATTCGGGACGTCGAGACCACCAGGGTTGCGGTGCAGTCAGCTCTGACGGGTCACTTTGTTGTTTCCTCTATGCACGCGACTAATTCTGTGTCCGCATTGCACAGGCTCCTCGACATGGGGATCGAGTCTTTTCTTGTTGCATCGTCAGTCATTGGCGTAGTAGGCCAGCGCCTTTTGCGGAGGATCTGCCTGTCGTGCAAGGTGCCATATACACCCACAGAAGAGGAGATGATCTTCTACAAGGAGAGTGGCGGGCCCGAGAAGAGCGTCTTCTATAAAGGTGCGGGATGCAACTTTTGCAGCCACACCGGTTACAAGGAGCGAATTGGCGTCTACGAGCTTCTCATCATGACGCCTGAGATAAAGCGTCTAATTGTGGGATGGGCAACTCAAGAAGAGCTCTTCAATCTAGCTGTCAAGCAAGGAATGCGCACCCTTCGGCAAGAGGCAGTCAACCTTGTGGCCAACGACGTCACCTCCATAGCAGAGGTGATAAGGAGTGTTTACACGCTATGAGCCGCAGACCTTCCGCCACGAAGTTTGCCTTCAAAGCTTTGGACCACACCGGCAAGGGCGTGGTGGGAGTAGAGTCGGCAGCATCTTTGGGTGCGGCGCATCTTGCACTCATCGAGCGAGGCCTAGAGCCTCTTGAAATTTCTGAGAAG
The DNA here is from genome assembly GCA_021799035.1 of Actinomycetes bacterium. Classification (GTDB taxonomy): domain Bacteria; phylum Actinomycetota; class Acidimicrobiia; order Acidimicrobiales; family Acidimicrobiaceae; genus SCQM01. The sequence goes on along the minus strand of JAJZBG010000012.1, from coordinate 36,883 downwards.
AAGAGCCTCCTGAGCCTTGAGATAACCAAGAAGAAGGTTCCGCGTAAGGAAATAATGAATTTTTCTCGTCAGCTTGGGGTATTTTTGACCGCTGGCATCCCAATAATGGAGGCACTGGAGGTGATTGCCGAGGAGACCTCTGGCAAGATGTTGAGAGGGGTTCTGACCAGTATTATCGATAGCTTGAGGAACGGTGACACGTTTGCTACCGCCGCTTCCAACCACCCAGAGGCCTTTCCCAACTTCTACGTGGGAATTCTGGAGTCTGCAGAACTGACGGGCAATCTGGACGTGGTGCTGAACCAGCTTGCAGACTACCTCGATCGTGATATCAAGGCCAAAGGGAAGGTCACTGCTGCGCTCATATACCCGAGCGTTGTCGCGGTAATGTCGGTAGTCACCATCGTTATTCTGGCGGCATTCGTTTTGCCCCGGTTCGTGACATTCTTCAAATCGATGCATGCGAAGCTTCCGCTGCCGACACGCATGCTGATGGCATTCTCGAGCTTCATGTCGCACTGGTGGCTCGTGATCCTGGCTGTCTTGGTTATGCTCCTTGGCGGGCTTGTGAGCATGCGAAGGTCAAAGTCTGGCAAAGCAGCTCTCGATGCGTGGATATTGAAGCTTCCCGTTATTGGCGAGCTTACTGAGGTGGCGGTTCTTGAGAGAGTCTGCAGGATTCTTTCGTCACTGCTGAGAGCTGGAGTGGACTTGCCGCGGTCACTAACAGTCACCTCGGAATCTGCGAGCAATGCCGTCTACACGGTCGCGCTGGAAAACGTCAAGGAAGAGATGATGGAGGGTCAAGGTCTAGCTGGACCTATCGCACGGACAGGGCTCTTCCCGGGTGCTGCAAAACAGATGTTCAGAGTGGGCGAGGAGACGGGCACGCTTGACCAGCAGCTTGAGGTGGCAGCCGAGTACTACAGCCACGAGCTGGATTCCAAGCTTGAGCGCGTCACAGCTCTTTTCGAGCCAGCAGTCATCATCATAATGGGTATCGTTGTCGGCTTTGTGGCGGTTGCCCTCATCTCTGCAATGTACGGAATCTACAACCAGGTGAAAATAGGATGAACCGGGGCCGGTTCACGAAACAGGCGTCGAACCCTCATGTCTTTGGCCGTCTGTGGAAACGGTATGTAGCAGCAAGAGGGTCTAAGGAAGGAGGCTTCACGCTGGTGGAGCTTCTTATCGCCATCACTGTGATGCCTCTTGTGGTTGGTGCTATATCGGTTGGTCTTGTCTCAGTGTTCTCGCTTCATTCCAGTACGAACAACAGAATTATTGACTCTGCCGACGCGCAGCTGGTTTCTGCAACATTCCTCAAAGACGTTCAAAGCGCACAGATGGTCACCACATCACCTCTAAGTGTTCCTCAGTGTGGGACAGGACATCAGCTTCTTGGTTTGCAGTGGGACAACGGACAGACGTCTGTGTCGTATGTGGTTCTTTCACAGACAAGCGGCAGCTCAACTACATACGCGCTCGAGCGTTACTACTGCACGCTGGGTGATTCTGCGACACCTGCAGAATCCTCTATGCTATCCCAAAGCATCGCTGGAACGCAGGGCCCGCCAACAGTCACCTGTTCGGCGTCCGTTGGTGGCTGTTCAGCATCGACCAAGTGGATATCAGCGACTGCGGTGCAGGCGGTATCGTTCACAATCACTGAGCCGAAGAGCAACTTCTCGTACACCCTGACTGCGACTCCGCGCGTATGGGATTCAAGCGGCGGCGCTTCCTTGGGAGGGACGCCTTACGCTCCATTCACGCTGCTCGATCCGAGCTCTTGCAACGTTCTCAGTGTTGGGCGGGGATCGCTAAGCATAAGTGTGGGCTCTGGCACGGGCAACGGAGTGCTTGGCATTGAGTCAACCTGTCCAGCCTCGGTGTCGGTTTCCAATGGAGGCACTCTTGCAGCCTCTTCGGTCATAACAGGGGACCGGGGGCTGAACTCGATAGTGCCAAACAGCAAGGCGATCTATCCTTCCACTGAGTATTATGACAACCAGTTCAGCGATCCATTGGCTTCTGTGAGCCCTCCCTCGAATCCAGTCAGCTCACCTAATGCATCGTGCAGCTCAACCCAGTCAACAAGTGCAAGCGGGGAGCAGAACATAAACTACACCTGTGGATCGGGCATATACGTCGCCACGCCGACATTCGACCAGACAAAGACTTCCACAGTCGATTTTTCTGGAGGGGGAACATATTGGTTTCAACAGGGACTTGACATTCCGAACAACGTCACGGTCACCTTCTCCCCTGGCACGTACATCTTCGACGGCTCCACTGCTTTGTCGGTTGGCAATAACGTGACCATCAATGGGAGCAACGTCCTCTTCTACGTAGCCAGCGGCGCAGTTGAGATAGGAGAGAACGACAATATTTCATTGGGGGCATCTTCTGGATATGATGATGTCGCTTTTTGGGATGCGACGAACAACGGCGCCGTTGACGTTGGCGAGAACTCTGTCATCAGCTTTGATGGTGGTGTCTACATGCCGCAAGGCTCTCTCGTCGCTGGAGAGAATGTGACCTTCAGTTCGACCTTCATTGTCACAGATACAGCACAATTTGGGAACAACATCGATCTCACGATTGCATCTCCATGAGCGTCTCTGGTGATTCCGTCATGTCCAAGCTGAAGGTGATGCGGCCTTCTGGTGGCGGCGTTGAGGATTCCGAGGCTGGCGACACATTGGTGGAGGTGTTAATTACTTTGGTGATTGTCAGCCTCTGCGTAGTGGCGTTTCTTTCAGCATTTTCAACCTCTATTTCGGCTTCGGCTGAGCACAGGACGTTGGTTTCAATTGACACGGTATTGAGAAGCGCATCCGAAAATGCCCTCTCTCAGATCGAGCAAGACAGCAGTCCTTTGTTTTCTGCTTGTGCAACTCCGTCGACCTACAGCGGGATCAATTTTGGGATTCCTTCGGGATATGTTGCGACGATCACTTCTGTGGAGTATTGGAATGGCAGCTCTTTTTCGACAGCGTGCGCAAGTGGATCCACGGCTCCGCAGCTGATATCTTTGACCGTCTCGGGCCCACTTGGAAGTTCCAGCTCGATTAGTTTCTCCGTGGATGATCCTCAGTATGCAGCCCAAGGTGCAGCGTCGGCGAGTTTTGTTGCCGGAGTTGCACAAGACGGAGTCGCAAGCAGCCCTCTTGTATACATCCAGCCGACGCTCGACAGCGGGTCGTCATATAGTTGCGGCTCAGAGATCTCTGCTGAAGCAGTCCCAGCTTGCGTCACGGTGACCTAGGCGGGAACTGCGATGAGGAAAATGCAGCAGATGCGAGAGCTAACGTCGGGATGTCTTCGTCATCGCCAAGGCAAGCCTACGCGAAATCTGCGTGAGCTTGGACTTGAAAGATTGAACGACGAGAGGGGCAGCTCTCTCATATTCGCGCTGGTGTTCCTTATCGTCACCAGCCTTGTCGTCCTCTCGCTTGCCAATCTTGCCAAGAACGACCTTATCGCGACCGTGAAGTTCAAATCCGCCCAGTCGCTCGAATCTACCGCCAATAGCGCGGCGGAGTTGGCTTTGAACAATATCCGTTACAACTTCATGCCCGGGACTCTGAATGCATCTCCGCCACAGCCCTGTTGGACGGCAAGCTCTCCTGCATCGCAGCTCACGCTCAACGGGCAGAGCATTGCTGTGTGGTGCACCACTCGATGGAGTCCTCTTAGCGACAATACGCGAGTGGTTACGCTTGACGCGTGCGCTAGTACGGTTTCTGCACTGAACTGTGAAGTGAAGCCCCTTTTGGAGGTCGTCGCAACCTTTGATGACTACCCATCTCCTAGAGGTGCCGTCTCTACGGCCCAGTGCACTTCCACGTGTGGTGTGGAAATGACTCTAGACAGCTGGGTGTTCGATGCCGTTCCTCCCACGGTTCAAAGCGTTACACCTTCAAGTGGAACTGTGAGTGGCGGTGGGACAATCACGATCACCGGCACAGGATTTACGAGCGGAGCAGAAGTCGACTTTGTTGACACCAACCTAAGCGGCAATGTTGTTCTGGCTGCCACAAATGTGACAGTCATAAGTTCGACCACTCTAACAGCAGTCACGCCTGCAATGGCTTCAGGTGAGAGCTACTATGTCACGGTCACAACTCCGACTGGAACTAGTGCCTATGGTCCGATCTATAGCTGAAGGCTCCGGTCGATCCATCCTCGCGGGTACAAAGGGGATTGTGTGCCGGAAAGTGCTGGTCAGGGATGTAAAGAGTGCTCTTTGCACCCCCTTGCGTGCTCAATCCTTCAGACATAAGGCAAGGAATAATACGCAAAGTAGTTTAATGAATGCGGAGCGTGATCGTAATAGCTATATGTCATAAAAATGCTGGTCAGGGATGGTCAGCGAGTGGCACATTTGGAATGCAATTCCAGTCGCCAGGCCCAAGCGGTATTGCCAAGGCAAATATTTGAAAATGGACCCATTGATTGTGTGTAGATTAACGTTCAGTTTATTTTCATTTTGTTGCATTATTGCAGGAAGGAAGCGGAGTTCCACGGATGGTAAGCCAATTCAGGGATAGAGGCGTGTTCGCAGCCTATCGTCGATTCAGCGAACGCAGAGCAGCAATAAGTGAGGTTGAAGGGGGCTTCACGCTTATCGAGCTCCTGATAGTAATTGTTGTGCTAGGTATTCTCGCTGCCGTAGTCGTGTTTGCCCTTGGAGGCGTGACTGGCAAAAGCGCGGTGTCTGCATGCGAAGCCGATGGTACAACCATCGAGACTGCAATAGCGGCATTCAATGCAAATAACCCTGGTGTAACGGTGACGCAACCTCTTCTCACTGGCACTACAGATGGCGGGCCCTACATCCAGTCCTGGCCATCGAATCTTCCTCATTACGCATACTCCATCAGTGGGGGTGCGTTGGATATTGCGACGTCGCCGGCTGGTGCAGTGACCTCATCATCAACAATGAACCCCTACTCTGGCGTTGGTTCATGTAGCACAGTCCAGTAGCTCTGCGACCATTAAGAGGAGATTCTCTAGCGTACCTTGTGAGTTCTATTGGAATAAGCAATCTCATAGGCGGGCAATAAATGGCGGGTGGCGGGCAGTTCGATCTAATAGATCCGTGGCTTCAGATCCTCTGGGAGAAGGGCGGGTCAGATCTTCTCTTGGCAGGGGGGTCAGCGCCTCGAATCCGGGTCAGCGGCAAGCTGCTTCCGATCGATGGTGCTTCGCAACTCGAAGCCGAGCAGATCGATGAAATTGTCCAGCCGTTGCTCACGCTTGGCCAGAAGTCCATCTTTGAGCAGCAGCTGGACGTTGATTTCGCATTCTCATGGCGGGATCTGGCCAGAATCAGGGGAAGCCTTTTCACTCAGAGAGGGCAGCCGGCGTTGTCTCTCAGAATTATTCCGTCAAGAATTCCAACGTTTGCCGAGCTTGGCCTGCCATTCGCTGCTGAACTGGTTGTACAGCAGCCACGCGGGTTTGTTCTCGTGACAGGTCCTACCGGTTCGGGAAAATCCACCACGCTTGCCTCAATCATCGACCGCATCAATGAGACTAGGTCCTCGCACATCCTCACAATTGAAGACCCTGTGGAATACGTGCATAGCCACAAGATGTCCGCGGTGAGTCAGAGAGAGATAGGACTCGACAGCCCTTCATTTGATCGCGCTCTACGTTCTGCTCTTCGCGAAGATCCAGATGTGCTGTTGATCGGCGAGATGAGGGACATCGATTCCATTCAGATTGCATTGACCATGGCGGAGACCGGTCACTTGGTGTTTGCCACCTTGCATACAAACGATGCACCCCAAGCTATAGACCGAATAATTGACGTCTTTCCTGCCGAGCGCCAGGAACAGACCAGGGTCCAGTTGGCGGCATCGCTAAGCACCATTATTGCGCAGAGGCTTGTTCCCAAGATCGGCGGAGGAATGGTGGCGGCTTTCGAGGTGTTGATCGCAACTCATTCGGTCAGGAATCTCATTCGTGAGGGCAGATCAAGCCAGCTTGCCAATGTCATGTTCACTGGAACCAAAGACGGGATGCAGACTATGGAGGCAAGCCTGGCGAAGCTTATTTCCGATGGCGTGATCACCTATGAGGATGCGCTCGCGGTGAGCGCTCATCCAAAGGAGCTTGCTCGCCATGTGGAGCAGCCTGGGAATTCTGTGCTCAAGTCCAGGTAGCGAATGAGTCCCCGCCGCGGTCCCGTGCTTCCGTATTCCGTCGTTGCCGGCGTCACTCCAGTGCGGTCGTCATGGCTGCTTGTCAGCGCAAAAATGGCTGGTTCGATCTTTGCTCCCGAGGCACCGAGGGTCTTCGATTCATTTGGCGAGGTCTTGAGTGAGAGCCCGGCCTACGCAGTGGTTGTCGTCAATGCTCCAATCGGGTACGTGGATGAACCAGGCAATGAAAGGCGCGGCTGCGACCTGGAAGTCAGGGCGCTGTTGGGCAGGAGAGCGTCAACTGTACACAGTTCCCCTTCCCGAGCAACACTTTTCAATGTTGGTTTTGAAAAGAGCGAGTCTCTTGATGCGGTCACGAAAAATCTTCTACCTCGCTACAGGGAGGTGGCAGCCCAGGTTTCGCAGTACCGCCAGCGGGTAGTGTATGAGGGCCATCCGGAGCTGAGTTTCTTCCAGCTCAATTCCGGGTCTCCATTGCGCTGGTCGAAGAATACCCAGGCCGGACTTGCGGAACGACTCAGTCTTCTAGATAAGAAGATCCCGGATATTGCCGGGATAATTGAGGATGAGCTGATTGGAGCTCCCAAGAAGCACCTCCTGGATGCCTATGCTCTCCTATGGACCGCACGACGGGTCTTCGGCCATGCAGCGACCCGTGTTCCAAGTGCTGCCCAATGGGATAGCGAGGGTTTGCGTGTAGAGATGGTCTATTAGCTTTCGTTTCGCTTGGGGAGACTAGAGGTATCTATGCAAAGGGTGCTGCAGAAGCGAGCCCCCAAAGACGGCAACTTCAACACCTACTGCGAGAAATACTGCATACGGGATCTGTTGGCTGCGCTGCATTCGCTTGGTTGCGAGAAGTGCCATGCCAACAAGTGCTCCTATCAGGTTGGCCGCGAAGAATCCGATGACTGCGTACAACGCTCCGAGCCAACCAAGGCCCAGCCCAAGTAGTGGGGCAAGCCTCACGTCGCCAAATCCGAGCGCCCGAGGGCTCATGACATTGATGGCGAAGAAAATCAAGAACCATGCGAGGGCGCATATCAGCGACACAACCAGCCGTTCCCAGTCGTGACTGGCGGCCGATGCAAGCACGAGGAGCACAAATACAGAAAGGGTCGCGGGGTATACGATTCTTTTGGGCAATATCAGGTGTTCCAGATCTATTATGGCGAGCGCTATGAGTGTCGCAACTAGGACAAGCTGCGCTGGAAGATCCCACTTTGGGCCAATCTTGATCGCCGTAGCCACAAATAGGGCTGCGCATCCAAGCTCAACTAGAGGATATCGCTTCGGTATCAGCACATGGCAGTCGCGGCAGCGCCCCCGAAGAATTAGCCAGGAAATCACTGGAATGTTGTCTCTAGCACGTATGCGTGAACCGCAGGCGGGACAGTGCGAGGCGGGTGAAACAACGGATTCTTTGCGGGGCACCCGGTAGATCACAACGTTGAGGAATGAGCCGATTGCCAGGCCAAAGAGTAGGCATAGTGCAACCAAAATCGTTGGCATTTAATGGCTCTCTTGTTTTGTTCGATAGCGCGGTGGCAGGCCGCTGAGAAAGTTCGCCTCAGCCATCCTTCTCGGAAGAACAGTCGAAGTGCAGGCGTACGTGCCGTAGCGGAAAGGAGCGACCACCTTGTCTGACATGAGTCGAAGTCTATAGCCAATCTGTCTGCTCCATAGTGGATTGGGGATTGTGTTTTGGCTTAGGGCATCGAGCGTGTGTTCGTAGTCGAGGAGGGTGAATCTGTCTGGTTGGGCTAGGCATTCTCGTCCGGAGAGCACTTTTTGGTCGAATTGTTGGCGGCAAGATTGTCAACTGACTATTCTTGTGCGCAAAAGGGTTATAGTTGGTCTGGACCAGGAAAACTACACTGCGCAGGTTCTGATGGCGGAATTCGAAGATCAAGCTTCTCGACCGCATGATTCGATTGAGTCGTTTGCAGCTGCTTTGAACAATGCAGTTGCACTTCATGACTCAATCACGGCCCTTCACGCTCAGAGAGTCTCAGAGGTATGTTTCTTGGTAGCCAGTGAACTCGACTTGGGGTTCGACATCAGAGAGGCGGCGCAGATTACTGGCATGGTCCACGACGTCGGCAAGCTCAGGGTTCCCAAGAGTGTCTTGAATAAGTCGGAACCCCTAACTAGCGAAGAGAGGGCGCAGCTGGAAGTCCATGCGGAAGCCGGGGAGCAGATGATTGCTTCCCTGGGCGAGCAGTTCGAGGAGATTGCAAGGGGAGTCCGGTCGCATCATGAGCGATGGGATGGCAGCGGGTATCCCGACGGCCTTGTTGGGGGGAACATTCCGGTGATGGCTCGATTGCTCGCCGTAGTGGACGTCTATGACGCAATGACCAGCACCAGGGCGTACAGACCGTCGGTGTATTCATCTGGTGCAGCTCAAGAGTATCTTGCAGATTCCAGAGCGAGGCTCTTCGACCCAGTCTGCGTCGATGCCGCTCTAGCCGTCTTGGATGGCTGGGAGAAAGGGCGAAGGTCATTCTCGCTTCCGGACTCTTTTTGAGGCCTTGGAATTGATGGGTTCTAGAGATTCACTTCATGGGTGTCCAAGAAGATTCGGTGATTAGCTGATCGGAGAGTCGATCTAACGCCTGTGGTCGCAGCAAAAGCTTTCTTAGATTAATGGGCTGGCTAAATTCGGTAACGTTTACATGATGACGCAAGGTGTAGAGCACGGTCGGAATGGGAGGGCGCTTCACAATGGTGTCAGGCGAATTGTCTCCGGAGTGGGGTTTGGAGCACTTTGATCCTTGGGATAAGAGGATCAGTTATTGGAACGTCTGGCCAATGTACAGAGCCATGCGCCAAGCGGCTCCGGCTATTTATAGTGATGCCCACGGTGGTTTCTGGTCAATCGTAAGGTACAGGGATATCAAGGAAGCCGCACGGGACTACCGAGCTTTCTCTTCTGCCCAGGGAACTTCGATAGCTGCACGTGGGGAAAAGACGTCCGCACCGCCAAAGGCTCCGCTTGAGTATGATCCACCCGAGCACACGGTTCTGAGAAAGGCGATGCAGACGCCGTTCCTCCCCAACAATGTCAAAGCTCTTGCGGCCGGCATTCGTTCGAGTGTGAGAGAGTTGCTGGACAGCATTGCCGAAAAGGGGAGTTTTGACGTTGTAAAAGATCTTGCTGAACCTGTGCCGCAGGATGTGCTTGCAAAGATCTTGGGCTTCGATGAGGATGCGAGAAACAGAAATCGCGAATGTGTGATTGCTGTGGTCCACGCTCATTTTGATTCAAGCAAAGATGCTTGGGATGGTTTTCGCAAATTTCTCGGGGCGGAAATCGCAAAGCGAAAGGAAAAACCCCAGGGCGATTTTTTGAGCCATCTATGCAATGATGAATTTGATGGCAGGAAGTTCAGCGAAGCCGAACTGATCAGCATGCTTGTTGCTCTTGCGCTCGCGGGTCACCACACCTCGATAAATGGAATATCATCCCTGATTCGAAGAATGGCAGAGGAACGGACGAGGACGGCATATCTGGCGGACGCAAGAATCGGGTCAAGCATTGTGGAGGAGACCTTGAGATGTGATCCGCCGATTCATCTCGAAGCTAGAACGACAACCACTGAGGTTACAGTAGGAGGGGTGAATATTCCGGAGAATGCGCAGGTAGCACTGCTTTATGCCTCTGGAAATCACGATGAAGACGAGTTCGAACGTCCAGAAGAGTTTGACTACTCACGTAGCCCAAACCAGCACCTCTCTTTTGGGCACGGGATTCACAGCTGTTCGGGAATGCATCTCGCGAAGCTTGAGATGTCCATAGTCCTAGAAGAGACATTGAGAATGTTTCCCAAGTACGCTCTCATAGGAGATGCCATCGACTCGGGGCTCATATATGGCCACCATATGGGATGGGAGTCAATGCCTGCAGCGATTGAATGACTAAGTCGTGTCGTTGCCTTCGGCAAAATTGTTGAAGCAGCTAGCTGAGTGTTTTACTTGGATCAGCAGGATCGTTGTTGACTCCGTTTGTAGCGCGAGATCTGTTTGGATTGAGTAGAAACAGCCATATTCCAAGGACGAATATCGGCACCAACGTCAGAAGCGAAATTGCACTATACCCGAAGAGACTCGCAATCTCGCCCAAAATGAGTGGGCTTATGACCGAGGCAGCGCTTGTGGCAGCAGACATAGCAGCGTTGGCCCGCGGAACGTCTCGTGGTGGGATTGTGCGCGCCACCGTGGAAATCGCAAGAGGATACACAAGTCCATGAGGGACTCCAAGGAGAATCATTGCCGCGAACAAGAAGATCAGATGGTGCCCGACCGCCAAAACCAACGTGCCAGCGAATGTGAGGAGAGCCGAAAAGCGCAACATGAGACCTTCTCTTTCGCCGGGGTGTCTCCAGACGAGCATTGAGCGTGTAACGAGTGACACAAGAAAAAAGACAGTGAAGGACAGTTGTGCCAGAGCAACTGTAGCGCCGTATTCATAATGTGCTATCAACGCGCCAAAGGCTGTGACAGCGATGAAGGGGACCTGGTAAAGAAGCAGGGAAACTACTGCCAGGCGAAAATGTGGGTTCTTAGCGAGACGCTTGGAGGGAAGCGGCATTTCGCCAGAGGATCTGGGGGGTTTGATCGATCGCCGAAGTGAACCGAAGAGCAGCAACGCCAAAAGCGGAAAGGGCAGGAAGCTGAGCAGTCCTCCTTTCAGCGAGTCGTGGTTCACGCTCAAGACTACGGATTCGAAGAATGGCCCGACGGCCAAGCTCGCGCTCAGCGCAACCGTATAGGCGGAGATGGCCCTGTCTCTTGCAACACCCTCGACCCGCCCGGCAAGTGTAGCCAACACCGGCATCACCATGCCGCCTGCCGACCCAAAGATGACACCAGAGATTATAAAACTTGTGGTGTTGTCGCCCACCACGATGACAACAATTGCGAGTGCGAGTGCAAAAATGCCTATTAGTCCAGTCATGTGTAGTCGGCTAGTTCTGAGCCGCACTGCAAGTATCACGTTGACTAGTGTGGTGAGGCCTCCCGCGATGGCAATGCCAACCCCGATGACAGAGGGACTCAAATTGAGTACGGCGTAGCCAATGGGTCCGATGGTGGTCTGGAATGCATTTTGGCTGGAGCGAAACAGAGCGGTGACTGCAAGGAGCGTTAGAAACGGGACTGCTTTTGATGCGAACCTTTTGTGAGCGGTTCCGCTCGATATCATTCGACGATCACGCAATACAAGTTACATGGTGCTGTCGCCGATGGTATCAAGCTAACTGTCGGATTCTGCACTCTCCCGCAAAGGCGGCTTGCAAAGTCACGAGATGCCTAGTCTGCTCCGGCATTCCTGCGGAAATTATTTTGGATTCCGCAGACGCACTCCTTGAGCGTAGGTGGCACTCATTTAGCTAGATGAAGGTGAGATCTCGTTGGCACGTCGCCATCAGGTTGGTATGCTGACTTCACTTGGGCGGTATCTTCAGTCCCAGTGTTGCCAAGCTTTAATAGCGGAGATCAGGGCTCATCTATGCGTCGATTGTTTGCCCGCCGTCGACCACTAGGGCCGAGCCGGTGACGAATGATGACTCGTCTGAGGCGAGAAACAGCGCTGCATTGGCGATTTCTTCTGGCCGAGCGAGGCGACCAGCAGCCCGATTGAGTTTCAACAGTTCCTGTTCGTGCAACGAGGGATCTGGGCGTAGACTCATATTTCTCCGCAGGCGAGGAGTATCGGTCGCCCCCGGGCAGATGCAGTTGACTCTTATCTGAGGTCCATAATCCAGGGCCATCTGCTTTGTGAGCATGATCACGCCGCCTTTAGATGCACAGTATGCGGGATATCGTGGAGAGGCCAGAATGCCAAAGGTGGACGCCGTGTTGATGATATTTCCGGATTCTTGCTCGAGGAAGACAGGTATTGCAGCCTTAGAGCACTGGAACACCCCCTTGAGGTTGATGCCTATGACGGTGTCCCACTGCTCTTCGTTCAGCTCGTGAACGCTGCCTCGAATGCCAGTCCCGGCATTGTTGAAAAGCACGTCAAGTTTGTGGAACGCTGAAACGGTGGAAGACACCATGCGTTGGGCGTCATCAGCGCTGCGGACGTCACCCTGGACGCTTATGGCTTTGCCACCATCTGAGCGAATCGTGGCGGCGGTCTCTTCGGCCGCTTCAGAAATCACGTCCGCGCATGCCACGAGCGCTCCTTCGGAAGCAAATAGTAGAGCTGAGGCTTTTCCGATTCCAGAGCCTGCTCCTGTAATCAACACCGCTTTTCCGTCAAGCCTTTGACTTCGCTTTTGATTCACTATTAATTCCCCCCCTGGCAGTCCGCTTCTGCGTAGCGCATGAAACCGACAATATCTATTAAATGAACCCCGGTGTCATCGACTCAGCCAATAGCCGAATTCAGTTATTCAGGCCAGATGCCGAAGGTGTTTCGGAAATGCCGTGCCTAATCTATCTGAATGGGTCGTTTGACGAGACTTCGCGCTGCTTAGTCAACCGTCATGTGCTGTGCCAATTGTTACCGTCAATGAACCCGCTAGATGACGTGATGATGACGAGAGAGCATAGACCCGCACTTTTGATATGTCAATCGCATCGGTGTGCCACAACTGCAAAATATTCGGTATTTCCGCAGGTTTTAAAAAATTCTTACTGGCTCTAACCAGGAGGTTCGGCTCGAGGTTCGGAGATATTCTGATATAGGGTGCCAGGTATGAAGGTTTCTGACTAAAGTAGCAACGTCGTGAAACCGCTTTGGACGCTTGCAAAAAAGTGAAGTTGAGACTCGTAGCTTCGCTTAGAAGAAAAGCTATTCTGACCGTCGCGCTTGTGGGTGCAGCTACCCTTGCTCAGCTGTTGCCTAGTGGGGGCATGGCGAGTGGTGAGACTATCGCCAGCGCCAGAGCTCAGGCTGCCGCGATTGCGGCACGGTTGAATGCCCTTGGTTCACAAGCATCACGGATGATTCAGAACTATGATCAGGCGCAGAATTCGCTTAATCAAGTAAATCAGAAGATAAGCCAGACCAAGAGCCAGGTCTCTCAGACCCAAGCAACGATCGCCACAATAAGAGCTACCCTTGCACAGGAAGCTATCAACAGCTACATGACAGGCGGCAATCTCTCCGATCTATATGCACTGTTCAACGAAAATCCGACCCAGGCAGTTGTGCGTCAGGAATTCCTCAACACGGTCACTACGTCGCAGGCAGACGTCATAGCGTCTTTCCAATCTGCGGAACAGACCCTTCATATGCAGCAAGCGTCGTTGAATTCACTTCAGCAACAGGCAACTAACGTTTTGGCTCAAGCTACCTCTGCAAAGAATGCAGTGCTGGCGGCAGAAAGCCAGGAGAAAGCGCAGTTGAATTCCGTAAATTCCACAATTGCAACCCTGGTGGCTCAGGAGCAGGCGGCGCTGTTGGCGCAAGAGGCCGCTAAAAGAGCAGCTGAGGCTGCAGCTCAGGCTGCGGCTCAGGCTGCGGCAGCCAGAGCCAGAAGCATAGTTGCGAACGGGGTGGGCATTATCCCAGTGACACCGTCCTCATTTGGCGGGACTTATGCAAATCCATTGCGTTCCATTGGTGGCCTTTCGCCGGAACGAATCGATCAAGGCGTGGATTACCACGGCTATGGTCCGATTTACGCGCTTGGCAACGGTGTGGTTGTGAGTGTTTATAACGCCGGCTGGCCTGGTGGCACCTTTATTGCCTACCGGCTCTCCCAAGGGCCCGCCGCAGGGCGCGTTGTGTATGCGGCAGAGGACATCAGGCCTTTAGTCCACGTCGGTCAATCTGTCGGTCCAAACACCGTGGTGGGAACCATGTACGAGGGATTTGCGGGTATTGAAACTGGATGGGCAAGCCCCACTCTTATGGGGGAAACCATGGCGCGCGTTTATGGCCAGTTCTCTGGAGCGAATTCCACTGCATTCGGGTTCAACTTCTCCCAGCTTCTGCGTGCGCTGGGTGCGCCGGGTGGAATTCTGCAAAATAATCCACCAACAGGAAGTCTTATAGGTGGCTGGCCAGTCTGGTAATCTTCATCGAGCTGTGCTGAAGGTTCAGAGCGTTCCGTTCCGGCAAAGATACGGCCAGAGCGAAGGCCTCTCTGGATCATTCAGGCAAGAGTAAAATTACGGTGGTGAATTCAACTGGTGTTCAGCATGTGACCGCTGCGCTTGGCGAATTGAAAAGGGCCAGCACTCTGATCCAGCGCGTGCAGAAACCTTTTGTTTTTGCGTTAATCCAAAGTGTGCGAGTAGGCCATATTTGTTCGGAATGCCGGATTCCGCCAACTACTGAGCAGTGTAGCCACCGTCGATAAGGTGGTAGCTTCCCGAGATGAAAGATGCGGCATCAGAGACTAGGAATGCGACAAGTGCCGCCACTTCCTCGGGCTCGCCAAGGCGACCAAGCGCGTGTTTCTCGGCAAGGAAGGTTTGTGTTGCCTCATCGAGATTGGCATCTACCAGAGGGGTATGGATGAAGCCTGGTCCTACTGCGTTTATCCTGACATTTTGAACTCCGTATTCGAGAGCCGCATTTCTGGTCATTCCTACCAAGCCATGCTTGGCTGTCACATATGCCGATGACGTGGCGAAGCCGACACTGCCCAGAACGGAGGACATGTTGACAATTGCACCACCTCCGTTGGAGGCTATGACGGGGAGTTGGTACTTGAGTCCGTAAAAGACTGAGTTCAGATTTACCTCAATAACCGATCGCCAGCCCTCAAGCGAGTAATCGCCGATATTTGCAGCCTCCCCACCAATTCCAGCATTATTGACCGCGATTCGAAGAGGAGCCAAGGTGTTGGCAGCCGCAACCGCATTTTCGCAAAAACTAGGGTCAGTGACATCTCCGACGAATTTCTCGGCCGTGCCTCCAAGTTGGCGAATCTCGTCAACAACTTTCTGCGCAGCACTGTCATGTATCTCGGTGACAAGCACCGATGCGCCATTAGTTGCTAGTAGGTGAGCCACAGCTCGCCCGATGCCTGACCCTGCCCCAGTGACAATTGCAGAACGATTTGAAACGTCATAGGTTGCCATTTCTTCCTCCAGTCGTTGACGTGGGACCAATATCGTCGGAAAGTACAGTCAATTTGTCCCGCATGTCGGTGACGTCTTAAATGAATCCTATAGTTGGTCGCTCAACATTCTCAATGGCGAGTTATGGTTCTTCCAAGTCTCATATCTGCCTAGCACTCAAGTGTTGCCGCGCAGTATCCACTTCCGCGCAAGCGCGAAGAAAACGAACGGTGTTCACTCGTTTTCCAAAATGGCAAGACGAGTCGAGCAGGCGTACATGACTTTTCTTTTGGGGATGCGCTGTTGTTCGAGGTAGGCTTCATTGACATCAAAGAAGGTCGTGTCAGCTTGGTGATTCCTGCTTTTGTGCGATGATGGGTAGCGGCAGGTACGTCAGACGACAACCTGGCGGCGGCGCCTCCCGCAGGACCCGAACCTGCGAACAACGGCTTAGACGGTAGCTAGGTTTCTTGGGCGAATATCACGGGTATTTACAGAACAATACCCATGTTATTTTTGCCATCTCTAGGTCCAATTTAGGTATGACCCAGCATAACCACATTTGGCCGGATATTGTTGCATTCACCAAAAGCGTTATTGCGCACTAGGAGAGGAAAAGGGATGAAGAAGAAACTGGCAATTGTTGCTGGAACTATGGCGATGAGCCTCGGAATTGTCATCGCTGGCACAGGGGTGGCATTCGCGAGTCCTCCGACTCACGCCACGCCGGGCACACCGGGAACGTCTTCGTGCGTGGGCCAAACAACGGCGTACCTTGCTGAGTATCCTCACTATGTACTCGGCGTCTCTGGCATTGGAAACTTGGCCTCAGCCGCAGGCTTAACAGTCCAACAGGTCAGGCAAGTAGTTAACGAATATTGCGCATCGTAGTGGATTGCAGAATCTGCTTGGGGCCGCATAACGGTTTCCTAGCAGATTCTGTCATGGTCAGGACGATTGAATAGGGAAGATGTCGTGAGGCAGCTGCTTTTGCTTGGGTCGAGCGCTCATAATTGACTGCAGCAATCATGGAATTGTTTCCGGAAGTCGTTTCATGATCCAGATGTATCGAGCGCAGCTGAAGGGTGGGTTGCGCTTCATTTCAGTGAGCTCCTTCACAATTCCTTTTATTTGTTCGCTAGACCTGGTTTGGGGCATTACGCAGGGCCGTCGCACCTATCTCTTCTTCTTCGCTTAATCGAGTGTCAGACGTGAGCCTCTGAAGCGGTGACCCAACTCCAGACTGCGGCTGAAACAGAAATAGATCTTCTGCGTCAGTTAGCAAGTGGAGAGGTGCAATTGGAGGTTGACTCGAAAGTTTCTGGAAGCCAGGGTCAATCCCTGAAGAACCACGCGGGTTCATTATTGCTCTCGAGTAAACCGGCGCACCCTTCTGAGCAAAAGCATATCTGACCCAAATTCGTCGCGATTTCCTCACTTGCCCGCCCGACATCAGCGGTTCTCCTTTTGACTCATCATCTATGGATGCACGCCCCAAGAAGAGCAGGGGAAAAGTTAGAGGTCTAACATTCATGCTCAGAGGCAACATTCCACGGTCCCCGTGGGAGCCCTCCTGTCATTCTAACGCACAGCGTCGCTGCCACTTTAGAGATGCTGGAACGAAACATGGTGAGTCTGTCGACGTAGAAGACCGGAGGCAACACTTCAAACCAACAAAGCAAAATCGGCGCTAGGACTGATTCTTTGCTCGTTGCGGCGAGCCCTTTAGGGGTTTTTAGGTAGCTAATTCTGATAAATGGACACATTCGAAATATCAAACGAGGCAGTGTCTGGGGTAGAAGCGTTTGGGACCTGTCCAGTGCCAGACACTGCAAGGTTTGCTAGAAAGTACATGGGTTGCTGTGGAATATTCGCGCTGGAGGTAAAGACCTGATGGCCATCGATGTACCAGGTGATTGAGTGGGGCTCCCAATTGACAGCATAGGTGTGCCAACCGGATGAAAGGTTCGTAGGGGAATTGTAAATTTCCTGAGATTCACCACCAAGTGCTGGGTGGAAGGTGCAATATATTCTCGATGTATTCGCTCCAAGATTCTCCATAATGTCGATTTCAGGGGGCCATGACTCGTTTTGAGGAAGCAACCATAGTGCAGGCCACAGGCCTGAGCCGGCAGGTATGCGCGCGGTAACCTGTACATAGCCATACGTAAAATCAAATGAGTTGTAGGTGGTAACCATTCCGGATTTCCATTGATAGGCAGCTGGGCTACCAGCTCTTGTGGTTCCGATCGTCGTAACCTTGGATGCAGTCAGATGCAGAGTCCCATTTGAGACCTGGGCCTGGGATGGCATGTACCACTCAAGTTCCGAGTTGTCAAAGTTCGTGCACCCTGATCCAGAGTCAGCCCATGGGTAGCAGGTCTGCCATTTTGACCCGTTGAGAGAACTACCTTGAAAACTGCTCGTGAACGCGAGGTGCATGCCGGCAGTAATACCGACAGGCCGCGCGACAGTGACGGTCGTTGTCGTTGGCAACTCCGTTGATGGAGCCGAAGCCGCGCTGTGAGGCTGAGACTTGATGGATGGTGGCAATGTGGTTGTTGCACCAGTGGCATTTGAAGATTTTGGTGTTGTTGCCAGTGTCAAAGTTGTTGTGGTTAAAGCCGGGCCTAGAGCACCAGTCGTAGTTGATTCCCCGCCACCTATGACGTGGTCGCCCTGTGGCGGAGTCGCACTTTTCTCATGTGGCACGAACACACCGAGTCCGGCTGCCACTGATATGCCAATTGCTGCCGTCAAACCAGCGATCGTAGTGGCGGTACCCTTGCGGTGTCGTTGCGAAAACTGCGCTAAGTGGCTATAGATGCCCACTAGAGCGATCATACTCTCGCCTGCTAAGTGAAATCCAGCAATGAGTATGGGAATGTCGTCGTGTTCTGGTGCGTGCGAAGTCTATGGACTTCTTCCTCCGACGATGGCCGAGGTTGCTCCATATACTACATAGGTTAACTTGGCGATCCATCGGAGCATCAACGCCATGGCAGAGAGACGGACGGCCTATACATGACCAAACTTCGCCGGATCCCCGGTAACGCTTCCTGCCACCCGAGGCATGCTCTCGATTACGGTCGACAGACTCATGCGCCTGCCCGAGCTACGCAAGACACTCTACGTGACGGTAGCGAAAACGAATGATCGTTCGATCGTAGACGTTCAGGCCCCTTGGCCTGAACTGCCACAAGGCTGTCACCCCAGCACTATGGGAACTCTGGGAATCCTAGGTCAGGAAGGAAGTGGTAACACTCCATTCGACTGAGAGCAGGCCTGGGCGAGGCAGGCCAAATGGTACGTCTTCTCAAGCCCGGCCAGCAGCCCGAAGTGGTTTACATAAGCTGAATAGTCCGACTTACCTTTGGTGGTTGCCGAGATCACGATAGTCAAGACATGATTGCCATTACCGCCTAAATATTCGCCCTGACCCTGTCCGTTCCCGTTGCCCTCGTCATAGGTAAGTACAATGACCCCACCGTGTGCATACCAATTAGTGGCCTGGATTGCCGGAATCTCGTTGGAAAGAAAAGCGTCGCCAGCGGCGATGCTAGCGCACGCCTCATCTCCACCTCCGTCATGACAGATCTCGGGGCTGAACCACACGAAATCTGGTGCGGAGGAGCTGTTGAGGTCGGGGAGCAACTGTGATGACGGCTGGATCTTTTGGCAGTCGTTCTTGACAAGACTCGGAAAATAGACGAACGGATTGTGCCGCACGCCGTAAGAATGACCGGGGGTGCCATTGTCGTAGTTCGTCTGGTCGCAAGCGTGCGGCATGGAACCTAAGTAGGCGTCCCATGGGATGTGCGCATTATCCATTTGGGTGGCCAACGTAGGATCCAACGACTGGCAGCTCGGTCCAGGCGTGCAATCGCCTGTAGACCATGGATAGAAACGTCCGCTGAGGATGGCGAGATAGTTGTCCAGGCTATAGTGGCCGATTCCAAAGTAATTTGTGAGCGTCTCGTAGCTCTTGGAGAGCTCCGTCTGGAAAGGAGCTGATGGACTTCCAACGACGTCCGAATAGGAGCGATTCTCCATCATGAGAACCATCACGTGTGCCGTGTTCTGCTGCGGCGCTTTTGTGGTGGCGCTCGATGTAGAGCCACTTGATGTAGCTGAACTTGATGTAGCTGTACTTGATGTAGCTGTACTTGATGTAGCTGTACTTGATGTAGAGCCACTTGATGTAGCTGTACTTGATGTCGAGCCACTTGATGTAGCTGTACTTGATGTGGCGGCGCTCGATGTAGTCGGGGATGAACTCGTTTTGCCTCGCGACGATACAGTACTCGTCGACGTAGTCGGCGAGGTAATGGGCGACCCTCCACATGCGGCAATCACCAAGCTCGCTGCAGTGACAAACGTAACGGCGACGCTCCATCGTGCCAAGCTTTTTTTACTTATCATCACTCGTCTGGTTCCTTTCAGATCGAGCAAGATGCAAGCCTACCTGAATAGGGGTAGCCGGATCAACAGGAGTACGTGTTGTCGAATACCATGATTTACTTCGGTGGCGATGACGGCCTGCTCACGGATCTTTCGCAAATACTTGAACTGTCGAAAAATATCGTTCGGATCCTGAGAGAGCAGCGCTTTGCCCAGTAACTGGGCCATGAAATTGTTCTTGTGAAGTTGAGTTGGCAGCTGAACGTAGCACCAGTTGGGAATTCAACAATTTTGAGGATGTCCCCGGGGAAGTTCAGTAGCAAGATGAACCAGCAGAGAGGCGTACCTCCAGGTTGGTTCGTGAAAGGGGAACTGCTTTGCCCGTTACCAATTCGCGTTCGTGCCGGGGTCAGAGTGCAGGGATTTTGAGTCATAGGCCCACCGGAGGCTCGTCAAATTGTCGTACCTAAATACCGCAGATGATCGATATTCAACTGCACTGAACATTGATTCAATTGGTCTGGGCCTGCATCGACTTTAAAGATGAGGCCGCTGCCCCGAATAACAAATGTGGCTTGCAGAAAGGAAGCGCGTTGGATAAGACGTGGCCCACAATTAGAACAAAGAAGCACCAAAGATGCGAGTGATCATTTACGACGATGAACTCCTGTTCAGCAAAGTTTCGGGATCAGTGTTAGCTATGGGCGGTCTTAAGGTCATGGGCTTTCCGACAACGACCGAGGACGGGCTGAAGGTGGTGCAGTCCGTTCACACGCATGCCTGCCTTGCCGACATGTCCCCGGTTGTTTGGTGAGCGCGTAGGGGAGTGTCCTTTTCAAGTAGGTGGCTCCGCCGATGATGCAAATTCGTCTCCGATCCATGACACACAAGGAGGAACAATGTTTTCACGAAATGGATTAGAAGGCAATTACGAGCAATCTCAATTCGATTCGAGGGTGTCGAAGGACGTTAACGAGAACCTCGCAGTGGTCCCACAGATCGTTCAGATGCCAAATGAACAATTTCAATTGCCTGCCACAGCAGTCGATCCCGTGGACACTCGACAGCGTCGTGCGTCCACCGTAAGTCTTGTCATCCCGACAAAGAATGAGGCTCGGAACCTGTCGCATGTTCTTGAGCATATTCCCGATATCGTCGACGAAGTGATTCTTGTCGACGGTCGATCTTCAGACGTGTCGACTCTTATGGCGAAGTCGTGTCGGCCGGATCTCCGAATCATCATGGAGCCTTCCGCTGGAAAGGGCTGTGCGCTTCGTGCCGGCTTCAATGCATCGTCCGGCGACCTGATCATCGCCATGGATGCGGACGGAAGCATGTCTCCCGAGGAAATACCGCAATATGTCCACTTTCTCGAGAATGGCTTCGATCTTGTCAAAGGATCGCGCTTTGTCGCGGGCGGAGATTCCCTCGACATTACGCCCTTCCGTCGCGCCGGAAATCGAGCGCTTCTTCGGATAGCCAATCTTTTTTACGATGTCAAGTTCACTGATCTCTGCTACGGATTTTTTGGTTTTCGCCGGATGTACCTGCCATACCTTGATCTCAACTCGACGGGATTCGAAATCGAGACCGAGATCATGGTCCGCGCTTCCTTGCTAGGTCTGCGAATCGCTGAGATTCCGAGCCTTGAGCTACCAAGGCGACATGGAGGATCAAACCTCCACGCCATCAGGGACGGACAGCGTGTCCTGAAGACGATCTTTGCCGAACGCTTTTTGACGACCTCCCTCCATCGGACGCCTGCGGAGGTTGCCGCTGCACCGCCCCAGCTGCTCGAGTCATGAGACATCACGGCGGACTGCAGTCTGCTTCGTCGCATTTCTTTGTTGGCGCTGACGACAGTCGCGAGAGTTCGACCCGTTTAGAGGATCTCGTCGATTTCCGGCCAGCGGCGGTAGCGGAGGTCGAGCTGCAACTTGGGCTGAAGAGCCTTCTCGAGACTTCAGCTTTCAGAACCGGCGACTTCAACAAAAGTGCTCGAACAGCGCTTGTCCTGGTTCGTTTGCACAGTCACCCGCTCGGTCTTGCTTACTTGGATCTGTCTTCGCGCAATCCGAGGAGACTCTGGTCGGACAAAGTCACAACGCTTTTTGGCCAATCGATTGCTGATCACATGAAAAATGTCGACGGCCTCGGCGATTTTGCCGCCTTCGATGTCTGGGATGGCCACCCCCCGGCAATACTGGAATGCCTCGCGGAACGTCGCCAGCTGCTCTCATCAGCGCCCTTCGTATCGGTAATCATCGCGACGCGCGAGCGCACAGAGAAACTTGTGCGGTGTCTGGACTCGCTTAAACGTTTGGCCTATCCCAAATTTGAATTACTCGTTGTTGATAACTGTCGAGAAACCGACAGCACCGAGCGCGCTGTTCGAGCCTATGCCGACGACAAAATCGACATCAGGTACTTGCGTGAAGATGAACGAGGGCTTGGAGCAGCACACAACAGGGGACTTGCCGAAGCTCGTGGAGACATTGTCGCATTCACCGATGACGATGTCGAGGTCGATCGAAATTGGCTGGCTGAACTCACGGCGCCGTTCTTGAGCTCCCCGAGCGTTGGTGGTGCCACCGGTCTGATTCTGCCTGCTGAACTCGAGACACCTGCGCAAGTAATGCTGGAGTCGCATGGTCGCTTTTCTAAGGGATTCCTGCCTCGCGACGTTGATTTGGATCAAAATCGACCGGCGGACCGTCTCTTTCCTTTCACCGTCGGGCGCCTTGGCTCGGGCGCGAATATGGCCTTTGAGACAGCGTTCCTCCGGAGCATCGGCGGGTTCGATCCAGCGCTTGGAACGGGCACTTTTGCCCGCGGCGGCGATGATCTCGCGGCGCTCTTTCGCCTGCTGGTGGCCGGCCGAACTCTCGCGTACCGTCCCGGCGCAATCGTCTGGCATTACCATCACCGCGACTTCGACGCCGTAGTCAACCAGGCGGAGGGATATGGCATCGGCTTGGGCGCATACATAACAAGTGTCGGTCTCCGCAAGCCTCGTGTCGCGGCGTCGATGTTCTCGCGCTTCCCGGATGCTATCTTGTACGCGTGGCGTCACTCACGCGCGTCCTCTGTGAGTAACGGAGACATCGCGTCGGTGCTGGAGGGAGTAGTTCCCCAATGGACTAACGCGTTAGGACGACGGCAGATGTGGGGAATTCTAAAAGGCCCGATTGCTTACGTGAAGAGTTGTGCCGTGCACTGGCAGCATCGGCTTCGAACCAAATACGGGGCGACGCTCTGCCATGACTGATACCTTACTGTCTAGATCACTGCGAGTTCCCTCTCCGACGGAGAAAGAAGTGCTCAAGCCCGTCAATCTTTTCGCCAACCTTGGGACCATGCTCGATTGGCTGTCGGATGCAGTGGAGTCTTCCTGCTGGCTCGACGTGTTTCTTGTTGCGGCAGGGATCCAGCAGCTGGTTGAAGATCACTCGGGCGCGACTCGATTGATCTTCCGTCGCGCAGCTCAGTACCTTTCGAAGAGTAGAATCGATCTGCTTGCTCGACTTGGCAGGGGAGCGACGGCGGTGGACTGGGCGCTCGAAGGTGTCCGCGCCCGTCTTCCTCGTAATCGGGATCTTGCAACGTATTCGAACGACATCGCCGAGTATCTTCGCGAGCTCGCCTTCTTCCTTCTGGCCCGGTATTCTCCAAGTAGCTCCGATGCATCTCGCCTTCAAAGTCGCGGCAGAGCAATCGGCGAAACGCTCCGGCCCCTTTCCGTGTCGTTCGCAAACGAGATCGTACGACTTCCGTCAAGTTTTCGAAGCTTCGATCAGCGCCCTGCAGATGTCGGGGCGCTCGTATCCAAGTTTGCTGATACCGGGCAGTTACAAGATCGGCCCATTTGCGTCGTCGGGGTGCGCACTTCCGGTTCGTACCTTGCTCCACTCTGCGCGGCCGCGCTTGGGCTACACGGCTTCACCGACGTGAACACGATCTGCATTCGGCCATCTTGGCCGCTCGCGAAGGAACAGAGGGACGCTCTGAGACACGCTGCCGATGCGGGCGGAAGAATCCTAGTTCTGGACGATCCCCCAGCCTCTGGCCGATCAATCAAACGAGTCGTCGATGACCTTGATCGAAGAATGAATATCCGCCCGGAATCTGTTGCTCTCCTTCTTGGCGTTTTCGCTAGTCCGATCGAGTTCAATGGAATTCTGCAAAGGACAACAATCATCACATTGCCCTTCGAGTCTTGGGACTTCCAGCACTTGCTGAAAGCTCCCGTCGTGAAGGAGACGCTTGGTCGTCTCCTTGGCAACACGTCGGAAGTCCTGAACGTCAGGGCAAATCCGACCATTTCGGCTGCGACACGCGAACACGTCGTGAGAAACTTTGATGTTGAGATTCGTGACGCCTTGACTGGCATATCAACTTGGAACAAGATCGTTGTCGAGGGCGTCGGACTCGGTTACTTCGGGCGACATGCAGTGGCCATCTCGGAGCGGGCTCCTCATCTTTTCCCAAGCGTCATCGGCCTCGAAGAGGGGTTCCTCTACTTTCGCGAGTTGCCTAGCAGTGACAAGCTGGCGATTTCCCACGATCATCGGAATGTAGCTGCTCAGCTGGCAAGTCATGTGGCAGAGCGAAAGAAGCTGCTCCGAGTTGACTCTGACCCCAGTGTCTTTCTTGCCGGTCGCCAACCAGTTTGGGAGGTAGCCGCGAACATCGTCGGACGATCCCTCGGGCCACTTTCGATGGCTTTACACGGGACCGTCGTCGCTCCGCTGGTGCGCAGGATTCTTTACGTGACGGATCCTTCAATTCCCGACTGTATGACATCGACAGACACTTGGTTTTCTTCTAGGGGCAGTTCTCCCGCGGTCAAAACGAAGTTTGCCGAAGGTCCTTTTAGCCACCTCGACTTGGCCTCGTTTGATGCCGTATTCGATCTTGCTGGTATTGCCGTCGCTTCCGATAGCGAAGAGTTCTCCGTCATTCTCCGCAAGGTATACGAGCAATATGCTTCACCCATCGAACCTGAGCGTTGGATGCTCCTCCAGCTTGTGCACTCATGGAACGAACAACGTTTGGAACGTGTCAGCCGAAGCACTGCTGCTCGACGCAATTCCCGAATTGTGCATCGCTACTTCGCGGAACGGTTTCTTGCTGATATCTCGTCATCAACTGATGGCCCATGGTGCGCACTCGATCTCGATGGTGTTCTCGAAACAAGCCCGCTCGGGTTTCCCTCGACAACCTCAGCCGGCGCACTTGCCCTGCGTTCCCTCGTCGCCCACGGTTACCGCGTGATCCTTGCGTCAGGTCGCTCCTTGTCTGAGTTGGTTGAGCGCTGCGAAACCTATGCTCTTTTCGCAGGCGTCGCAGAGTACGGGTCAGCGATCTACGATCATATTCACAAAACAACGATCGACCTTGTGCCGCAGCACGACGCCAACCAGCTCGACTTGCTTCGCAACTCCATAACGAACGATACGGACATCGTCGTCGATGACGACTACGAGCGCATAGTTCGCGCTTACCGCATCGATGGTAGAGGTCGTCGCCGTGGATTGGACTCGGAGCAAGCGACGAAGTTATTGAAAGCCTGCCCGTGTCCCGAAGCGATCATTGCGATTCACGGCGAGGAACAGACAGATTTCGTTGCCTCATCGGTCGACAAGGGAAAAGCGATTTGCATCCTTCTGCAACACCTCGGAGCAGCCACTGGCACGGCGGGTGATGGCGCGAACGATTCTTGGCCGCTTGAATTCGCTATCGGCGACAGTGCGACGGACGGCTCCTTCTTGAGGCTCGCCCAGCGATCGTTCGCGCCGGCGAATGCGAACCAAGTGCTGCGCAAGTCCGGGACGCGAATCGTCCGGCAGGCGTATCAAGCTGGAACGGCAGCGGCCGTGGCCGATCTGATCCGCCACCAGCCTGGCAGCTGCCCAATCTGCAGTGCTCCTCATATGGATGACGCCTCATTGGCCCTCGTCGATTTGCTCTCCATCCAAGAGGGCGGGCGCAGCGGCGCTATTCGTCGCGTTCTTCGCCTCGTTTCTTCAACGTTTCCAGGGAACCGCGTCAGATGACTGCGGCTCCCGATACGTCGGACATGCACGTCGAGTTTGACGCTGAGAGAACGAGTACGCTGCTTCGAAACGGGCACGCGCTGATCTTGAGTTCTCTCGCGACCTCTGGAATCGGATTCCTCTTTTGGGTCCTAGCCGCTCGCTCCTATCCGGTAGCCGTCGTTGGCCGGGACACAGCTGCGCTCTCAGCTATGACCTTCATAGGTGGTGTCGCCCAGTTCAACCTGAGTGGCGCGCTCATCCGCTTTATACCAGTCGCAGGTAGCAAGACTCGACAGTTCGTGCTCGCCACGTATGCAATTGGCGTGGCCACGGCAATACCTTTGGCTCTTGTGTTTATCGCTCTGCTCTCTCGTCTCGCCCCAGACCTCGTCTTTTTGAAGGCGGATTGGTTGTTCGTGCTGTGGTGGGCTATGTCGACGGCCACGTGGGCGGTGTTCGTCTTGGAAGACGGAGTGCTCACAGGTTTACGGCGCGCGAAGTGGGTGCCGGTCGAAAATATTGGCTTCTCGTTTGCCAAAGTTGCCCTCGTTGTTCCGCTTGCGACACTCGCACTGAAGTCCGGGATCTATCTGGCATGGTCGCTGGCGGCCTTAATGACTGTACTTCCGACCAACTTCCTTATTTTCAAACGAGCGATTCCCCGAGCACTACAAGCGCCTGCGGGGAGCGACTTTACTCTTGCGCAGATCATGAGGTACGTTCCATACGATTTCCTAGCCTCACTCTGCTGGCTCGCCACGGTGAACCTCACCCCCCTCCTCGTAATCCACCTCGTCGGTCCCACGGTGAGCGCGGTCTACAGTCTGGACTGGGTAATCGCAAATGTGCTTTACCTTGTGAGTATCAACATGGGCTCATCGATGATTGTCGAGTCAGCTCTCGACAACTCGATACTGAGAGAGCACCTTCGGCGTGTTCGGCTACACCTTGTCAAGTTGTTAGCCCCGATCGTCGCCATAATTGCTGTCGGCGCGACATTGATCCTGCGCCTGTTCGGTGGATACTACGCCACCGAGGGATCGTCAACGCTTGGGATCCTCGTACTCTCCGCGGTTCCGTTCGTGTTTACGTCGACGGCGATGAGTGCCTTGCGAGTCCGCAACAGGACCCGTGCGGTGTTTCTTCTTAATGCTGCGATCTGCACCTTGGTCCTTGCTCTCGTGTGGGCGCTCGTACCCGTGTATGGCGTGCGCGGAGCTGCAGTCGCATGGCTGGTCGTTCAGTGTGCAGTTGCGGCCGCGGTGCTTTTCATTGGTGATGCACGTGTGACAGGGTCCTCGCAGCGAAGCCCCGGAAAGCGAACTGTCGCGCTCCAACTCTTGGCTGCTCGCTTCGTTGTCGCGTTCGATCTCACGACGCTTACTGATCTCTTGCGCAAGCTTCGCGAACGCGTCGAGGCGAAGCAGCGCTTTTCAAAGAAGTCCGACGAAGTCGTCAAGCTACTTACCCTGGTCGAAGATGCTCCGCAAATCCTCGAAATGAATGTCGTTCCAAGTGCTTCGGACCTCTTCGTCGTCCTCTTGCATCGACCAGAAGAACCGACATCACTTGTGTTGAAGCTCCCGTGTAGTGAACAGGCGCGAGGCGACCTTGTGGCTCAATCTGATGTTTTGACCAGGCTCCAAAGTGACGAACGGCTTGGTGATTGGCGCAGCCTTCTGCCCCAGTTCAGGCTGCTTGAGCACGAGCAGACCATCTTCGCGGTTGAGAGCGCAGTGCCCGGCACCGACGCGAGGATCCTGCTTGGCGCGATGCCATCCCAGGCCTTGCTCGTCGCGCAAGCTGGTATCGACGTGATCGCCGGACTCCATGGGCCAACGACGCTCTCAGAAGCTCTCACGAACAACGATCTCGAGAGTCTTCTCGAGGCCCCTCTGCGTACCCTCTCGCTTTCACATCCTTCTGGACGTGTACCCGATACGCAGCGGCGTGCACTCGAGATCGTTGGAGACAAACTGAGGAGCGCGACTGAGGGCAAGATCATGGAGCTGAGTTGGACCCACGGCGACTTCTCGCCGGGAAACGTCATCTTGAGTGCCGAAGACCACAGGGTCCAGGCGGTAATCGACTGGGGTCAAGCTCGATCCCGTGGCGTTCCAGTCATTGACGTTTTGTTTTGGCTGATTGCAGTGACGGGGATTGCTGAGAGGCGACAGCTTGGCTCCGTCGTCTGCGATTTGCTGACTCATTCGGAACTGGCGGAGGGCGAGATCTTCTCGCTTGCGTCAGATGCAATCGAAAAGGCGAACCTCAACCGTCATGAGGTCGCACTCTGGTGCTGGCTCTGTCACACCGCAGGAAATCTCGAGAAGTCACAACAGTATTCGCAAAACCCGATGTGGTGGGCAGCAAATGTTGAGCCTGTACTCAGGGCAGTATCGCGATGACTGACGTTCTCGCCCCCCCACCTGTGTTGGTATCGGTCGTCATTTGCGCCTACACCGAAGATCGATGGAGCGATCTGAACGCGGCCATTAAATCTGCCAAAGGGCAGTCGGTCGTTCCAGCAGAAATAATCGTCGTTATCGACCATTGCGAGGCCCTGTTTAAGCGTGCGCGCAGGCATCTTCGCAAAGTGAGGGTCATTGAGAGCGTCGGCGCGCGAGGACTGTCAGCGGCGCGCAACACGGGAATCGAGGCTGCCCAAGGCGATGTCGTTGCCTTCCTAGACGACGATGCGATAGCCGATCAGGACTGGCTCGAAAAGCTTCTTGGAGTTTACCAAGACCCGACAGTTGGCGGTGTCGGCGGGAGCGTTCAGCCCGCGTGGGTCGATTCACGACCCGGTTGGTTCCCTCTAGAATTCGACTGGGTCGTCGGCTGCAGTCATTCCGGCATGCCGTCGTCGACCGAGCCGGTCCGGAATTTCGTTGGCGCAAACATGTCGTTTCGTCGGGATCTGCTCCGTTCACTCGGAGGATTCTCAAGCGCGCTTGGCCGGACGGGCGCGAATATGGCTGGCTGCGAAGAGACCGAACTGTGCATTCGGGCAGCCTCGTCACCTGGGGTTGGCCTGGTCTACGAGCCGACCGCAAGGGTAGTACATCGAGTTCCACGAACACGCGGAACGTGGAAGTACTTTGTTCGGCGCTGCTTCGCGGAGGGAAGCTCCAAAGCTAGAGTCAGCGACATGACGGGAACAGGTGCTGCTCTTTCTGCTGAACGTCGCTATCTCAGCTCTACCATCCCAATGGGTATAGCGCGCTCGCTTTTTGAAGTTGTCAATGGGGATGCGGTCGGTTGTCTGCGGGGGCTCGCAATCCTCGTCGGCACTCTCACGACCATGGTCGGCTATATACGGGCGCGTGTCACGCGAGCTGAGGCGGTCGGCGTTAGTGCGCTCGTCGCGATCATCGGACTATGGGCTTTCTTGATCGGTCGCGGGGTGCCTATGGCGAAGATGAACGATCTCGGCCTTGTCTCGGTGCTGCCGGTGACATACTGGGTCTGTCTTGCTCTTCTCACGGTGAGCTTCGGTATATGGCTACGTCGAACAGATGCGAGACCGCTCTTTCTCGCGGCGCATTTCATCGTGCTGCTCGCGATGTTGCACGCCACGCCGGGATTGCTCTATGGGTCCCCGCTCTACTCCTGGGCGTGGAAGCACGTTGCGATCACTAACTTCGTCGTAGCGCACCACGGTGTCTATATTCATCAAGCAATTCCATCTCTCGTCGCATATCAAGATTGGCCAGGATTTTTCACCCTCAGCGCTTTGCTCACCAGTGGATCGGGATTTACGTCTGCGCTCGGTATCGCGACATGGGGACCCTTCATAAATGAGTTACTTTATGCCGGACCGCTGCTAATTATCTTCAAGACGTTCACGCTCGACCGTCGCATCTATCTGACTGCCCTTTGGCTCTTCTATCTTGGCAACTGGATTGGGCAAGACTATTTCTCTCCTCAGGGCTACGCCTACTTCCTCTACCTCGTAGCGATCGCAATTTGCCTGAAACACTTCCGATCCGATCGGCTCAAGTGGTCCCGAGGAGAAGCGCTCCTGGACAGGTACGGCATCGCGTTCGATTCTACGCATAGACCTGCCTACTACGCCGTTGTGGTTGCACTGGCGGTCGCGATCGCGTCGAGCCATCAGCTCACGCCGTTCATCCTCGTGAGTTCTCTCTTTCTGCTCGCGTTCTCGCGGCGACTTCACTACCGCTCTCTACCAGTCGTTGCTGGCTTTGTGACGATCGGATGGATAGCATTCGCCGGTCGGACTTTTGTCCAGGATAATCTTCCGGGCATCACTAGATCGTTTGGGTCGTTTTTATCGAATGCGTCGGTACACCAGGTGAACGGTTGGTACGCAAACCCAGAGGAAATCCTCGTCTCGAAGATCGACCGGATGCTTACGGTATTGATCATCGTTCTTGCTGTTGTAGGGTATTTGCGAAATCGGATTGCAGGTCAGCGGCAAGGATGGTTGAAGGCTCTTCTGCTGATCATCTCGCCCATGTTCGCGCTCGCTGCAAACAATTACGGCGGCGAGATTGTCTTTCGAGTCCTTCTGTTCTCACTTCCGTTCCTCGCCCTGTACGGAGCATCAGCGCTGCAACCGGCTGGGAGAATGACTGGTTCACGTCTGGCCGATATTTCACGCGTTGCAGTCTTGGCTGTGATGGCTGTGGGGTTCATTTTTGCAAACTACGGCAACGATCGCGCATACTACTTTCCGCAACAGGAACTCTCGGGCCTAAACGCCTTGTACAACTCCATACCGAAAGGTTCGTTCCTTATAGGTCTCGTAGGAAATAACCCGTGGCCACTCGAGAACTACAACGATTTCAACTACTACTGGTTCACGCAGGTTTCTCCTAAGGCGGTTGCAGAGCTACAGGCAAATCCCGTCAAGACACTTGTGCGCGACATGTCTTGGTACAAGCACTCATACTTTGTGCTTACCTCAAGCGACCTGGCGGAAATCCAGACCATGGGACTAATGCCACAAGATGAGCCCCAGCAAATCGAGAACGACCTGATCAGGTCGAATCAATTCCGGGTGGTTGAGTCGAACTCGTCCGTGCTGGTGTTCGCACTGCGCTCTCAATCACCTTCTCTCTCGATTGATGCCGCCGCAGGTTCGACCGAGAGCTTCACGGTGGGAGCGAGTGGTGGAACTGGAGCCAGTGCGGCCCAACCGCTAGGAGTGGCTAGATGATGAGAAACATCAACCTCAAAGCTGCCGATGCAGCCCCTGTGATAGTCGGCTGTCTTGCGATAGTCGTCGTCGCTATGCGTGCGCCAGTTCCACTCCGCGCTCTGTTGACGTTCAGCTTCACTGGTATCTGCCCTGGTTGGGTGGCCATCAGCACCTTCGCTCCTCGCGATCGTCTTGAGCGAATTGTTATCGCGATTGCTCTCAGTCTCGCGCTCGACACGATCGTGACCGAACTGCTGGCAATCTGCCACGAATTCACGGCGTTGACATCAATCGTGGTATTAACGGTTCTAATGGTCGGCAAGCTGGCGTTCACTGCATGGAGAGTCGACGAGCACCTCCGCCGAATGTTGGCCCTCACCTCCGCTGGAGGCAGGGAGCGCCTCCGCCGAATGTTGGCCC